>NZ_JBMPGU010000007.1:0-231850 GCF_049323015.1 Thalassococcus sp. BH17M4-6
AGTGGCACTGGAAATTGCTACGACAACGCAGCGGTGGAAACCTTCTTCAAAACGATCAAGGCTGAGTTGCTGTGGCAACGCTCCTGGCGCACACGTCGCGACGCCGAGATCTCCATCTTTGAATACATCAATGGCTTCTACAATCCGCGACGGAGGCATTCAGCACTCGGCTGGAAAAGCCCTTTGGCCTTCAAAGCAAAGGCTGCATAAGTGAGCAATCGGAGCGGCACGAAAGCGTGACAGGTCCATAGACGTCGGCGGGTGTCAGGTTGTCTAAGCTCTCGTGCTAGCGTGGGTGTTGTAGTGATCAACGAAGGCGCCGATTTGGCGTTCCAAGTCGCCGGGCAGGAAGTAGTTTTCCAACAGAACACGGTTCTTCATGGTCTGATGCCAGCGCTCGATCTTGCCCTGGGTTTGCGGATGGTGCGGAGCGCCGCGAACGTGATCCATTCCTTTGTCGTCGAGATAGTCGGCCAGGTCGGCGGCAACGTAGGACGAGCCATTGTCACTGAGCAGCCGTGGTTTGTGCGCGACGGCCGCGCTGTTGCAGCCCGAAGCGTCCAGTGCCAGCTCCAGCGTGTCGGTGACATCGACAGCCTTCATCGTGGTGCAGAGCTTCCAGGCAATGATGTATCGGCTGTAATCGTCGAGGATCGTGCTGAGATAGAACCATCCCCAGCCGATGACCTTCAGGTACGTGAAGTCGGTCTGCCAGAGCTCGTTCGGACGACTGGTTTTGTCCCGGAACTCATCGGCTGCGCGGATCACGACATGGGCCGGTGCAGTGATCCAATCCTCGGCGCTGAGAATGCGCTACACGGATGATTCCGAGACGAAGTGCCGCTTCTCGTCGGTGTATTTGACCGCCAATTCGCGCGGCGTCAGGTCTTCATACTCAAGGGCAAAATCGACAACATCCTCGCGTACCTTGTCCGGGATGCGGTTCCACACTGACTTGGGCCGTGGGGACCGATCAGCCAGGGCATCGGCGCCACCGTCGCTCCAGCGGGCGTACCAGTCGTAATAGGTGCTGCTGGGGATGCCGAGCATCTTCAGGGTTTGCCGGGTTGGCAGGTGCGATGCCTCGACCGTGCGGATGATCTCAAGCTTCTCTGCGGCGGGGTATCTCATTCTTCGTCGCCCCCATCCCCGATCATGCTTTTTTTGAGCAACCGGTTCTCAAGCGTCAGCTCGGCAACCACCTCTTTCAGGGCGGCAGATTCTGACCGCAGTTCTTTGACTTCAGGGCATGTCGCTTGTCGCGCCGTATCACCCGCCAAGCGGTTCTTCCCAGATTCGAGGAATTCCTTCGACCAGGAATAATACAAGCTCTCTGCAATACCCTCGCGGCGACATAGCGCGGCGATGCTCTCCTCGCCACGCAGGCCCGCCAGGACGATCCTGATCTTCTCCTCGGCAGAGTAGTGTTTGCGCGTTCTGCGTTTGATGCCCCTGACCAGCTTGTCAGCGGCGTCCTTCGATGTCCCGGATTTCTTGTTCATCTTCGCTCCATAATGGCTTCGATGAACCAGAAATCCTCCGTTGCTCAAACCCCTAAATCTGTCCGGTAGGCGCTGACGTCTGACAAGAAACCGCGAAGGCTTGGATTTCGCGCTAACTTTCTGAAAGCCACGGAAAACGCTGCCGCATCCCGACCTCAGCACGCGAAAAACTATGCGCGCGGCGAAAAACTACGGGCGCGCCTACACCGGCCTAGAAGTCGAGGTTCTCGACGCTCAGTGCGTTCTGCTGGATGAATTCGCGGCGCGGTTCCACCACGTCGCCCATCAGCTTGGTGAAAAGGTCATCCGCCTCGGCCATGTCGTCGACCTTGACCTGCAAGAGCGTGCGCGCGTCGGGGTCCAGCGTGGTTTCCCACAGCTGATCGGGGTTCATCTCACCCAAGCCCTTGTAGCGTTGCAACGTGTTGCCCTTTTCGCCCTCTTCCAGGATTGCCGCCAGCAGGTCGAGCGGACCATGGATCATCTGGCGGCGGTCCTTGCGTTCCAGCACGGCGGGCTGGTCGTAAACCGCCTGCAGGCTTTCGGTGAAACTGCCGGTCTTGCGCGCCTCGCCCGAGCGCAGCATCGGGCCGTCGAGCGTGCGCACCTCTTCGACGCCGCGCAGGATGCGCGCGAGCCGGATGCCGTGATCCTGGGTGATCCGCCCGCGCCAGCCGCGTTCGTATTCAAGCGCGATGAGGTCGAGCCGGGTCGCCACCTTGTCGGCCACGCCTTGCAGGTCACGGTCCACCGCGCCGGGCACAAACGCCCCGGCAATGGCCGCCTGTTCCAGGATGTGGCGCGGATAATGCGTCGGGAAGGCATCCAGCACGCGCTTGAGCTGGCGCGCCTCGTCCACCACGCGCTTGAGGTCCTGACCGCTGATTTCCTCGCCGTTGCCCTGCCGCAGCAGCGCGTTTTCCGAACCCTGCGAAATCAGGTAGTCGTCCATCGCGGCCTGATCCTTGAGATAGACCTCGGACTTGCCGCGCGACACTTTGTAAAGCGGCGGCTGCGCGATATAAAGATGCCCGTTTTCAATAAGCTCGGGCATCTGACGGTAGAAGAACGTCAGCAGCAGTGTGCGGATATGCGCGCCGTCCACGTCGGCGTCGGTCATGATGACGATCTTGTGGTAGCGCAGTTTCGCGAGGTTGAATTCGTCCCGACCGATGCCGGTGCCCAGCGCCATCACCAGGTTGCCGATCTCCTGGCTGCCCAGCATCCGGTCGAACCGCGCGCGTTCCACGTTGAGAATTTTTCCCTTGAGAGGCAGAATGGCCTGCGTGCCCCGGTCGCGACCGGTCTGCGCCGACCCGCCGGCGCTGTCCCCCTCGACCAGGAAAAGCTCGGTCTTGGATGGGTCTTTCTCGGAACAATCCTTGAGCTTTCCGGCCAGGAAATTCACGTCCATCGGGTTCTTGCGGCGTGTCAGTTCGCGCGCCTTGCGCGCGGCCTCGCGGGCCAGCGCCGCCTCGACGATCTTGCCGACGATGACACGCGCCTCGTTCGGGTTTTCCTCGAACCACTCGGCCAGCTTTTCGTTCATCAGCGATTCAACGGCAGGGCGCACTTCGGAGCTGACCAGCTTGTCCTTGGTCTGGCTCGAAAACTTCGGGTCGGGAACCTTGACCGACAGCACGCAGGTCAGACCCTCGCGGGCGTCGTCGCCGGTAAAGGACACTTTTTCCTTTTTCGCGATACCGCTGGTCTGGGCATAGTTGTTGATCGTCCGCGTGAGCGCGCCGCGAAAGCCCGCCATATGCGTACCGCCATCGCGCTGCGGGATGTTGTTGGTAAAGGGCAGAACGGTCTCGTGGTAGCTGTCGTTCCACCACATCGCGACCTCGACGCCGATATCGTCCTTTTCGCCGGTCATATAGATCGGTTCGGGCATGACCGAGGTCTTGGACCGGTCGAGGTATTTCACGAATTCCCGCACGCCGCCTTCGTAGAAAAGTTCCGTGCGCAGCGGTTCCGCCGGGCGTTCGTCTTCGAGGATGATGCGCACGCCGGAATTGAGGAACGCCAGTTCGCGCAGGCGCTTTTCAAGCGTGTGGAAATCATAGTCGAGGTTCGAGAATGTGTCGGTGGAGGCGAGGAACCGCACCTCGGTCCCCTTGCGGCCGTCGGCATCTCCGACGACCTCAAGCGATTTGGTGGTGAACCCGCCCTCGAACCGGGCGATATGTTCCTTGCCGTTGCGCCAGATACGCAGTTCGAGCCAGTCGCTGAGGGCGTTCACCACAGACACGCCGACCCCGTGCAGACCGCCCGAAACCTTGTAACTGTTCTGGTCGAATTTCCCGCCGGCGTGCAGCTGGGTCATGATGACCTCTGCGGCGGACACGCCTTCGCCCTCGTGCATGTCTACCGGAATGCCGCGTCCGTTATCGCTGACTGAAACGCTGGAATCGGCGTGGATTTTCACCGTCACCGCATCGGCGTGGCCGGCCAGCGCCTCGTCGATGCCGTTGTCCACCACCTCGTAGACCATGTGGTGCAGGCCCGACCCGTCGTCGGTATCGCCGATGTACATGCCGGGCCGCTTGCGCACAGCCTCCAACCCTTTGAGAACCTTGATGGAATTGGCGCCATACTCTTCTGGCGTCTGCTCGGTCTCGGACATGCGGATTTCCCTTGTTCTTTGCGCCTGATTTATAGGCTGATCGCGGGGGATTGTCACGCAAATGACACTAGATTTTGTGGCATTCGGGGCGTTGGCACGCTAGCAACAATGGGCCCGCGCGGCAGCAGCGATTTGAGTGTCACGCAAAGGGGATCACCAGCCCCACGAGGATCAGCAGCGCCCCCGCGGTGAGGTTCGTCCGGCGCAGCGCCCTGGGCGAGGACAAGAGCCGTTTGGCCCGGTCGATCGACAGCGCCAGAACCAGGTTGCCGATGAGCGGCACCAGGGCCGAGATCAGGGCAATCGCCAGCATGTCGGGCCATTGCAGCGCCGTCAGATCAAAGAAGCCCGGCAGAACACCCATGTAGAACAGGATGGCCTTGGGATTGCCCAGAATGACGGCGAGCCCCGCCAGAAACCCCGCCCACATGCCGGGCCGGGTCAGGCGCGAATCCTTGGCGATGCTGCTGTCGGCGTTGCGGATGATCAGCGCCCCCATGATCAGGAAGGTCGCGCAGGCGACCCAGCGCAGCACCGCCATGAATCCGGCAAAGACCCCGACGATCCAGGTCACCCCGAGGATGGCGAGGAAGGGCCAGAGGATATCGCCCACGACCACCCCCAGGGCCAGCGGCCAGGCGGCGCGAAATCCGCCTGACAGCGCCCGTGCGGTCAGCGCCACCCAGACCGGGCCGGGCGTCAGGAACAGGATGAAAAGCGCACCCGCATAGGCGGCGATTTCCCAGATGCCGATGGTCATGGTGTCGCCTCCATTACGTCCGACAGTCCCTCAGAGTCCGTCACCAACAGATATTGCGCCCGCTGTCCCAGATCCGAGAAAAGCTCCGCCCCGGTGCCGGTCATCCAGGCCTGCGCGCCCAAGGCGCAGATTTCGTCGTATAGGGCGGCGCGGCGGCCCGCGTCCAGATGCGCGGCAACCTCGTCCAGCAGCAAAAGCGGCGGAGCACCGAAATCAGGCGCAAGCGCGCGGGCGTTCGACAGGATGAGCGAGATCAGCAGCGCCTTCTGCTCTCCGGTGGAACAGTCGCTGGCAGGCACGCCCTTGGCGGCAAAGACGCCGTGCAGATCGGCGCGGTGCGGACCGACCAGCGTGCGGCCCGCCATCATGTCGCGTGGGCGGCTGTCGACAAGCGCGTCGCGCAGGGCGTCCGCGCCGTCGGGCATCTCGCCTTCGCTTTGAACCAGCGTCAGGTCGGCGGCGGGAAAGGCGGTTTCGGCCCCGGCCTGCGCCGCCTGCAGGCGCCGCAGCGCCTCGTGCCGGTTGGCGTGCAACTGCGCGCCGCTGCGCGCCATCTGCGCCTCGAGCGCGGCGTACCAATGCGCGTCGCGGATCTGGTCCTTGAGCAGCCGGTTGCGGTCGCGCATAGCCTTTTCGTAGTCCAGCGACAGCTCGCCGTGATCGGGAAAGAACGATAGTGTCATGCGATCCAGAAACCGACGCCGCCCCTCGGCCCCCTCGATCCACAGCCGGTCCATGCTGGGCACGAGCCACAGCACACGGGCGATGCGGCCAAGCGCGGTCTGTGTCGCGGTCTTGTCGTCGATGCGCACCTGCCGGGGCGCGCCGCTTTCCGACTGGAACGCCACCTCGTGCGTGCCTTCGGGGCCGGTGAGCACGCCGCTGACCTTCCAGCCCAGCGCCTCGGGCCTGCGGGTCATGTCCTGCGCCGAGGCGCGGCGCATCCCCCGACCAGGCGAAAACAGCGACACAGCCTCAAGCAGGTTGGTCTTGCCCGCACCATTGGGTCCGTAAATCGCGACCGGGCGCGCATCAACGGCGATATCCGCCCGCTTGTGCGACCGGAAATGCGACAGTTTCAGTTCGGAAAGATAAAGAGCCACGCGGCAGGGCGGTCAGGGCCGCGCCTAGACCCGCATCGGCATGACGACATAGATCGCCGACATATCGTCGCCTTCGCGCATCAGGGTCGGGTCACCGGACGAATTGAACATGAAAACGGCGTTCTCGCGGTCCACCTGGCTTGCGATTTCAAGCAGGTACTTGGCATTGAAGCCGATATCCAGCCGTTCGTCGCCATAGGCGACGGCCAGCTCTTCTTCGGCCGCGCCGGAATCCGGGGCGTTGACGCTCAGCACCAGCCGATCCTCGTCCAGTGACAGCTTGACCGCGCGGGACCGTTCCGAGCTGACCGTGGCGACGCGGTCGACCGCCTTTGCGAATTCCGAGGCATCGACCTCGAGCTTGCGGGTGTTTCCCTGCGGGATCACGCGGGTGTAGTCGGGGAAGGTGCCGTCAATCACCTTGGAAATCAGGGTGATATCGGGCGTCGCGAAACGCACCTTCGTGTCCGAGACCGACACCGCGATGGCCATGTCGTCGTCGTCCAGCAGCTTGCGCAGCTCGCCCACGGTCTTGCGCGGCACGATCACGCCCGGCATGTCGGCGGCGCCGTCGGGCAAATCGGCGTCAATCCGGGCCAGGCGGTGGCCGTCGGTCGCCACGCAGCGCAGGGATTTGCCGCCGTCGCCATCGGCCACATGCATGTAGACGCCGTTGAGATAGTAGCGGGTTTCCTCGGTCGAGATGGCGAATTTCGACTTGTCGAAAAGCCGCCGCAAAACTTGCGCCTTGGCCGAAAAATTGGCCGAGTATTCCGAACTGGCCATCACCGGGAAATCTTCCTTGGGCAGGGTGGCCAGCGAAAAGTTCGACCGGCCCGCCGTCACCGTGAGCCGCCCCGCGGCGCTGCCTTCGGACAGCGCCACCAGCGCGCCGTCGGGCAGCTTGCGCACGATTTCATGCAAGGTCACGGCGGACACGGTTGTGGCTCCGGCGCGTTCGACCTGCGCGGGGGCCTTGTCGACCACCTCGATATCCAGGTCGGTCGCGCGGAACGTCACGCTGTCGCCCTCGGCCTCGATCAGGACATTGGCGAGGATCGGAATGGTATTGCGCCGCTCGACCACCGACTGGGCTTGCGCCACAGCCTTGAGCAATGCGCCGCGTTCGATACTGATCTTCATCGCCTATCCCTCCGACCGCCGGAGATGCACGTTAGCCTGCGCCACGCGCCTCTCCAACCCATTTAATCCGTTTTGTCGGTCGGTTTTACGGGGCCGTCAAGGGCGGCGCTGCGCCCTTTTGCGGCCTTGTCCCGTCTGTTGCCGGATTTCCCTCAGGCTTCGAGCGTGCGGCGCAGCATTTCCAGATCCTCGGCAATCTGACCATCCTGAACCTTCAGGTCCTCGATCCGCTTGACCCCGTGCATCACGGTGGTGTGGTCGCGGCCGCCGAACTTGCGCCCGATCTCGGGGAGGGAGCGGCTTGTCAGCTGCTTGCACAGATACATCGCGACCTGCCGCGGGCGGGCGAAGTTGCGCACCCGCTTGGGCCCGACAAGATCCGAGATGCGGATGTTGTAGTGATCCGCCACCTTGCGCTGGATTTCCTCGATGCTGACCTTGCGTTCCGACGCGCGCAGAACGTCCGCCAGGCAATCCTGCGTCAGATCCATGGTGATCGGCCGCCCGATGAGCGACGCAAAGGCGAAGAGCCGGGTCAGCGCCCCTTCGAGCACGCGCACATTGGTCGAGATGCGATGCGCCAGGAATTCGATGATCCCCCGGTCGATGCTGAGGTCGGGATACTGTGCCATATGCTGCGCAAGGCGCGATTGCAGAATACCCAGCCGCAGTTCGTAATCGGTCGGGTGCAGATCCACCACGAGGCCCGATTGCAGGCGCGACCGGATCCGGTTTTCCATATCCTTGATCTCGTCCGGGGCGCGGTCGGCGGAAATGATGATCTGCTTGTTCTGGTCCACCAGCGCATTGAAGGTGTGAAAGAACTCTTCCTGCGTGCTGTCCTTGCCCGCGATGAACTGCACGTCGTCGACCATCAGCACGTCGACGGACCGGAACATTTCCTTGAAATCCATCATCCGCCGTTCCCGCAGCGCCTGCACGAAGCGGTACATGAACTGTTCGGCCGAAAGGTACAGCACCTGCATTTCGGGATTGCGGCTGCGCAGTTCCCAGGAAATGGCGTGCATGAGGTGGGTCTTGCCCAGGCCGACGCCGCCATACAGGAAGAGCGGGTTGAAGGTAACCGGGCCACCTTCGGCCACGCGGCGGGCGGCGGCATGGGCCAGTTCGTTGGGCTTGCCCACGACGAAATTGTCGAAGGTAAAGCGGGTTTCAAGCGGCGCGCTGGTCAGCATGTCCGCAGCGCTTGCCGGTGCCTGAGCCTTGGCGGGCTTTGCAGCTTTCGCGGGCGGGGTTTCCGAAACCTGGAATTCGATCCTGCGCACGCCCGAGCCCATGCCCGACACCTTGGACAGCAGCAGTTCACCGAAATTCTGTGTCACATAAGTTCGGGCGAACTTTGTGGGGACATCGAACACTGCTACGCCATCGTCCAGGCCCTTGTACTTCAGCGGCTTGATCCAGTTGGTGTAATTGCTCTTACCCACCGTCTTGCACAAACCATCTTGCAACGCGCCCCATTGTTCTTGTGTCATTAGGTCCCCAGGTCCCATCAGTCATTGCCATTGCCACACGCATCTGCCAATGCGCGGCGGCCACACAAGAGATGGTCGGGCACAGCCGTTTTGCTTTCACGCCGCAGATGCGTGAAACCGAACGACCTGATCGGTCTGTGCCAAGCCTGAAACGTACACCACCACGCCGGTGTCCCCTACCGGTCGCAGCATCAAACGCGGGCTTCGCACCTATGATTTGGACATGGCCCAAGGAATCGCACCTTGAGATCTGACAATCGTTTCCGACCGGTCAGAGCTGCGGATTTTGCCACCCAAGTGTGGCGCGACCCGCGATCCTGTCCCCCCTAGCAGCAAGCTATGTGTGACTCGCAGGATCAATTTATCAGGGCAGTTCGAAGCGCTTCAACAGTTCTTATCCGTTGACTCAGCTTTCTGTGGAAAAGAATCGTAGGCCCGTTGCAGAACTGCCCAAAATACAAATGAGGCACCACTTTTTGTGGCGCCTCATTCTCTGACATCAAAATCTGATACGGTTATCCGATGGCCTTCACCCGCGCCGACAGGCGCGAGATCTTGCGGGAGGCGGTGTTCTTGTGGAACACGCCCTTGGTCACGCCACGCATAAGTTCGGGCTGGGCGGCACGCAGGGCAGCTGCGGCGGCGTCCTTGTCACCCGAGGCGATCGCCTCTTCGACCTTGCGAAGGTAGGTACGGATGCGCGACCGGCGCGCCTTGTTGATGGCGAAACGCTTTTCGTTCTGACGAGCGCGTTTCTTGGACTGCGGCGAATTTGCCATGATCTCTATTCCAGTCTGTCGGTTCCAAAACGGCAGCGCAAAACCCACAGGCCCGGAACCATCTTGTCCGGATCGATTCTTGCCAGAGCGGGCATCACGCGCATGTAAGCGGTGTCCTTACGGAGTCTGCGTCGCGGATGCAAACCCAAATTTCACCGATCCGTCACTTGTCGCGAAACTGTGCCGTACGCTTTTCCAGGAAGGCCGACATACCTTCGGACTGATCCTCGGTTGCGAACATCGCATGGAACATCCGCCGTTCGAAAAGAATGCCCTCGGACAGGGTCGTCTCGTAGGCGCGATTGACTGATTCCTTGACCGCCATCGAGGTCAGGAGCGATTTCTCGGCGATCTTCTGTGCCGCGGCCTCTGCCTCTGCCATCAGTTGCTTGGCCGGGACCACGCGGCTGACAAGGCCCGAACGCTCCGCCTCGTCCGCGTCCATGAACCGGCCCGTCAGGTGCATGTCCATGGATTTGGACTTGCCGACAAAACGGGTCAGCCGCTGCGTGCCGCCGATTCCGGCAACGACGCCCAGGTTGATCTCGGGTTGGCCGAACTTCGCGGTATCCGCGGCGATGATGAAATCGCACATCATGGCCAGTTCGCACCCGCCGCCCAGCGCGTATCCTGCCACGGCGGCGATGATCGGCTTGCGCACTTTCGTGACGGCCTCATGCTCGCGGGCGAAGAAATCCGCCAGGAAGACCTCCACAAAGGTCTTTTCGGACATTTCCTTGATATCGGCCCCGGCGGCGAACGCCTTGGACGACCCGGTCAGGATGATGCAGCGCACCTTTTCATTGCCGTCCGCATCGCGCAGGGCATCCGCAAGTTCGCCCAGCAGCTGAGAATTCAGCGCATTCATGGCATCGGGGCGGTTCAGTTTGATGGTGGCGACGTGGTCTTCTACTTCGACGATGATCGTCTCATAGGCCATGAAACATGCTTTCGATTGTTTCGGTCAGAACCCGAAGCCTTACCATCTTGGGCTTGCGGTTCAAGCTATCTTTGGCAGGCCGCACAATAGAACGAAGACCGTCCCGACTGGACGATGCGGCGCACCGTTCCGCTGCATCCATCGCGGCGGCAGGCACCACCCTCGCGCCCGTAGACGTCGAAGGTATGCTGGAAATATCCAAGCTCTCCATCGGCTTGCCGGAAGTCGCGCAGGGATGATCCGCCCGCCTCGATCGCCTCGGTCAGGACCTGCCGGATGATCGGAACAAGGCCCGCGATCCGGCCCGCCGCGATCCGCCCGGCCTTGCGCGCCGGGTGTACACGCCCCCGGTAAAGCGTTTCGCAAACATAGATGTTGCCCAGACCGGCGACGATTTTCTGGTCCAGAAGTGCTGATTTTATGGGCATGTTACGCCCCCTCAGCGCCGCCACGAGGTGGGATTCGCTGAACGCGTTGCCCAGTGGTTCGGGCCCGATGGCCGCCAGAAGCGGATGCGCATCGGCCGTGTTGGTGCGCATCAGGTCCATCGCGCCGAAGCGCCGCGCGTCGTTAAAGGTGATGCGCGCCCCGTTCCGCATGTGAAAGACGACATGGTCGTGTTTTTCCGGGGCCGGGTGATCATGCACGAACCGCCCCAGCGGATCGCCAGAGATCAGCATCCGCCCCGACATACCCAGGTGGATCAAGAGCGTCTCGCCCCGGTCGAGGTCGGCCAGGATGTATTTCGACCGCCGCCGCAGCCGCACGACCCGCGCGCCGGTCAGCCGCGCGGCCATGTTGTCGGGGAAGGGCCAGCGCAGATCGGGCCGGTTCACCTCGGCCCGCGCGATCACCTGCCCTTCCATCACAGGGGCCAACCCGCGACGGACTGTCTCGACTTCGGGTAATTCTGGCATCTCTGACGGTCCTTGCGGTTGGGTCGCATTGTAACAGCGCGTGGGCACCCTATAAGAAGGATCAACCAGTTAGAACGGCAAGGCCCATGACCGACGACAGCGGAAAAACCACACATTTCGGATTCCAGGACGTACCCGAAAGCGAAAAGGCCGGGCGGGTGCGCGGCGTCTTCGGCTCGGTGGCGTCGAAATACGACGTGATGAACGACGCGATGTCGATGGGCATCCACCGCATCTGGAAGGACGCGATGATGGACTGGCTCGCGCCGCGCCGTGGCCAGCGGCTTCTGGATGTGGCAGGCGGCACCGGTGACATCTCTTTCCGGTTCCTCAAGCGCGCGGGCCATGGCCATGCCACGGTGCTCGACCTCACTGAACCGATGCTGATCGAGGGTCGTAAACGGGCCGAGGCCGAGGCGATGGCCGACAGCCTGGACTGGGTGGTGGGCGACGCCATGGCCCTGCCCTTCGACGACAACAGCTTTGACGTCTACACAATCAGCTTCGGCATCCGGAACGTGACCCGCCCGCAGGAGGCGCTGAACGAGGCCTACCGCGTGCTGCGCCCCGGCGGGCGTCTGATGGTGTTGGAGTTTTCGCAGATCCCGAACCCGGCGATGCAATGGGCCTATGACCGCTATTCCTTCAACGTGATTCCCGCCATGGGGCAGGTCATCGCGAACGACCGCGACAGCTATCAATACCTGGTGGAGTCGATCCGCAGATTCCCGGATCAGGAAACATTTCTCGGGATGGTGCGCCAGGCCGGGTTCGAGCAGGCCAAGTACCGCAATCTGACCATGGGCGTCGCCTGCCTGCACTCCGGCTGGAAGCTTTAGCATGCGCGGTCCGCACAACATCTGGCGGCTGATCCGCACCGGCGCCACGCTGGAGCGTACCGGCGCAATGGGTGTCGTGCTGGACGCCTTTGATGCGCCGCCCGCGCTGCGTGCCGCCGCCCGCGTGCTTGGCTGGCCTTTCAAATGGCTCGGATACGAGGGCGACCCCAGCATGCCGCCCGCGACCCGCGCGCTGACCGCCCTGGGCCCGGCCTACATCAAGTTCGGCCAGGTCCTGTCGACCCGCCCCGACGTGGTGGGCGAAGAACTGGCCGTGCAGCTGCGCGTGCTGCAAGACAAGCTGCCGCCGTTTCCGGTGTCTGTCGCGAAAGAGACCGTGGCGCGCGAACTGGACGCGCCTGCCGACGATCTGTTTATCGAGTTCAGCGAACCTGTGGCCGCCGCCTCCATCGCCCAGGTCCACAAGGCACGGCTGCGTGACACCGGCGAGGTTGTGGCGGTCAAGGTCCTGCGCCCTGATGTCGAGAGGGCATTCC
This sequence comes from Thalassococcus sp. BH17M4-6, assembly GCF_049323015.1. Lineage (NCBI taxonomy): Bacteria > Pseudomonadati > Pseudomonadota > Alphaproteobacteria > Rhodobacterales > Roseobacteraceae > Thalassococcus > Thalassococcus sp. BH17M4-6. Next base: position 12,606 of record NZ_JBMPGU010000007.1, read on the forward strand.
GCAAAGACATCGACGCCTTTTACCTCTGCGCCCGAATGGTCGAACTTTTGTCGCCATCGTCCCGGCGTCTGCGCCCGATGGACGTGATCACGCACTTCGAAGGCGTGGTGATGGGTGAACTGGACCTGCGGCTCGAATCCTCCGCAGCGTCCGAATTTGCCGCCAACACCAAGGACGATCCCGGCTTTCAGCTGCCGGATATCAAATGGATGCATTCCAGCCGCCGGGTGATGACCATGGGATGGGCCGAAGGCGCGGCGCTGGGCGACAATGCGGCACTGGATGCCGCGGGGCATAACCGCGTCGAACTCAGCGAACGGGTGCTGCAGCTTTTCCTGAACCACGCGCTGCGCGACGGATTCTTTCACGCCGACATGCATCAGGGCAACCTCAAGGTCGCGCCGAACGGAGACATCATCGCCTATGATTTCGGGATCATGGGCCACATCGACGAATACACCCGCCGGGTCTATGCCGAGATCCTGTTCGGCTTTATCCGCCGCGATTACAAGCGTGTGGCCGAGGTGCACTTCGAAGCCGGATACGTGCCCGCCGACCGCGATGTCGATGAATTCGCCCGCGCCCTGCGCGCCGTCGGCGAGCCGATCTTCGGCATGGACGCGACGCGCATCTCGATGGGGCGGCTTCTGGCCTATCTCTTTGAAGTGACAGAGCGTTTCGGGATGGAAACCCGGACAGAGCTGATCCTTCTGCAGCGCACCATGGTGGTGGTCGAAGGCGTGGCAAGATCGCTGAACCCGCGGATGAACATCTGGAAGGTCGCGCAGCCTGTCGTCGAGGATTACATCAAGAAAAGCATCGGCCCCCGCGCCGCCCTACGCGATTTCAGCAAGACGGCGCTGGTGCTGGCACGGTTCGGGCCGCGCCTGCCGCAGCTGGTCGAGGCGGCGCTGATCCGGCAGGCCGATAGCCCACCGCCCGATCCCACCCGCCAGTGGCCCGGCCGGCTGCTGTGGTCCGGGCTGGGCCTAGTCATCGGTGCGGGTGCCGTCACGCTTTACGTGCTGTTGGCCTGATCCGGCGCCCGCAAGCCGGTCACGAGTGTCGAGATGACCTCACTTCCGTCCGCCAGGCGCAGCAGGGTGATGCCACCGTCAACCCGTGCCTCTTCGATGCGGCTGTAGGTCTGGGCCACGCGCGCGTCGATCAGTGTGCCGTTCTGGTAGCTCTCGATCTCGAACCGGTAGGTGCCGTCGGGCAGGGTCACGCCATTTTCGTCGACGCCCGCCCATTCCACCGCATCCGCCGACAGGCCCAGCGGTTCGCGCAACAGGACCGTGCCCGCGCTGTCGCGCACCACCAATGCGCCGTGATCCGCGCCCTCGGCAAAATCGGGCCGGATGTTGACAGGCGTTCCGTCGAACTGCACCGGGGCGCGGGCTAGCGCCTCCATCCCGATCCATCCGGCGAGCTGCTGCATGGAACTGCCGCCGATCTGGTCGGTCAACCCGCGCAACAGATCATTGGTCATGACCTGCTGTTCCACCGATGAAAACGTCGCCAGTTGCACGGCATAATCGGCGGAATCCACCGGGTTGAGCGGGTCCTGGTTCTGCATCTGAACCGTCAGCATGCGCAGAAACGTCTCGAAATCCGAACTGAGCTCCTGCGCCTCGGGAGCGGTGTTCCCGGCGCCAAAGGCCGTGGGGGGGATCTGGGAAATGTCCATGGCGATGTCCTATAATCGGATGTCCAGCCCGTCGGTCTGCGGGCGGATCGTGGGGCTGGCGGTGTGCTTGGCGGGGGTGGGCGAGGCGTCATCCGACAGCTCCGGGCCATCGGTCGTGGTCTGTTCGGCGTGTCCGCCCCGCCGGTCAAAGGAAAACTGCGGATCGTCATATCCAAGCGCGTTCAGGTCGCGCTGAAGCAAGTCGATATGACGGCGCAGCAGGTCCAGCGTTTCGGGCCGTTCGGCGGTGACATGCATCATCACCCCGGTTTCCGACGCACTGATGCGCACGTGAACGCGGCCCAGCTCTTCGGGGTTGAGCCGCAGTTCCACAGCCCCGTCACGCGCCAGTGCCACCCCCTCGGCCACCTGTCGCACCACCGCTGCGGGCGGCGCGGCATGGGCCGGGACGCTGTGGCTGATCATCGTGGGGGCGGAACCGCTGCGCACCTCGCCGAGCGCCACTGGACTTGTCTCAACACCCCCGTCCGGTTCTGAGCCCTCCGGCAGCTGCGCGGATAGAGCGGCAGGCGTCAGGGACTGTGCCGTGGAAAACGGGCGTGCGGCTGCCTGAACCGGGGCAGGATTGCGCGGTTCGGGCGCGGTCATCTGATCCTCCCGAATCGGGCGCTGTCCGGCCGAGATCTCCATCCGAGGGTAAAGATCCAGGCGCGGCGCGGCGGTCGGAAGCTGTCCGACCGCTCGCGCGGTGGTGGCAGGCCCGTCGTTTCGGACACCTTTGGCAATGGCGCTGGCGGGATCGGTGTCGTCCGGTCTCTGCATGAACTCAGAGCTCACACGCGCAGCCCGACCGGTGGGATCCGCTGGTTGCAAGGCTGGCGGAACCGGCGCGATTTGCGCCGGGTGGATCATTGGTTGATCCGTTCGGCGCGCTGTCGCCGCAGGCTCCGGCCGTGCGCTCATACCGGCAGGTTCGATTCTGCGGGTCGGGTCGGTGATCGCCGGACGCAGATCGAGAAGCGCGGACTGTTGAGGTTTGGGGCCGGTCGCCGAATGATTGCCGTGCGGCTGACCTTCAGGCTGTCCGGTCATAGGAAGGTCGACCTTTGCCGAAACCAGCGTCGCCATGCGTGTTTCCGGCGCCGACAGGGCCTTCGAGGCATCGAGTCCGGACGCCGCTGCCGCCACGTCTACGGCCGGTCCGGGGCTGGCGTTTATCTTGACCGGTGCAGAGACCGTGCCGCCGAAAGAGCTCGTCGGTGCCGATTGGCCAACCGGCACGACTGCGGCCTCCGTCGGGTGACGCAAAGCGCTTGTGGGCGGGAGGGCCCGCGACATGCGAGGGGTGTCGATCTTTGGCTTGGTTGTTGAGGTGTCGACCGACAAGGGCATGGCCGACGCCCGGAGCGAGTCCGGTGTGAAAGCGACCGGACCTATGGCACCAGCCTGAACGGAACGCTTGTTGTTTACGGTATCTGTTGTACCAAATCGAGGTGCCGACGGCATGTTGTTCGGGTGGGACATCGCCGGAATTTTCAGAGCTCCGGCAGGAGCAAAAGGCTCTGCTGAGCGGGTTTCCGGAGGCCGCAGATCGGCCTGCGTCGCCTGTGTCGGAACGGACTCAGATGAGTTTCGGATGCTGGATGAGGCAACCAACCCCTTTGCGGCTGGAGCGGGCACAGATGCCTGCGTGTTCTGACCCAACCGAGAAGCAGAAAATCCTTGTGCTGCGTCGGGGAACGGGCCTCTCCCTACTGGACCTTCAAGATCTGAAACTGATCGAGCGGCCAGCGAATTGTCCAGTCGTGCGCCTTTTTGCAGCGCCGGCGAGAGACGACTGATCAAGGCACTTTCCGGCACTTTCAACTCGGTCGGCTGTCTTAGGCCCGGCGAACCGTTTGCCACGGCTGCGCGCCCCGCGTTCTCCGCAGGTGACGTCGGGAACCTCGTTGCTGTCGGCACTGCAATTCCATCTGATCGACCGTTGGGTTTGCCTGGCAGCGGATGCGTGATTCGCTCCGGTCGGACCGACGCCGATAACAAGGCGCCATCGACTTGCGTCAGACCTCTTTCGGCATCGGCCCTTGGCGGCCGTGCCAGGTTTGGTTCATCATGAACACGGTCAGAGTCCACAGCAATCCCGTCCGCGTCATCTGACCCGTCGCCCTTGATCGGCGCCAGATCGTCAAACGTTCCAGGCTCCTCATCAGAAATGTCGGCATCCGTCGCAGGAACACCTGCCCCCGCATCCTCGCCGGTCACCGACACGGGCTGATCTTCATCGATGAAGAGATCAAGATCGCCATCTTCGTCCGACACCGAGACCTCTGCGCCTGCCGCCGCCTCGGGGTTCGTGGGCGTCTGCCCCTCCGTCACGATAGACGCTTCTGCGGCACCCTCCCCTCTGCCACCGCAGACGCGACCGCCCGGTCCGCAACTGCGCAGAACCTCGGCAAAAGCGCCGTCGTTGGGTGCGGCGTCGGGCGGTACGCGGCGGGCCGATCCAGTGGTCGCGGGATCGGTATGCGCGTTCAAGAGAGGACCAAACATGACTGCTCCGGGAGTTCTTCCGTCACCGGACAGCTAACCCACAGGTCCTTACCGGTTCTTTACCGTCCTTGGGCGACATTCGGAAAAGTGAGTCGAATTGGAGATGCCCAGAATGGAAATATCCCCCGCCACCACCGCCCCGCCCGCTTTGCGCGACCGACAATTGCGGGAGGCGGCCAAAGAGCTCGAGGCCGGTTTCCTGGCCGAGATGCTGAAATCCTCTGGCCTGGGCAAGGTCAGCGACGGCTTTGGCGGCGGCATCGGAGAGGACCAGTTCGCGTCCTTCCTCGTCACCGAACAGGCGCGCGCCATGGTGGACAGCGGCGGCATCGGGCTGGCCGAAACCCTTTATCACTCACTCAAGGCGCGCGATCATGGATGAAATGGACACGGCAACCCTGCTGGATGCGCTGAGCGATCTGGTGACCGAAGAACGCAGCGCGCTGCTGGACGGCCGACTAGATGCGCTGTCCGACCTGCTCGACCGCAAGGAGGCGCTGATCACCGCGCTTGCGGCGCAGGATCCGCCCGATCGGGCCGAGCTTGAGGCGCTGCAAACCTCGATGCAGCGCAACGGCGTTCTTTTCGACCAGGCGCTCGAGGGGATTCGCAACGTCTCCAAACGGCTGGGCGCGCTGCGCCAGCTGCGCAAATCGGTGGACACCTACGATGCCAGTGGCCGCCGGACCGCGATCAGCGACCCCGGCGCGCAGCGGCTGGAGCGTCGCGCGTGATCGCCATTTATCTCAAATGCGGTGAACAGCGCGGGCGCAGCTTAGCACTCTGTTAGGACTGAAAACGGCATGGTCGGGCGGCATCCCGATGGGTGGCGCGGTCGCACCGAAGACGCGACTGCAGGTGTCAGAACGACCATGAGCCGCCATGACAGGCGACATCGAAAACAGGCGCAAAAGCGCCGTCCGACCGTAAGGATTAACCACCCATGTCAAGCATTCTGACCAACAACGGCGCCATGGTCGCGCTGCAGACCCTGAAATCCATCAACAAGAATCTGGGATCGGTGCAGAACCAGATTTCTACCGGCAAGAACGTCGCAAATGCCAAGGACAACTCTGCCGTCTGGGCGATTTCTAAGGTGATGGAGGCGGATGTCAAAGGCTTCAAAGGCATCTCCGACAGCCTCAACCTGGGCCAGTCGACCGTTGCCGTGGCACGCCAGGCCGCCGAAACCGTCACCGACCTGCTGACCGACATCAAAGGCAAGATCGTCGCGGCGCAAGAAGAAAACGTCGACCGCGCCAAGATCCAGACGGATATCGACGCGCTGACCAACCAGATCGACGCCGTTGTCGGCGCGGCGCAGTTCAACGGTCTGAACCTTCTGTCAAACACCGACACCACGGAAGATTCGGGATCGATCGACATTCTTTCTTCACTCGATCGTTCGGGGACGGGTGTTGCCGCATCCGACATCAGTGTCGGCAAGCAGGATCTCGGAAAAGGGGCGGCAACCGCCGGCACCATGGGCCTCGATGTGTCGGTGAACACGACCGGCGTCGCCTCGGGTGCAACGGCCGAGTTCGTGACCTTCGACGGCGTCGGCGCGAACGACGATCTGGTCGCCGGTGCCTCCTTCCAGGTCACCGGCAGCGGCAACTTCGCGGGCGACGTGTCTGGCGATGCGCTCGATTTCTCGGCCGACGTTGTCTACGTCGCTCGGGATGGCGACACGCTTGCTGACGTGACGCAGGCGATGGTTGATCGTCTGAACGTTCAGGCCAAGGAAGACGGTCTGGACATCAGCTTCTCGGTCAATGCGACCAACGCCGGTCAGATCGACTTCACCAATGGCTATGATGAAGCGATTTCCGACGACAACAGCGTTGTGGAACAGTCTGACATCGCCGACATCGCAACCCTGGAAGGCGAGGCTGACGGCACCGTCGGCGGCGGCCTGGAGCTGCTTGCCGGGTTCGACGTCACCACCGACAATGGCACCGAGGCCGCTCTGCAAGGTATCGAGGGTCTGATCCAGACCGCCATCGATTCCGCCGCCGCCTTCGGTTCGGCCCAAGGGCGTATCGAAACGCAGGCCGACTTCGTCTCGGGTCTGACCGATGCGCTGAAGTCCGGGATCGGCACTCTGGTCGATGCCAACATGGAAGAAGCATCGGCACGTCTGCAGGCGCTGCAGGTTCAGCAGCAGCTCGGTGTTCAGGCGCTGTCGATCGCCAACCAGGCGCCGCAGTCGCTGCTGTCGCTCTTCCGTTAAGCTGACGTCCGTCGGGGGCCGGTTACCGGCCCCCGATCCCCCCACCGATCCCACATATCTTTGTAGTCATACCCGGAAGGATGCGAAGTGAACGCGCAGTCCCTGGCGCAACGCGCCTATTCTCAGTCCGCCACCACCACCCGTACCGACCGCCGCATCGAATACGAACTGATCGCACAGATCACGCATCGAATCCGCGCCGCCGCCCTGAAGGGCAAGCGCGGTTTCCCGCAACTGGTCGAAGCGCTGTCGGACAATCGCAAGCTCTGGACGGCCTTCGCCGTCGATGTCAGCGACGATGGCAATGCCTTGGCGCCCGAGCTGCGGGCGCAAATTTTCTATCTGGCCGAGTTCGTGCAGGTTCATACCGGCAAGGTGCTAACCGGCAAGGCGCGTGTGGCGCCGATCCTCGAAGTCAACGCAGCGATCCTCAAGGGCCTTTCGGGTCGGGGGGCACCCAGATGAGCGGGCTGGTCCTGAAACTCGGCCCCAAGGAACGGGTGCTGATCAACGGCGCGGTGATCGAAAACGGTGACAAGCGCAGCCGCATGTCGATCCTGTCGCCCAATGCCAACATCCTGCGCCTGCGCGATGCCATCCATCCAGAAGAGGCCGTGACGCCGGTGCGCCGGGTCTGCTATGCCGCGCAGCTGGCCCTGACCGGGGATGCAGACCCCGCCGACACCCGGCACCAGCTGCTTCGCCGGATCGAGGAGCTGAGCCATATCCTGACCGATCCCGACAGCCGAACGCTGCTTGCCACCGCGACCGACGCGCTGCTGCAGGACCGGTTCTATCAATGCCTCAAGGCACTGCGCGGCCTTATCCCGCGCGAAGACCGGCTTTTGGCCGCGGGGCGGTCATGAGCTTTCAGCCGGTTCTGGTGGGCGGGGGGCTGAGCGGCTGGCAGTTCCTGCAAAGCACCCTGCCCACCCAAAAGGCCGCCTTTGAAAGGGGCGCACAGCTGAGCCGCGACACCGCCTATTTCGCGGAAAAGATCGGCGAAATCACCTCGGCCGAGGATCTGGTGGCGGACCGGCGACTGCTGCGCGTCGCATTGGGTGCCTTTGGCCTGCAGGACGACATCGACAACAAGTTCTTCATTCGCAAGATCCTCGAGGACGGGACGACCAGCCCCGAGGCGTTGTCGAACCGCCTGGCCGACGACCGCTACAAGGCGTTTTCCAAGGCCTTCGGCTTTGGCGAGATCACGCCGCCGCGCACCGGCTTGTCTTATTTCGGGACCGAGGTCCTGGACAAGTACCGGGCGCAGCAGTTCGAGGTGGCCGTGGGTGCGCAGGACGAAAACCTGCGCCTGGCGATGAACCTGGAACGCGCACTGCCCGAACTGGCACAAGAGGCTGGCAGCAACGACATGAAGTGGTTTCGGATCATGGGCACGCCGCCACTGCGCGAGGTGTTCGAGACGGCGCTGGGGCTGCCGGACGGGTTCGGCCAGATCGACATCGACCAGCAGCTGGAAACCTTGAAGGATCGCGCCCAAAGCCGCTTTGGATCTGACGTCGTGACCGATCTGGCCACGCCGGACGTTCTGGAAAAGATCGTACAGAATTACCTGTTGCAAACCCAGATCAGCGCAAGCCAGAGCACCGGGTCGGGCCAGGTGGCGCTGATGCTGCTGCAAAGCATTCCGCGGACCTGAGGCGCAGGCCCGCTGCTTTCAGCCTGCCGATCCGATGGCGCGCGGCTGCGCACGCGACGGCATCGGCTTCGAACCGCCCGCCGTGGCACGCCGCAGGATCAGGTTCAGCCGGGCAAAGCACATCTCGGTCGTGACGGGATTGGGATCGCCCAGGAAGGCATCGATCTCGGGCCAGGCGCGAATGGCCTGATCCAGCAGCGGATCGCTGCCATCGCGGTAAAGCCCGGCACGGATCATCGTTTCGGCCCCCGCATAGGCACCCAGCAGCCTGCGGGTTTCGGCAATCGTCGTATTCTCTGCCTCGGTCGCCGCTTCGGGCAGGCTGCGCGACACCGATCGCAGCAGGTCGATGGCCGGGAACCGCCCGCGTTCGGCGATCTGCCGGTCAAGCACCACATGCCCGTCCAGAACCCCGCGCAGAATGTCGGCGACAGGTTCGTCCATATCCGACCCCGCCACCAGCACGCTGAAGACCGCGGTGATATCGCCTGCTCCGTCCGCACCGGGTCCGGCGCGCTCGGCAAGCGACATGATCTGATGCGCGGTCGACGCGGGGTAGCCGCGCAACGCAGGCAGTTCGCCCGATGCTATAGAGACTTCGCGATGGGCCTCGGCAAAACGGGTGACCGAATCGGCCAGGTAGAGCACATGCGCCCCCTGGTCGCGAAAATGCTCGGCAATCGTCATCGCGGCCTGAGGGCAGCGTCGACGCTCGACTGCCGATCGATCCGATGTCGCGGCGACCACGACGGTGCGGCGCATGCCCTCGGTCCCCAGCACGGTCTGCAAGAAATCGCGCACCTCGCGGCCGCGTTCGCCGACCAGCGCCAGCACGACGACATCCGCCTGCATGCTGCGCACCAGCCGCGCCAGAAGCCGGGATTTGCCGACACCGGACCCGGCAAAAAGACCGATCCGCTGGCCCTGCACGATGGGCAGAAGCGTGTTGAATGCGGGCACCCCGGTTTCCAGACGACCGCCCAATGCGCGCCGGGTTGCCGCGGGCGGCGGAGCGGACCGGAATGGCCTGCGCACGGCGCCCTGCGACAGCGGCTGACCATCCAACGGCTGACCATAAGGGTCGATCACCCGCCCGATCCAACCGTCCCACGGGGCCAGACTGGGCGGCCCCAGAACCGCCACACGGTCGTCGCGCGCCACGCCGTCAACCTCGGCATCCGGCAGCATCGCGACGCGTGTGTCGTCGATGCGCAGCACCTCGCCATCCAGGGGCGCACGATCCCGGCGCAAGAGGCGCAGCCGGTCACCGATGCTGGCCGTGGCGGCCAGGCCATCAATCCAGATCACCGATCCATCCACCGACACCACCCGCCCGACGGCGCGCAGGGCCTGCAACCCGGCAATCCGGCCGCGCAGGCCCGCAATTTCATCCCTCTGCATCTTTGGCTCCTTCGGGTTTCTGAGAACCGTTTCTAAAGGAATCACCGTTAAGCCTTGCTGAAGTTGATCGAGGGAGAAGCCCCGATGTTCCAGAACCTGGACATTCTCAAAACCGCCATGGCGATGGCCCGGCACGCAGGCTTTCAACAGGCCCAGAGCGCGCAGAACATCGCCAATGCCGACACGCCCGGATACCGGGCCGCGACCGTCATCGCCTTTGCAGATCTGGTACGGGATCGGGACGGCGTCACAGGGCAGCGCGCCACCCGTACGGGCCATCTGCATGGCCGCGCCGACGCCACCGCTGTGCCCGTCAGCCTGAGCCGTTCGGCACAAGATCCCAATGGCAACACCGTATCGGTCGAGACTGAAATGGTCATCGCAGTCGATGCCAAGCGTCAGCACGACCGGGCGCTGGCGATCTACCGCTCCGGCCTAAACATTCTGCGCGCGAGCATCGGCCGCGCTTGATCAAGGACATCCCTCGTGACCGATTTTTCCGATTCTCTCTCCGTTTCGGCCAGCGGGCTCAAGGCGCAGGCGATGCGCTTGCGCATCCTGTCCGAAAACATCGCCAATTCCGATACACCCGGCTACCGGCGCAAGACCATCCCGTTCGAGATGCAGACCGACATGCGCGACCGGACGCTGGTGCAGACCGGGGATGTCAATCTCGACCGCTCCGAATTGCCCGAGGTGTTCGACCCGGCGCATCCGCTGGCCAATGCCGAGGGCATCTACGAGGGATCGAATGTCGATCTCATCATCGAAATCGCCGACGCGCGCGAAGCACAGCGCAGCTACGAGGCGAACCTGAAAATGTTCGAACAGGCGCGCAACATGTCCTCGAGCCTGATGGACCTGCTGCGCCGCTAACCCCCTGACAGAAATTGGAGACCAGAATGGACGTCCGATCGCTTTTTGCCGCTCAGAAATATGCCGCCGCTCTGCCCAACATGGCGCCCGATCCCGCAGCCGCGGGCCCGCAAGCGGCTGCCGCCAACGCCGCCAAGGATTTCATCCAGACCCTGCAGGAGACCGAAGCCACGGCGCAGTCGGCAATGATTGGCGGTGCCGATCCGCATGCGCTTGTCCAGGCGCTGGCACAGTCCGAAATCGCCGTCGAAGCGGCGGTCGCGGTACGAAACAAGGTGGTCGAGGCCTACCAGGAAATCCTGCGGATGCCGGTCTGATGCTGACCGAATCGATCTTCTTCGACACGTTGCGACAGGGCCTGTGGATCGCCACGATCACCAGCGTGCCGATCCTTGCGGCCGCGCTGGTGGCCGGGGTGACCGTGGGCCTTTTCCAGGCGCTCACCTCGATCCAGGAAATGACCCTGACCTTCGTTCCGAAACTTGGCTGCATCATCGTCGCCTTCTGGATGTCGATGAGCTTCATGACCGAAACGCTGGTGTCCTTCTTTCAAGACCACCTGATCCCCATCATCGTCGGAGGCTGATTTGGAAAGCACCACCTACACGACGCTCACCCGCCAGTCCGGCCTGATGCGCGAAATGCAGATCATCGCCAACAATATCGCCAACACCGCCACGACCGGGTTCCGGCAAGAGGGACTGGTGTTTTCCGAATTCGTCGTCCCGGTCGAAGACAACCAAAGCATTTCCATGGCCAGCGCGCGGCTGCGCAGCACTTCGATGCAGCAGGGCACCCTGACCCAGACCGGCGGATTGCTGGATGTGGCGATCGAGGGCGACGGCTTTTTTCTGATCCAGACGCCCGAGGGCGAAAAACTGACCCGCGCGGGCGCCTTCAGCACCAATGCGGCGGGCGATCTGGTCACGCCCGACGGCTATCCGGTGCTGGACCTGGGCGGCGCGCCGCTGTTCGTACCGCCGGATGCCACCGATCTGGCCATCGCGCAGGATGGCACTCTCAGCACCCAAGGGCACCCGATCGGGCAGCTGGGAGTGATGATGCCCAACGATCCAACCGATCTGGAACGCCAGGCCGGCGTGATGTTCCGCGCCGATGGAGGCTTTGCCCCGGTGGAAAATCCCCGCGTCGTGCAGGGCTTTATCGAGGGGTCGAATGTCGATCCCATCGGCCAGATCGCCCGGATGATTCAGGTGCAGCGGGCCTATGAAATGGGTCAGAGCTTTCTGGATGCCGAAAACGAACGCGTGCGCAGCGCGCTCAAGACCTTTGTTCGCTAGGGAAGGACCCACAGCATGCGTGCCCTGAAAATCGCCGCCACCGGGATGAGCGCCCAGCAGATGCGGGTCGAGGTGATCTCGAACAACCTCGCAAACATGACCACGACGGGCTACAACGCCCGCCGCGCCGAATTCGCCGATCTGCACTATCAGCAGCTGGCGCGGGCCGGGGCCGTGAACGCCACCGACGGCACGGTGCTGCCCACCGGCGTGCAGCTGGGGCTGGGCGTCCGGCCCGCGGCGGTGTCGATGCAGATGCAGCAGGGTGCCCTTTCGGCCACAAACGGCGACCTGGATGTCGCCATCGAAGGGCTGGGCTACCTCGAGGTGACGCTGCCCTCGGGCCAGGCCGCCTATACCCGCGATGGCGGTCTGAAACGCAGCGCCGAAGGGTTGATCGTCACGTCGGACGGCTTTCCCGTCTCGCCCGAGATCGTGATCCCCGACGATGCGCGCAGCATATCGATCAACGGCGCGGGCGAGGTCTATGCCTATTTCGCCGAAGCGGCCGAGGCGCAGCTACTGGGGCAGTTCTCGCTTGCAGGCTTTACCAATGCAAAGGGGCTCGAGGCGATCGGCGGCAACCTTTTCACCGAAACCGAAGCCTCCGGCCCGGCGCTGGTCACCACCCCGGGGCAAGAGGGGTTGGGCACCCTGCGGCAAGGCTACCTTGAGGACAGTTCGGTCGATGCGGTACGCGAAGTCACCGAACTGATCGAGGCGCAGCGCGGGTACGAGCTCAATTCCAAGGTCATTTCCGCCGCCGACCAGATGCTCGGCGCCACGACGCAGATCCGCTGATGCGCTGTTTCGCTCTTTTTCTCGCCCTGCTTCTGCCGCTGTCCGTCAGCGCCGAAACCGTGGTCGCCCTGCGCACCATCCGCGCGCAGGAGATCGTGACGCAGGATGCCGTCACCCTGAACCACGAAAGCATCGACGGCAGCTATGCCAGCCTGGACGAGGTGATCGGACAGGAGGCCCGCGTGTCGATCTACCCGGGCAGGCCCATCCTTTTCGGCCATCTCGGCCCCCCCGCCATTGTCGACCGCAACCAGATCGTCGAGCTTGTCTTTGAACGCGGCGGGCTGCGCATCACATCCGAAGGCCGCGCGCTGGCCCGGGGCGCCGTGGGCGACCGGGTGCGCGTCATGAACCTGTCATCCAAGACCAGCCTTTTCGGCACCGTGCTGGAAGGCGGCTCCATCCGCGTCGCCCCATGAGGACTCCCATGACCGTCAAAACCCTTGTCGTCGCAAGCTGCGCCTGTCTTGCACTGTCGGCCTGCAGCCGCCTCGATCACCTGGGCAAGGAACCCAGCTTTACCCCCGTCACCAAGGGCGCGGAGCACGAGGCGATGGTCTACGCCAGCCTGCCCAGCACCCTGCCCTCCAACCGCGAGATCGACAACGCGTCGCTTTGGGATGGCGGTCGGCAGTCGCTTCTGGGCGACCGCCGCGCCATGACACGGGGCGACATCATGACCGTAGTGATCGAGATCGACGACAAGGCGGAAATCTCGAATTCCACCGCACGATCGCGATCCGGCTCCGAGGATCTGGGCATTCCGCAGCTGTTCGGCCTGCCGCAAAGGATCAACCAGCAGATCACCGACGGCGCCAGCCTGGACGAGGCGGTGTCGATCAACAGCTCCAGCGGGTCCAAGGGCGACGGATCGGTGCGACGGAAGGAAAAGCTGACGCTGCGCGTCGCCGCCACCATCACAGAGGTGCTGCCCAACGGCGTTTTGGCGATCCAGGGCCGTCAGGAGGTGCGGGTGAATTTCGAACTGCGCGAATTGCTGATCACCGGTTTTGTCCGGCCGGCCGATATCTCGCGTAAGAACGAGATCACGTATGACAAGATCGCTTCGGCCCGGATTTCCTATGGCGGGCGCGGCCAGATCACCGATGTCCAGCAACCCAGGTACGGACAGCAGGTGCTTGATGTTGTCCTGCCGTTCTGAAGGATCCCAGACATGCGCAAACTGCTTCCCGTTCTTCTGGCCCTGATCGGCATCGGCGGCGGCGTCGGGGCCGGTGTGTTCCTCAAGCCCGCCCCTGCGGAGAAGAAGGAGGAGGCCCACGCCACCGACTGCGTGCCGCCGTCCGAGGGCACGCATGCAGAGGCGGAACTTCCCACCCGTGATGAGCATGAGGCGGCGAGCCACGACTACATCAAGATGAGCAACCAGTTCGTCGTACCGCTGATCGCCAAAGAGCATGTGTCGGCGCTGGTCGTGCTGTCCATCAGCCTCGAGATCGGCGCGGGCGAGACCGAGGCGGTCTACCGGCTTGAGCCGAAGCTGCGCGACGGTTTTCTTCAGGTGCTGTTCGATCACGCCAATATCGGCGGCTTCGAGGGGGCGTTCACCCAGACCCGGAACATGACGATTCTGCGGCGTGCGCTTCTGGAAACCGCGCGCCGTACCGCAGGCAACACGGTCAGCGATGTTCTGATCACCGAGATTGTCCGGCAGGACGCCTGATCGGACTCAGCCTGACGCCCGCAGCAGGACCAGCTGCGCGAGTGCCGCCTCTTCTGCCGTGCGGCGGCGGCCAAGGATCTCCTGCGCCTGCGCCTCGGCCAGCGACCGGCTGACATTTGCGCGGGCGTGCATTTCGCGCGCCCTGTCCTGACGCTCTGCCTTCTTGATCTGCAGCAGGATCAATTCCTGGTTCAGGGCCATGCGGCGTTGAACCAGCCATCCCTGCCACTGTGCCTCAGCCCCCGAAATGCGCCTGGCGTGCGCGCGCTCGGCATCCTGGACCGACGCGCAGCGCAGCGCCTCGATCTCGTCCAGTTCGGCGCGCAGGCGCTGTTCCTCCTCCTGGACTTCGCGCAGGCGGGCCAGCGCGCGGTCTTCGGTGAGGGCGGCGATGCGGGCGAGGGCGGCAAGATCGGTCATGCCCGGCCCCCGCGCGCACGGGCCTTCCGGCGCATGTCATCGGCAAACCGGATGGCGGCGGCCACGGCGCGGTAGTGATCCGCGCTGACCTGATGGCCGATCTCGACCATCGCATAAAGCGCTCGGGCGGTCGGCGGGTCGGAATGGATCGGAATCTTCGACGCCTCTGCCACCTCACGGATGCGCGCGGCCGTGGCATCCACGCCCTTGGCCACGCAGACCGGCGCGCCGCCGCTGGCGCGGTCCCACCGCAGCGCGACGGCGTAGTGGGTCGGGTTGACGATCACGACGCTGGCCTTCGGTACGTCGGCCATCATCTGGTTCATCGCGATTTCCTGCGCCTGGGCGCGGCGGTGCTGTTTCATCGCCGGATCACCTTCGGTGTCCTTGAACTCGTCGCGCATTTCCTTGTGCGACATGCGGTTGCGGCGCAGATGCTCCTGCCGCTGCCACATGAAATCGATGCCGCCGATGACTGCCGCGATCACCACGACGATCCCCATGAACCGCAGCACGAGACCGCCCATAAGCTGCATCACCCCGTGCGCGCCACCCTGCAGGCTTCCCGCGATCCGCGGCAGCTCTGCGCTCAGGAAAAGCGCCAGCGCGAGGGAATAGATCATGAGCTTGGTAAAGCTTTTCGCGAATTCGAACAGGCCGCTGCGACCGTATTTGTTCTTGGCGTTCTGGATCACCGACAGCCGCGACCCCTTGGGTTTCAGCTTGCTTGGCGTGAAAAGCAGCCCGCGCGACGCGATCAGCACCGCCACGACCAGTAGCGCCGGCACAGTGACCCAGGGCAGCACCGGCCAGATCACCGAGCCGATCAGCTGGCCCACGGGCAGGCTGCTGCCGTCAGCGAAAAATTCGCGGGCCAACACATCGGGCCTGTCGATCAGGCCGATCAGCGCATCGCCAAAGCCGAAGAGCGTCACAGGCCCAATCGCGACGGCCACGAGAAACAGCCCGCCGTACCCCGTCGCCACCAGAATGTCGGCCGAGCGCGCAATCTCGCCTTTCTTGCGCGATTCCTCGAGCTTGCGGGCCGAGGGTTCGAGCGACTTTTCCGCCTCGTCCTGTTGCGACATCAGGGGCCTCCGAACGGATCGGACAGGAACCCGTCCATCGCCTGCAGCCAGACGCTCAGGATCAGGGGGGCCGTCACGAACAAAAGGCCGATGGCGCCGAAGGTGATTACCGGCGCCCCGACAAACGCCACCATCAGCTGCGGCATGGCCCGATTGATCACGCCCAGCGTCAGGTTATAGAGGATCGACAGGATAACAAAGGGCGCCGCCAAGGTGAACGCCAGCGCGAAGATCCGCGTCACATGGCCATGCGCCCAGTCGGCCAGGATGCCGGGGTCGGGAAACAGACCGAACGGCAGGATATCATAGGAAAAGATGAAGAGCGCCGCGATCTTCACGTGCAGCCCGGCGACCATCATCAGCGCCAGCGCGGCGATCATCAGCAGATTGCCCATGGCGGGCATCGGATCGGCGCCCGAATTGCCCGCCAGTTGCGACAGCGACGTGGATTGCGCGGCGATGGATCCGGCGGTTTGCAGGGCCAGCACAATCAGCCGCAGCCCCAGCCCCAGCGCCAGCCCGACGATCGTTTCCGTTGCCACGAGCCGCGCCAGAGATCCGATGCCGGGCGCGGGCATGGGCGGCCCCGGCCAGATCGCCGCCGCGACGATGGCGGTCATGGCAAGGCTGATCAGAAGCCGCACGCGGACCGGGATCATGCGTTCGCCAAGGCCTGGCAGCACCGCCATCGCCGCGCCGACGCGCAGGAAGATACCAAAGAGCATCCAGGCGACCGGCGGCAAGATTTCAGCAAGCTGCGCCAGCGGCGTCATGCCGCCACCATGCCAACCAGCGACGGCCGTGCCTCGAGCCCGATTTCCTCGAACGACATCACGGGGTTGGTAATGCCCTTGGCCGACAGGACCGTGCGCAGGAACCGCCGCCTGCGGGCCGAGGTCACGACGACCGGAAACACCCCGCGGTTGCCCGCTTCGGCGACTTCGGACGCGACGCCAGCGGTCAAAGACTCGAAGGCTTCGGGCGGTAGGGCCACGTCGATGCCGCCACGGTCAGCCTCGATCTGGTAGGTGTTGAACAGCGTCTCCCACTCCGGGTCGAGCTGGATCAGGGGAATGGTGCCATCCGCCCGCCGCAGATTGGCGACCATCTGAAAGCCCAACCGCTGACGCACATGTTCGCAGATCGCGTCAGGCCGTGCATTCTGACCCCGCGTTTCCGCCACCGCCTCGAGGATCAGCGGCAGGTTGCGGATCGACACCTGTTCGTCCAGCAGCAGCCGCAGCACGGCGTGCAGCGTGTCGATCTGCACCTTGTCGGGAATGAGTTCGTCCAGCAGCCGCCGGTTCGCCTCGGCCCTGTCGGAGTTGCTGAGCGTGACCATTTCATCCAGCAGCCGCCGCAGTGCCTTGAGGGTCAGCAGACGGGCAAAGTTGCGTTTGATCACCTCGAGCAGATGTGTGGCCAGCACCTCGGCGGGGGTGACGATGGTCACGCCGGTCAGGGCTGCGCGTTCCTGATCCTCGGGTTTGATCCAGCGGGCCGGGGCACCATAGACCGGTTCGTGCACATCCTTGCCGTCGGGCATGGCCGACTGGCCATCGGGCACCAGCGCCAGCACCAGATCGGGGTTGAGCACGCCGCGCGCCAGTTCGACGCCATGGATGCGGATCACGTAGGTGCCGGTGGCCAGCGCCGCGGCATCGGTCAGCCGGATTTCCGACAGGATCAGACCGTAGGTCGCCGCCACATGGGTGCGCATGTTGGCGATCCGGATGTCCAGACCGGTACCGGGATCCAGCACCATATTGACCAGATCGGGGGCGAATTCGACGTGGATATCCTCCAGATCCAGCACGTCGCCGATGGGGCGCGGCCCGGTCTTTGGCGCCTCAGCCTCTTCCACCGGAAGGGGCGGCGCGGCCTTGGCCTTGCGGGCCATGTGCAGCGCGGCGCCGCCCAGAACGCCCGCCCCGGCGATGAAGGGCAGGAACGGCAGGCCCGGCACCAGCGCGAAAAGCGCCATCAGTACCGCGACGGTGCCAAGTGCCGCGGGATGACGGCCCAGCTGGCCCAGGATTGCAAGGTCGGTCGCGCCGGTCGCGCCGCCCCGCGCCAACAGCAGCGCCGAGGCGATCGAGATGATGACCGCCGGGATTTGCGACACCAGCCCGTCGCCGACCGTGAGGATGGCATAGGTTTCGAACGCTAGGCCCATGGGCATGCCGTGCACGAACACCCCCATGATCATCCCCATCACCAGATTCAGCAGCGTGATCAGCAGGCCCGCCACCGCATCGCCCTTGACGAATTTCGACGCCCCGTCGAGCGATCCGAAAAAAGTCGTTTCCTGAAGTTCGGTGGTGCGCCGTTCCTTGGCTTCGGCATGGTCGATGGCCCCGGCGGACATATCGCTGTCGATGGCCAGCTGCTTGCCCGGCATGCCGTCGAGCGCGAAGCGCGCGCCGACCTCGGCCATGCGGGCGGCACCCTTGGTGATTACGGTGAAATTGACGATCATCAGCACGCCAAAGACCACCAGCCCCATGAAGATGCTGCCGCCCATGACGAAGTTGGCAAAGCCCTGGATCACGTCGCCGGCGGCATGGGTGCCGGTGTGGCCCTGCCCGATGATGAGCTTGGTCGAACTCACGTTGAGCGACAACCGCAACATGAGCGAGGCGAGAAGGATCGTCGGGAAGGCCGAAAAATCCAGTGGCCGTTCGATGAAGAGCGTGACCGTGAAGATCAGGATCGCCAGCGCGAAGGACGCCGCCAGCCCGATGTCGAGCACGAAGGCGGGAACCGGCAGGATCATCATCACGATCACCGCCATCAGCGCAACGGCGAGAAGAATCGTTGGGCGAAAGAAGGACGGGCTTTTCTGCGCGATCATCGGGGCGGTATCCTGCGGCCGGGCGGTGGGATCAGACCTACGCAGCTATGGTTAGTTTTTCGTAACCACGGGGCCGCTAATTCGTCGGCTCCGGCGCCAGCCGGGTTTCCTCCAGAAGCGCGCGCAACGTGCTGCGCGCGGCACCGCTGGCCGTGGCCAGCGCGTCGGTCGCGGCGAGCGACGGGTCCTCGTCCGCCTGCGGTGCGGTGCGTGACGTTTGCAGCAGGCTTGCCGCCGCGGACAGGGCACCGGCCTCGCGCTCCGCCACCGTGGCCAGATCGCCGGCGATCCACGCGGCATCCAGCGCCGCCTCGCTGTCGCCATCGGCCTCAAGCGCGGTCTGCGCGTAGGCATAATCGCCCATCTGCAGCCGCGCGCGGGTCCGCAGCGCCTGCGCCTCCGGCCCCCGCAGACCGATCAGCGCGATCTCGGCCTCTTCGGGTTGCAAGAGTTCCAGAAGCGCGCGGGCGCGCAAAAGCCGCAGGTCCCGGCTGGATTGGTCCGGCGCCTGGCCGTCGATCAGCGTCAGCGCCGCATCGGCCAGTCCCAGGTCCAGCATACGGGCGAGGGTCTGGTCACGGGTCTGCGCCGAAATCGGCAACGTGTCCGGTTTCAGGTCCGACAGAACGTGCCGCAGAAAGGTCAGGTCACTGGCCTTTTCGGTGAGCACCTCCAGCGCCTCGGCCCTCAGGGCACCGCGCGCGTCCGAGGCGATATCCGGGGTGGTCGCGATCTGGTCCAGCGCCTCGGCAAAAGCGCCTTGGGCCAGAAGCGCCCTGACATGCGCGCGCCACAGGTTTTCCGCCTCTGCCGCGCCCCGATATTCGGTCACGTAGGCCGAAGCGAGCGCGGTGATGTCCGGATCCACCGGGGTGTCCTGTTCGGCGGACAGCGCGATCAGTGTCTCCACCGCCGCAGAAGACGCGGCCGGGTCGGCCGTGCGCGCGATGTCGGCAATGTCCGACATCACCTGCGGCGACGGTGCGTCCTGCGCCGCCTGTTGCGCGGCCGCCAGGGCAACATCAGCGCCTGGTTCGGGCACCGCGCGCCCGGTGCGCGCCAGCACGCTGGCCGCGGCATCGGATTGGTTCGCGTCGTGCAGCGCCGTGCTCAGCCGGGCTGCCAGGTGAGACTTCAGATGCGTGGGCAGCGCCTCGAACGCGCGCAGGACGGATGTCGTGTTCACCTCGACCGACGGATCGCGCCCTGGCGCCAGCATCGCCCAGAGCGCAGCCGCGCTGTCGCAATCCGCCTGTTGCGCAAACAGCTCCGCGTCGCCACTCTCGTCCAGAATCTGCGCAAGCGCGGTCAGGGTCGGGGACTCCGGCACCGGGGCGAGCGGCAGAAGCGCCTGGGCCTCAGCCCCGAATCCGTAGTGCAGGTACAGCCGGGCGAGGGCGCCAAGGGCCTCGGGATCGCTGCGGTCCAGTTCCGTGCTCAGCCGCCGCCGCAGATCACCGATCTGGGCGTAAAGCGGCCTCTCATCCGCCCAGCTTTCAAAATCGAGCTGCGCGTTCGGGATGCAGCGATTGCCGCTGAGGAGAATGCGCCCCGCCTCCGGTCCCTCGGTCAGGAACAGCTCGGCGAGGGTCGCCTCGACCTTGTCCGCGTGTTCTGCGGTGTGGTGCGTTTCGGGCGTTTCCGGTGCGTGGGGCACGACCGGCTGCGGCTCAGTGCGCAGCGCGGGTTTCAGAAGACCCTGGCTGGCAGCGGCAGCCAGTTCGTTGGCAAACTGCTTTTCCAGGTCGGCCTCTTGCGGATCGGCTTCTTCAAACTCCGGCACCTGCCAGGCCGGGGCCAGGGCCGCAGCGGCCGCCACGGGCGGCCCGATCCCCGGATTGTCACCCTGCCGGATCGTGGTGAACTGCGCGCGGATATCGCCCGCCTCCTGCGCTTCGGGCGCGGCTGTGTCAGCCGCTTGCGCCACGTCCAGAACCAGCATTCGCCCCCCCTGCAGGCCCGCATCGATGACGCAGTCGCAGGCCAGTTCGAGATCGAGCACACCGCCCCCGTCGCCCGGCGTCAGCGCGGCGACCCGGTTTCGGTCTATGCGGTCGAACACCCGGTCGAGATCAAATCCCGCATCCAGCCCCGGCAGGGTCAGCCGGTAGCCGCGGGGATCCGAACGCTTTTGCAGGGTCCAGTCGCGTGCGCCGGGCAGGTCAATGACGATCCGAGTAAAGCTGCCATGTTCCCCCGACCGCACGGTCAACGGCTGCGCCACCAGCAACTGCGGTGCGCAGAGCAATAGGCAGAAAATCAAAAGACGCATCACGCGGCATCCTGTTTTACGGCTTTCAGGGCTTCCTCCAGATCGACAAAGCTGGGGCGGCAATGCGCCGGGGTGTTCTGACGCCCCACCTCAATGCAGATGTTGGTGGCGTGGTTGTGCAGATTCGCGACCAGCACCTCGCGGATCAGCTGGTAGAAATGACTGTCTTCCTCGACAACCGCCTTGACCTTGGCCGAAAACGGCCCGACCAGGCCATAGGCCAGAAACACCCCCAGAAACGTGCCGACAAGCGCGCCGCCGATGAGCTTGCCCAGCACCTCGGGCGGCTGGTCGATGGAACCCATGGTCTTGATCACGCCCAGAACCGCGGCCACGATCCCCAGGGCGGGCAGCCCGTCGGCGACGGCC
Organism: Thalassococcus sp. BH17M4-6; assembly: GCF_049323015.1. Lineage (NCBI taxonomy): Bacteria > Pseudomonadati > Pseudomonadota > Alphaproteobacteria > Rhodobacterales > Roseobacteraceae > Thalassococcus > Thalassococcus sp. BH17M4-6. The sequence goes on from NZ_JBMPGU010000007.1 coordinate 33,769, forward strand.
TGCAGCGCATGGCTGGAGTGCATGCGGTGGTGCAGCGTCGCCTCCATCCGCTTTTCCAGCACCTCCTCGACCTGGTGCGGATCGTCGTAGTTCATCGAGACAGAGCGCAGGGTGTCGCAGATCAACTCGATCGCTTCGCGGTCGCCCTGGATCTTGGGGTACTTGCCGAAGATCGAGGAGGCGTCCGGATCCTCCACATGTTCCTCGATCGCGACGGGGCTTTGCCGCGCCAGCCGAACCAGTTCGAACAGCAGGCACAACAGATCGCGGTAATCCTCGGCCTTCCATTTCGGACCCTTGAAGACCTTTGCGATGTCCTTTGCGGTGTGTTTCACCACCGACGTGTCGTTGCTGATCATGAAGGCCCCGACGGCGGCGCCGCCGATCATCATCATCTCGAACGGCAGGCTCTTGAGGATGATGCCAAGTTTGCCGCCGGCGGCCAGATACCCCCCGAACACCATGACAAAGATGACAACGATCCCGATCAGTCCAAGCATCTGGAAATCTCCTTCGCGGTGCTGCGGACGGTGTCACGCAAGCCTTAAGAATCTCTCATCACGCGCCTTTTGCAGGCGCTACATGACCACGAATTCCGCGTGCAGGGCGCCTGCGGCCTTGATGCTCTTGAGGATGTCGATCATATCGCGGGGCGACACGCCCAGGGCGTTCAGACCGGCAATCACCTCGGAAAGGGAAGTGCCGCCCGGAACCTCGGCCAGGCTGATGCCCGGATCGTCCGCCACGCCGATGTTCGTGCGCGGCACCACCACGGTTTCGCCCGCCGCAAAGGGGTTGGGCTGCACCGCGATCGGCGCTTCCTCGATGCGCAGGGTCAGGTTGCCCTGCGAAACAGCCACGCGAGAGATGCGCACATCCTCGCCCATGACGATGGTGCCCGATCGTTGGTCGACGACCACCCGCGCGCGGCGTTCCGGCTGCACCGGCAGGTTCTCGATATCCACCACCGCATGCGCGGGGGAGCGTGCGCCCGAGGCCACCAGATCGACGTTCACGGTGCCTGAATCCAGCATGCGTGCGGTGCCACGGCCAAAGCTGCGGTTGATCGCGGTTTCGATCCGCGCCGCCGTGGTGAAATCCGGTTCGCGCAGGGCCAGCCGCAGGCTGGACAATTCACTGAAATCAAAGTCGATTTCGCGTTCGACGCGGGCCCCTGCCGGAATCACGCCCGAGGTTGGCACGCCCTGCACGATGCGCGCGGCATCGCCTTCGGCCTCGACCCCGCCGGCGATCACGGTGCCCTGCGCCACGGCATAGATCTGCCCGTCTGCGGCATTGAGCGGTGTCATGATCAGCGTCCCGCCCAAAAGGCTTTTGGCGTCGCCGATGGCCGAAACCGTCACGTCGATCTGGCCGCCACTGCGGGCGAACGGGGGCAAACGCCCGGTGACAAAGACCGCAGCGACGTTCTTGGGGCGAAACTGCTCTCCGGTGACGTTGACGCCAAGCCGTTCGAGGATGTTGGACATGATGTCTTCGGTGAAGGGCGCATTGCGCAGCCCGTCGCCGGTGCCGTTGAGCCCGACCACAAGGCCATAGCCGACCAGGTCGTTCGACCGAACGCCGTCGAATTCCACGAGGTCCTTGATCCGCACGGTCTGCGCATCGGCTCGCGGTGCCAGTCCCAGACAGATTAGGGCGAGGGCGCAGATCGCTGCGCGCAACCCGATCATCGCAGGAACTCCGTCAGGGACAGGCGCGAGGCGCGGACCGTGACCGCATAAAGGCTTTCCAGTTGCAGCTGCGCATTTTCCAGCTGCGTCGCGGTCTCGTAAGGATCGACGCTGATCAGGTTGAGCCGCGCCATTTCGGTGCTGGCCTTTTCCGCGGCGTTGCGGGTCACGGTGTCCTCGATCCGGTGTTCGAGAAGGCCCAGACCGGCGCGCAACTCGGTCAGCTGAGGCTGGGTCTGAAGCAGCGCGTCCCCGGCGCTGGCCAGCATGTCGCCGCGCAGATCCTGCGGCAGGTTCAGCACCGGATCGCCGGAAAGCGTCGCCAACGCCAGCGCCTTGAGCGTATCGCGGAACACCGGATCATCGGCGCGGATATCGAGCGTTGCCGCCTCGGACGGGCCAAGCTGCAGCGGGGCCAGGCTGGTGGTGGAGCCGAGGTAGGTCTGGGTTTCGAATCCGCCGCCCGGGGTGTCGAACCACGCATCCAGCGCGCCCTCTATCCCCGTCAGCGTGGTTTGACCCGCCAGGGCGACGCGCAGATCTGCGATCAGCGTGTCCGATGACGCGACGGCGTTGCGGTCGGTGGCGACCCCGCCGAACAGTGTCCGCCCCCCGGCGGTGGTGTTGAGGTCGCGCAGAACGGTATCGAGCGCGGTGCCGGCCTGCTCTGCCAGCGCTGCGCGCGACGTGTCGGTCACCTGAATATCCGATTGCAGCAGCGACAGCGAAAGCGCCTCTGTCCGGTCCTGGACATGGCCCAGCGTGGTCTGCATGACGCCGGTCAGATGGCCGGCCTCGGTCGTGGCGATCCGGAAGCCCTCGAGCACCGACAGGCTGCGATCAAGCGTGGCCAACGTCGTGACATCGCCCGAAAGATGCTTGGCCGGGTCGGACGCGATGCCCGTGGACAGCTCGAGCCCCAGCCGGTCGATCTGCTGGCGGATCTGCGTGTTGCGGTGCCTGAGGACAAGCGCCTGCGCCATGTCACCGATGGATTGCATCCTGATCTCCCTAGAGTCTGAGCATCGCCTGCATCATCTCGTCGACGACGGACATGACGCGGGCATTGGCGGCGTAATTCTGTTCGATCTGCATCAGCATCTGCAGTTCCCGGTCGGTATCGACCCCCTGCCCCAGCTCAAGCTCCAGCAGGGCAAGGTTCTGGGCCTGGGCAAAGCTGACACTCGCATCGGTCTGCACCCGGAAGGACGCGACATCGGACGTCAGGGCCGCAACATGGCCCGACACGCCCCGCGCCACCGGGTCGAGCGCGGCGGAGCCGGGCACGGTGGTTGCGCCCAGCGCGGCATGGCTGGCCTGCAGCAGGGCGGCATTGCCGACCTCGCCGGGGGTGGCGGCGTCCAGGCCATCGCGCAAGCGCCAGACTTCTCCGGTATCGGGATCGACCGCGGTGTTGAGCGCAATGCGCCCGGCAATCCCGGTCTCGTCCGCCGGAACGAAGGCCAGCCCGGCATCGGTGAACAGGCCCGGCTGACCGGGTGCGATCGTGGCGTCGGGACCGCCCGCGCCGAAGCGTTCGATGAGGTCGCGCGCAACGCCGTCAAGCTGCGCCTGCAGGCCGGTGCCTTCAGTGTCGCGGATCTGGAACTGCGCCGCCAGAGCCCCCCCCGAAAGCGGCCCGTTGCCCGAGGAATCGACGGGACGACCGTTGATGGTGATGCCAGACAGTAGCCCCCCGGATTGCGTCATGTGCGGCGCAATCACCGGTGTCGGGCTGAAGTCCAACTGCGTGGCAGAGCCGTCCAGCAGCACGGTGCCGCCGGTCGAGAAAAGCGCCACGACGCCATCTTCGCGCGCAACGCTGCGCAGCGGGATCATGTCCGATATGCCGTCGATGGCCCGCTGTCGGCTGTCCATCAGGCTCGAGGCATCGCGGCCCAATCGCACCGTGCGGGCGATCTGAGTGTTGAGGTCCTCGACCTGCCTGAGCGTCGTGTTGATCGTGTCGACCTGCCGCGCGATGGTGCGGTCGGCCTCTTCCCGTTTGCCCTGGACCGCGCCCGACAGGGTGTTCAGCGTCTGCGCGATGGCATCGGCGGACCGCGCCACGGTTTCCAGCCGCGCGGTCGAGGACGGATTGCTGGCGGCGGTGATCAACGCATTCTCGAACGCGGCGATCTGGCCGGTGAGTGACCCGGGATCGTCCGCCGCGCCGATGGTGCGTTCAGCCCAGGTGGCATAGCTTTGCAGCCCGTCGGCAAAGCCGAGACCGGCATCCGATTGCCGCCGGTCCGACAGCACCACCGGATCGCCGTGCCGCAGCACGCCGTTCACCATGACGCCGCCGTGGCCCACCTGGCTGGGCGATGTCACCAGTTCGCGCCGCCCGTAGCCGTCGGTCAGGGCGTTGGCGATATTGGCCGACACCAGGCTGGCCGCGCGGCTGTTCGCGGTCATCCCGCTGAGCGCGTTGGACAAAGCTCCGGTCAGTGACATTGCGGTGGCCCCCTTTGGCTATGCGCCGGTAACGGATCAGCGTTTGATGTTGGTGGTTTCCTGCAGCATCTCGTCGACGGTCTGGATCACCTTGGCGTTCGACGAATAGGCGCGCTGGGTCTGGATCAGGTCCGTAAGCTCGCTCGCCACGTCGGTCGCCGATTCCTCGCGTGCATAGGCGATGATGTCACCGGTGGGGCCGTCCGCCGCGTTCCACAGGAAATAGCTGCCGCTCTCGGGCGAGGGCATGTAGACCTGCCGGTCAAGCGCCACCATGCCGTTCGGGTTGGGCAGGTCGACCAGCGGCACCTGGAAGATCGTGCGCGTGATGCCGGTGTCAAAGAAGGCGTGGACCATGCCGTTCTCGTCCACCTCGACCGAGGTCATGTTGCCCACCGGCGATCCGTCCTTGGAGATGTTGAGCGGCGCGAAACTGTCCGACAGCTGCGTCAGCCCGTCGCTTTCCCCCGGCACGCCGATGTTGATCTCGATCGGGCCGCCCTCGACATCCACGATCAGCGCGCCGCTGGCCGGATCGTAAGCGCCGCCGGAAATGGTCGTGACGCTGGTCAGCGTGCCGCCGCTGGCGCGAGAATCGTCGAAGGTCAGTTCGTATTCCCCGATCACCGTGCCCGGCGTTGCGGTGTCCATCAGTGTCATGGTCCAGGTGTTGGAGGTGCCGGTCGCCGGGATGGTCGGGGTAAAGGTGACCTGCACATTCTCGGATACGCCAAGGTTGTCGTAATATTCCACCGACAGGTCGAGCGGATCGCCGGAGGAATCGAAATAGGTCTCGGTTGCGGGCAGGTTCACGCCCAGCGTCATCCGGGTCGTGGGTTCGCCCGAGAATTGGTTGACGTTGATGCGCACAGGCTCCAGCCCTTCGTCGGTGTCGCGCGGCAGGGTCGGGATGGTGCCATCCGCCGTTGCGGGCCAGCCCAGCAGGACAAGGCCGGATTCGGTGCGCAGGTACCCTTCGGAATCTGTGCGGAACGATCCGGTTGTCGTCAGCAGCATCTGCGCAGACCCGTTGTCGGCCTCGACCTCGGTCGCGCGGGCGACGGGCAGGAATCCACGGCCCCGGACCGCAAGATCGGTGGCGTTGTTCGTGGAAACCAAAGATCCGTTCTGGTCGATCAGGCGTTGGGTGGTGACACGCACGCCACCCGCCGAATAGCTGCCGCCGGCCGAGGAGATGACCATGGATTCGAAATCCGCCTCGACCCGCTTGTACCCGTAGGTCGCCGAATTCGCGATGTTGTCCGAAATGGTGGCCAGACGGCTGGCATTCGATGCCAGGCCCGCGACACCGGCATTGAGAGAGGAGGAGATCGTCATGGACACGCCTTTCTGCTGTATCGACTGTTTGTCGAAAGCACAGATACGCACGGCGGTTTAACGGCAGGCTAACAGATAAAATCCAACGGACTTGTCGCCGCCCCGATGTTCAGGGACGGCGCAGATAGATCACTTCGATCCGGTTGTTGCGGATGTCCATGAGGTTGCGCCGCACCGGTTCGCGGTCGGCATGGGCAGCGACACGGGAAATACGCCGGGAATCAAGCCCCCCGCCCGTCAGCAGGTCACGGACAGTTGCGGCGCGGTCGGCAGACCGGTCCCAGCTGCGGTCGCTTGCCACCACGATCGGGGCGGTGCGCACATGCCCTTCGATGGCCAGGGAATTTGATACCACATCCGACACGCGAACGATGATGCCCGCCAACCGCTCCATCACCTCGGTCGGGGCGTCGGCGTCATCGAAAAGCGGCGCGCCGGGCGCGTCCGACAGTTCCAGCACCAGCCCCTCGTCGGTCACGCGGGTGACGATGTGCACCAGCAGATCGTCGGCCACCATGCTTTCGCCGCTGCGGCCCAGCAACATCTGCTCGATCTTCTCGAAAGCCTGTTCGTCGGCGCCGTCGCCCACCTCGGCTGCGGCGGGTCCGTCGGCTTCGGTCCCACGGGACCGGTCGCTTTCGGACGGTCGCAGGCTGGTCGCGCCGGTGCCCATCTGCGGAAGGGTATTCTCCGACAGGACGGACTCGCCGCCCATCGACCCGTCCCCCCCGCCCGAAACGCGACTGATCGCGATCGTGGGGCTGAAGTAATCGGCAATCCCCTTGCGCTGTTTTTCGGTTGTCGCATTCAGCAGCCACATCAACATGAAAAACGCCATCATGGCCGTGACAAAGTCAGCGTAAGCGACCTTCCACGCGCCGCCGTGGTGACCACCACCGCCGACAACCTTTTTCCGTTTGATGATGACCGGCGCGACATTGCTGTCGGCACTCATCCTCACCACCTTCCATTCTCACCCGGGATCAGAGCTAACAGGCGGGGCATTACCGGGGCCTTAACGATTAAAACTGTCCGGTTAAAAGGCGGGCGGAGGCCGTGTTTTATATCCCACAGCCCCTGCCGTGGCCAAACGGATGGATAGACAGCCCCGCGGAAACCGCATAGCACAGAACCATACCCAGATGACCGAGTGGAAGCGCCATGATGTCCCGCAGAATGACCAGACGCCGCTGCGCCAAGATGTCCATCGTTCATACCCGTTGGCTGGCGGGCCTGGCCACCGGTGCGCTGATCGCGGCACCGCTGTCGGCGCCGGCGGAAAGTCCGGTCAGCTACAACCTCTACGGCTCGCCCGGTCTGGTGGACATGCCCACGGCGGATGCGGCACCGGATGCGACGCTGGCCACGACCCTGTCAACCTTTGGCGACAACACCCGCACGACGATCAACTTCCAGATCACGCCGCGGATTTCGGGCAGTTTCCGCTATTCTTCGATCCAGAATTTCGTGACCGTCGCCAGCCTCGACGGCGATTACTACGACCGCAGTTTCGACATGCGGTTCCAGCTTCTGACCGAAGGGCGTCTGCGTCCCGCCGTCACGCTGGGCTTTCAGGATTTCATCGGCACCGGGCTTTACAGCGGCGAATATGTCGTCGCGTCCAAAACCGTCGCACCGGGTCTGCGGCTGACCGGCGGTGTCGGCTGGGGCCGGTTCGGCAGCTACAAACCCTTCGCGTCGCCCAGCGTACGGCCTGCGGTGGTGATCGGACGCGGCGGTGTGCCGACCTATGACCGTTGGTTCCGCGGCGACATGGCGGCCTTTGGCGGGGTCAGCTATTCGCCCAACGACAAGCTGACCTTCAAGCTGGAATATTCGTCGGACAACTATGACGAGGAACGCCGCACCGGGCAGTTCGACGGGAATTCGCCGTGGAACTTCGGCGTCGACTACCGGTTCGATTCGGGCACCCAGCTGTCGCTCTACCACGCCTACGGGACCGAGATCGGCGCTCAGGTGACCTTTGTCCTGAACCCCAAGAAAGGCTACATCCCCGGCGGCAGCGAAACGGCCCCCCTGCCGGTGCAGGTGCGCGCCCGAGACAGCGTGAATGACCTGGGCTGGACCCAGAACCCCAATGCCGTGCCCACGGCGAAGCGCAAGCTCGCCTCGGCGCTGGAAACCGACGGGATCGGGCTTGAGGGGCTGAGCATCACCGACCGCCGTGCGACGCTGCGGATCCGCAACCTGACCTATCTGGGCGTGCCGCAAGCCGTGGGCCGCAGCGCCCGCGCGATGACGCGCCACCTGCCCGCGTCGGTCGAGGAATTCGTGATCATCCCGACCGAAAGCGGCATTCCCACATCGGCCATCGTGATGCGCCGGTCGGATGTCGAGGCGCTGGAAAACGAAGCGGCGGCAGAGATGTTGGCTCGCACTCAGATCATCGACGCCTTCGGCAAGGCCCCGGCGGTCGAGCCGGGCATCTATCCCCGCCTGACATGGTCCTTCGCGCCCTATGTGGCGGTCGGCTATTTCGATCCCGACGCGCCCTTGCGGGCCGATCTGGGCCTGCGCCTGCGCGGCAGCTATGAACTGACCCCGGGCTTCGTGCTTTCGGGTGCCGTGACGAAAAAACTGCTGGGCAATCTGGGCGATTCCGACCGGACCCCCAACACCGGCCTGCCGCAGGTCCGCACCACCACCAGCCGCTATGCCCGCGAGGGCGATCCGGCGCTGGAATACCTGACACTTGCGCATTACGGGCGTCCGGGCCCCGACCTCTACAGCCGCGTAACCTTGGGTTACCTGGAAGAGATGTACGCCGGCGCCTCGGCCGAACTGCTCTGGAAACCCGTCGACAGCCGTCTCGCGCTCGGGGCAGAGCTGAACTATGTCCGTCGGCGGGATTTCGACCAGCTTTTCGGCCTGCAAAGCAACACCACACCCTCGGGTGAAATTCCCGACCTCAACGGCCATGTGTCGGCCTATTACGCCTTCGGCAACGGCTTTCACGGCCAGCTGGACGTGGGCCGCTACTTGGCCGGGGACTACGGCGCCACAGTGTCTCTGGACCGGGAATTCGCCAACGGCTGGAAGATCGGCGCCTATGCCACCTTCACCAACGCGTCGGCCGAGGATTTCGGCGAGGGATCGTTCGACAAGGGCATCCGCTTCAGCATCCCGCTCAGCTGGGCGCTGGGCAATGCGTCCAAGCAGGTCAGCAACATCGGCATTCAGTCCCTCACCCGAGACGGCGGCGCGCGGCTGAACGTCAGAGGGCGGCTTTATGACCAGGTCCGCAGCGATCACCGGCCCGATCTGGCCAAGACCTGGGGGACATTCTGGAGATGACGATGCGCCGTTTTGCGATCACTGCGACCCTCGTGACGGCCCTCGCCGCCCTGGCGGCCTGCGGCAACGACACCACGTCGCCGCAACCGTTCAACGTGGTGCGTCAGCTGGTGCAATCCACCGGGCTGCGACCCGAAGAGCCGGTGCCCGCCGTGTCGAACCAGCAGGTCGCGACGGCGATCAGCTCGACCAACGCGCCGCTGATGCTGTTCGACCTGAAATCGCGGGATTCGCAGGCGATCATGCTGCGGATCGAACAGAACGGGCCTTATGACACCTACGCCACCTCGACCCGTCAATCGACAACCCTGCGCGGCGGCATGATCACCGCAACGCGCGGACTGGGCGGCGACCTGATGTCGTCCGAGCCCGAGGCGCTGCTGGAGCTGATCCGCACCGGGCGCGAAGGCACCGTTCCTTACGCCATGCGGTTTCTGAACGGCGAGGATATCATCGAGACGCTGAACTATACCTGTTCGCTGCGCCACGAAGGCACGGCGCGCATCGCGGGCGGCGTGATCAACACCGAAGGCCGGCAGATGGCGGTGGTCTGCACCGGCAACGCCAAGTCGTTCGAATCGATCTTCGTTACCGACCGGTCGGGCTACGTGATCTATGCCCGGCAGTGGCTGGGCGCCTTCCTGGGCGACGCGACGGTTCAGACGCTGCGGAAGTAACCCTTCAATGCAGTGAAATGCGGCGAAAGACCGTCGCGAACATCAGCTTCACGTCGCTGCAAAGCGTCCGCTTGCCTGCATAGATCAGATCCAGCCGCGCCTTGCGCGGAACGCAGCGGCGGCAGTAGACCGCTTCGGTTTCATCCGCCGTGCGACAGGGCGCCAGCAGCTCTTCTTCGCGGCGATGAAAGGCCAGCGTCGCCATTCCGGTGATGCCCGGGCGGCTGTGCAGGACGCGGGCGTACAGATCCGGGAATTTTTCCACATACCGGCGCAGCGGCGGGCGCGGCCCGACAAAGCTGATGTCGCCGCGCAGGATGTTCCAAAGCTGCGGCAGCTCGTCCAGCCGGTAGCGGCGCAGGACCCGCCCGGTTTCCGTCACCCTGTCCGCCTTGTCGCCGCCCGACACCCCGCGGTCGTCCGCCGCGGGCTTCATCGTGCGGAATTTCCACAGCTGGAAGCCCTGGCTCGCGGTTTTCATCCGCTCTGACCGATACAGAACCGGCCCGCCGTCGCGGATCAGGATCGCCGCTGCCACCGCCAGGATCAGCGGCATCAGCAGGATACCCAGGCCAAAGGCGACCAGCACATCGAAAATCCGTTTAGGCAACGTCATGCGGCCGCCTGCCATCTGCGCCAGTCGGCCACCTGCCAAGTGGCGTCCGCGCTGCGTGCAGGCATGGCATAGAGCCGCTGCAACCGTGTCGTCTCCAACGCCACGACCGGCACCGCCGTGTCGGGCGCAGGCTGCCAGGCCACAACGGCCCCGGCGGCCATGGCAAGCGCGGCCATCTCGGTCACGTCGGGGGCCGCGATGTTGTAGACCGCCTCCAGATCGCCTGCCGGCGCATGGCAGAGCGCGGCGATGGACCCGGCCAGGTCACCCGGCGCGATATAACTCCGGCGGGGGCCTGTGCCATTTTCGAACCTGTCCAACGTCACCGTCCCGCCTCGCCCGATGGCGGCAAAAAGGCTGTCGGCACCGACGACGTTGCCGATGCGCAGCACCACGGGTTTCGGCCCGCTATCCTGCGCCCTTTGCCAGTCCCACAATGCCGACTCCATATCCCGTTTGGCGCGGCCATAGTCGGATCCGGGCCGCAGAACATCGGTCTCCGTCGCGACTTGCCCGTCGGTCGCATAGACCGCGGCCGTCGAGGTGTGCAGCACGCGGTCTGCCCCCACCGCCTGGCCAATCTCCATCGCGCAGATTGCCAACGCGGTGTTGTCGGCCAGATCGCCGCCATGCGACGGTGTCACACCCCAAAGCGCGACCACGGCATCCGAATCTGGCAAGTCCGCCAGCGGGTCGCCCGGCTTCCAGACAAGGTCTGCCTGCAAACTGCGCGCAACGGTCCGAATCGCAAGCGGCTCTTCGCCATGAGCGCGCAGCACGGGGCAGATCATCTTGCCAATCTTGCCGTTTGCCCCCAGAACCAAAACCCTGAGCGCTTGCGTTTTTTGCGCCACGTTTTATGGACCCTTGCCGAATATTCTTGTTCGGGCCTGTCTATCATTGCACCGTCAGGCTAGAAAGCCCGGGACACTCTTTTGGGGGAAAGAGCCTTGAACAGAACATCCAGACTTTTTGCCTTTGGCGCGTTTCTGCTCTTGCTGGCCGCCTGCAGTCTGCCGCGCGGCGCCGCCCTGCAATCCGAGGTGCTGGACGAGGCGCAGGCCGACAATCCGACATTCCAGGTCGTGGCCGTCACCCGCGCGAACATGCCTGCCGTGTCCAGGTGGCCCGCCACCGGCGAGAACGGCCATTATCACTGGCTCAACCACACCGGTGGCCCCTCGTCGACGATGATACAGGTGGGCGACCGGTTGGACGTGGTGATCTGGGACAGTCAGGAAAATTCGCTGCTGACCAACACGGCTGAAAAACAGACCACCCTCAAGGGGATCGAGGTTGGCCCCAACGGCGCGATCTTCCTGCCCTACGTGAACGAGGTGTTCGTGCGCGGCCTGACCCCCGCTGGCGCGCGCGCCCGCATCCAGTCGCAGATGGAACCGATCGTGCCCTCCGCGCAGGTTCAGATCAGCCTCGTGCAGGGCTTCAGCAACTCCATCGATCTGGTCGCGGGCGTGCAAAAGCCCGGCTCCTATCCCCTGCCCTCGCGCAACTATTCCATCCTCAGCCTGCTGGCCGAGGGTGGCGGCGTATCGCAGCAGTTGCGCAACCCGCTGGTCAAGCTGATCCGCGGCGGGGCGACCTACCAGATCCCGGCGGCCGAGCTTTACGAAACCGGCGCGCGCAACACCACGCTGCGCCCCCGCGACACCGTCATCGTCGAGGAAGACACACGCACCTTCACCGCGCTCGGGGCCTCGGGCACCGAAGACCTCATCTATTTCCCCAAGCTCGAGCTTTCCGCGCTCGAGGCGATTTCGCTGATGGGCGGCCTGTCGGACAACCGCGCCGACCCCAAAGGGGTGCTGGTGCTGCGGGAATATCCGCACAGCGCCGTGCGGCTTGACGGCAGCGGCCCGAACCTGCCGCAGGTCATCTTTACCTTCGATCTGACCTCGGCCGATGGCCTTTTTGCGGCGCGCACCTTCCGGATCAACCCGCAGGACACGGTGCTGGCGACCGAAAGCCCGGTGACGCAGGCACAGACGGTCTTTGGCCTCATCGGTACCAGCTTTGGCCTCGCACGGCAGGCGACGACCCTGTCGAACTGACCCAGGGCTAGAACCGACACGAAAAAGGGCGTCCTTTGCGGGACGCCCTTTAATCTTGGTGCAAAGGTCGCTTTGGCTACGCCACGGCGTGCGAGATCGCGCAGCGCTTCCACAGGGTGGTCAGCGCCTGCACCAGGTGTTCGATATCGACATCGCTGTGCAGCGGACCGGGGGTAAAGCGCAGCCGCTCCGTCCCCTTGGGCACTGTGGGATAGTTGATCGGCTGCACGTAGATCCCGTAATCCTGCATCAGAATATCGGCCAGCTGGCGACATTTCACCGGGTCCTTGATCATCACCGGGATGATATGGCTGTCGTTGTCCAGATGCGGGATGCCCAGCGCATCAAGACGCGACCGCAGCTTGGCCACCTGTGCGCGCTGGCGCAGCCGCTCGGTCTGGCTTTCCTTCAGATGCGCGATCGACACCCGCGCCGCGGCCGCCACCGCGGGCGGCAGCGCAGTGGTGAAGATGAAACCGCTGGCGAAGGACCGGATGAAATCGCACATCGCGGCAGAGCCCGAGACATAGCCGCCGACCACGCCATATGCCTTGCCCAGCGTACCCTCGATCAGCGTGATCCGGTCGGCCAGCCCTTCGCGTTCGCTGATCCCGCCACCGCGCGAGCCGTAAAGGCCAACGGCATGCACTTCGTCGAGGTAGGTCATGGCACCGTGCTTTTCGGCGACCTCGACGATCTCCTGCATCGGGCAGATGTCCCCGTCCATGGAGTAGACCGATTCAAAGGCGACGATCTTCGTGGCGTTCGACGGCAGGGCCGCCAGCCGCCGGTCCAGATCCTCGGGATCGTTGTGGCGCCAGATCACCTTGTCGGCGCGGGAATGGCGGATGCCTTCGATCATCGACGCGTGGTTCAACTCATCCGACAGGATCACCGCATCGGGCAACCGGCTGCCCAGGGTGCTCAGCGCCGCCCAGTTCGACACATAGCCGCTGGTGAACAGCAGCGCGTCGTCCTTGCCGTGCAGATCGGCCAGCTCATGCTCCAGCAGCTTGTGTTCGTGATTGGTGCCCGAGATGTTGCGCGTGCCGCCCGCGCCGACACCGCAGCCGTCGATGGCGTTCTTCATCGCGGCGATCACCTTGGGATGCTGGCCCATCCCCAGATAGTCGTTCGAACACCAGACCGTTACTTCGTCCGGGGCTTCCTCGTCATGGCACCGGGCTCTTGGAAAGGCCCCGCAGTCGCGCTCGAGCTCGGCAAAAATTCGGTAGTTCCCCTCTTCCTTCAGGGTATCGAGCTGGGCGTTGAACAACGTGTCAAAGTCCATGAGCATCCTCCGGTCTTGTCTTTTTTGGTGAGTTTTGTTTGGGCGCGGGCAGCATCCAGCGCCAGAGTTTTTCGTCCGGCAAAGGCAGGACCATGAACCAATGCTCAAGCAAAGCAAGGGCGGTAATGGCAGACAGCAGCGCGAACCCCGCAGCCTCAACCGGGTTCGCGGCCGAAAAAAGCCGTTCCAGCCAGCAGGCCACCGCAAAGGACAGCGCGGTGATCGACAGCGGGAAAAGCCAGTTCATCGGCGCAATGCGGAAATGGCTGGGCAGATGCGCCAGCGCGGTCGGCAGAAACTCGGTATTGATCTTCTGAACCCCCAGAAACAGGTTCAGCTTGGCCGAAACGCGGGCGATGAACAGCACCGCGAAGGTCCAGAAGGCAAAGGACATGCCGCCGTCGCGGGTGTAGAGCCACAGCCCCGCCAGCGTCCCCGCCAGCAGCATCTCGTGGTAGGCGATGGTGCCCCAGGCGCGCAGGAACCGTTCCCATTCGGGAATGCGATCGGGGCAGGCGCGCAGATTGGGCCCGGTGATCGTGCCGGTCAGAAACGCCAGTTCGATCCAGCCCCAGATCGCCAGCGCCGACAGGAACCCCAGATAGGGCTGCGGCCCCGGCGCCACCAGTTCGCCCCGCACCCCAAGCACCCCGAGCGCCAGCAGCGGCAGCCCAAGAAACGTGACCAGCCGCGCGACCTTGGGCCCATGGCGGTCGGCGTATTTCACAACGCACAGGATCGCGCCGGTGGAAAACCACCAGACGAACAGCGCAACCAGCGCGGCGATCCATGGGTCAGTGAGCAAATCCAGTCCTCATCTTCTCTGGTTCAAAATAACCCTCGGGGGGCTTGGGGGGCTGGCCCCCCAATTCAGCGTCAGTGAGTCGGGGGGAGCTGCCCCCCCCATTACGGTCAATAGGCAGGCTCCAGCCGCGTGCTGGCTGGCACCTCGTGTTTCACGGTCGGAATGGTGTAAAGCTTGACGAAAGCCAGCGCCGCCTTGGCGGACCCGCCCAGTTCCTGCAGCTTGCCCGCGATGCCGCCCTTCTTCTTGCCCGCCGCGATCTGGATGTTGGCGCGCTGCAGCGCCTCCAGCGTCGGCTGCCAGCGTGGATGTTCGATATCCAGCGTGATCGGAAAGATTTGCTCGGTCAGCTTGGAGGTCTTGGTAAAGACCTCGTGTGCGTACCAGTCGGGATCGACACCCAGCGCCTCGTGGAACTTCGGCCGCTGATGGTCGCGCACGTACATCGTCGCATAGACCGCGGTGAGGAAGAACTTGATCCAAAGCACATTCTTGCCGCTGGTCAGCTTGGGATCGGTCTTCATCAGCAGGGCAAAGGCCTCACCGTGGCTGAACTCGTCGTTGCACCACTCCTCGAACCACTTGAAGATCGGGTGGAAGCGATGTTCGGGATGCGCCTGCAGATGCCGGAAGATGGTGATATATCGGGCATAGCCGATCTTTTCCGACAGGTAGGTGGCGTAGTAGATAAATTTGGGCCGAAAGTAGGTGTATTTCTTCTTCTGCGTCAGAAAGCCCAGGTTCACCGCGACGCCCGCTTCGCGCAGCGCGTCGTTGATGAAACCGGCGTGCCGCGCCTCGTCCCGCGCCATCAGCTGGAACAGCTGCGTGATGTCCTTGTTGTTGCCGCGCCGCTTCATTTCCTTGTAAAGCACGCAGCCTGAAAATTCGGCCGTGCAAGAGCTGACGAGGAAGTCGATGAATTCCTTTTTCAGTTCCGGCTCCATCCCGTCCCAATCGACGTGGTCCCAGTCTTCGTTCTTCTTGAAATGGCCCTTGTTGGGGTCGCTGACCATCTGCGCGATCAGCTTGTCCCAGTCCTCGCGCACCGGCGATACATCGATCGCGTCAAGCTCGTCGAAATCGGTGGTGTAGAACCGCGGCGTCAGCAGGGTGTTCTGCATCGCCAGATCGGTCGCCGCCTTGCTATCGAATTTCGACTGCGCTTCCTGGATGGCCAGGCCTTCCTCGACGGTGGTGGCATCGGCGGTGTGGGGGGCGTTCTGCATGTTCATAGCGTGACCTCCTCTGAGAAGGAAAATTCGCAAAGCTCCATGACCTCGAAATCGCCGGTCAGGCGGGTCCAGAGTTGTTCGAGCTTCGAGGCGCGGAAAATCGTCGCCTCGCGGTCTTCGGACACGACCTCACCAAAGGGGGCCATGATCTCCGGTCCGTGAACCTTGACCTCGTCGCCCGGGTAGATGACCGCGCCGTTGTTGAACCGCACATGCGCGTGCAGGCTTTCGAAACAGTGGCTGACCTCGACGGTGCAAGGCGCCCTTTCAATATCTTTCGTCAGTAGTCCCATGGTTCCGGTTCCCTTTCGGTTAGTCCAGCAGCCTGGCGAAGGCCGCTGCGTTGTCGGCACCAAACCCCATGAGGTCTGCATGCCATCCGGTGCTGGGATCAAAGATCGCCAGACGCCCGTTAGCGGTGCGGACGACCCTGACGGGTCCGTCCAGTGGTTGACGTGCCTTGGTGCGTTCGCGGTCAAGAACCCGCGCGACGCCGGCGATGAACCCGCCCTCCTGGGGGGTCAGGTCAGCAATGACCGTGCCTGTGGCATCAAGCACCCGTGCCGATCCGGCCAGATCGCCCGACAGGTAAAGAAAGCGCTCTGCCACGACGTCGGAGGCTGGCGGGGTCGAGGTGACGGGCCGCCCGGTCCAGACCGCGAAGGACACGATCACGAGGCAGAGCGCCACCAGCCCGAACATCGCGCGCACCATGATGCGCGGCACAAGATCACGGGCCGGGGCGTGGATGCGGGGGGTTGCGTGACTGGCCATGGCCCTACTCCGCCGCGACGGCGGTGGCGCCGCCTTGCGTGCTGCGGGCCACCTGCGGGGTGGTCACCCGCGCCTGCGCCGCATCGGCGATCAGCGCGGCCACCTTTTCAGGGTCGGGGATGCAGCGCAGCGTAGGCTGCGTTTCACGCATCCGCCAGGGGCGCACATGCGGCCAGCACACCAGATAGCTGAGCCGCGTGTCCCCCATCAGCGACAGCGCGATGGTGCCGGTACCGCGACGGCGCAGCGCCAGATCGGCGCTGGCCACTTGGGTATAGGGCAGGTTCAGCGTCACGGTCAGCGCCGCCCCGATGCGCATGGCGATGCGCCGGTTGGTGACGGTGTAGACCGTGGCGCGGGCCTGCACGTAGCCCACGATCAGCAGCATCGCGATCACGAGACCGCCGAGGATAAGGAACGGCACCGATGCCCCGATGGCCTGGCCCAGCGGCATCAGGTCCATCACCGCCACGAACCGCCACAGCGCCAGCAGGACAAAGTACCCCGCGACCCATGGCAGGCTCAGCGCGTCCCAGCTCAGCGACAGCCAGTCGGGCCGCCCCTGCCAAAGAATGCGCTCGCCTTCCGGCGGTGTTTCCGGCAATCCCAATACCGGCTCGGATGCAAAGTCATCATGTGACATCGGTGGTCCCCCCTTTCGTGGCTGGTGGCGTCAGATCAGCGAATCCTGACGCTTCCCGGCATAGAGGTGACCGCCGCCGTAATAGCCGCTGATCTTGTCCTCTTCGAGCTTGGTCACCTGGCGCGGGGCCGCATGCTTGGGCACCCCGCCGAAGTGTTCGCCGTAGATCGACTTCACGAGCACCTTTTCGCCCCAGATGCGCGCCAGCGTCATCGGGATCAGCCGGGTGCCGGTGCCGATGTCGGCCTCAAGCTCAACCTCCAGGTAACGCACCAGCTGTTCCGGCTCGTCGATCCACATGTCGACCACCTTGCCCGCGATGGCACCGTCGCCCGCAACCACCGGAAGCCCGCGCGGATCGCGGCCCGCCGACACGGCAAAGCCTTCGATCGCCGACATCGGCACGATCTTGGGATGACCCTTGCCGTCGAGTTCCGGCAGATCCTTGCGGTTGGCCCAGGACGCCGGGCCGACACCGTCGGCCATCGGGTTGCCCGTCGGTTCGAACGGAAAGCCGCCCGATGCCGCGCTGGGGGCCATGGCGATATCCGCCCGTTCCGGGTTCTGGCCCGACGGCACGGTCACTTCGCCCTGGCCGTGCGGCAGGCGAAAGGTCTTGTCGGCGGGGTTCGGAAAGACGCTGCCCGCATCCGCCTGGCTGCCGTCCTCATCGACCAGCGGATAGCCTTCGCGCTGGTTCTCGCGCTGGATCCAAACGACAAGCGCGACGAAGAAAAAGAAGAAAAGCCAGAGCGCGATGCTCGCGATATCAAGATTACCCAGGATATAGTCTTCGGTCATTTTAATGTCCTCCTTGTGGGCCTTGGTCAGGTTGGGAAATCGGCAAGGCCCAGCCCTGTCGGTTTCTGGTGTGAATGCGGTGTGCGCCGCGCCAGGCTGACAAGCGGCCCCAGCGCGACAAGAGTGATGAAGAGCAGCCCGATCTCGGCGTGGTAGACGAGGCTGTAGCCGGTGGCGGGATTGTTCAGCGCCTCGCCCCAGGCGCCGGTCAGCGCCACGGAATTCACGGCGTCACGGGTCGCCCCGCCAATGAGCGTCGACACGCCCGCCGCCGTGGCCTGCGCAGCGCCCCAGGCGCCTAGCGCCAGGCCGCGCCCGGCCAGCCCCTGCGCGGGCATGGTCATGGCCGCGGTCAGGGTCGACACGGCGAACAGCCCGCCGCCGAACCCGATGCAGGTCGCGCCCGCAAAGAACAAACCGGTCGATCCCAGCGGCGCCGCAAAGATCACCATGCTGAAGGCCGCGATGCCTGCCAGGATCCCACGTCCGGCCATGCGGTAGGGGTTGATGCCTCCGGCCAGCCAGCGCGCCGCCAGTGCAAAACCGACCAAGGCACCCGTGGCCCAACTTGCGGTCAGCAGCGTCGTCGCCGACACCGACAGGCCCAGAATTTCGCCGCCATAGGGCTCCAACAGCACGTCCTGCATGTTGAAGGCCATGGTGCCCAGAAAGATCACCGCCAGAAGGCGCCCGGCGGTGCCGCCTGCCATCAGGTCGGCCCAGGCGTCGCGGAACGACGGCTGCGGCGCGTCACGCTCGGCCTTGGTCATGGCGCGCACGCGTTCCTGTTTCCACAAGGCCACGACGTTCAGCACCACCGTCACCACCGCGGTGCCCTGCACCACCTGGATCAGCAGCAGCCCGGTGAAATCGCGCAACAGCCAGCCGATCACGATGGCCGACAGCCCCATGCCGATCAGATACATCACATAAAGCAGCGCCACGACGCGGGGGCGGGTTTCCTCGGTCGCGCGGTCGGCCGCCAGCGCCAGCCCGGCGGTCTGGGTCATGTGCATGCCAAAGCCGGTCATGATGAAGGCGAGCGCGGCCAGCACCTCGCCCGCGAAGGGCACGTCGTGCACCACGTCGCCGCCCAGGACCAGCAGACAGGACGGCATGATCGCCAGTCCGCCCATCTGCCACAGCGTCCCGAACCACAGATACGGAATGCGCTTCCACCCGATGGCCGAACGATAGTTGTCGGACTTGAAGCCCAGAAGCGCCCGGAACGGAGCGATCAGCACCGGCAAGGCGACCATGATCGCCACCAGCGTCGCGGGCACCGACAGTTCGACGATCATCACCCGGTTCAGCGTACCCAACAGCATGACCCCCGCCATGCCGACGGAAATCTGGAACAGCGCCAGCCGCAGCAACTGGCCCAGCGGCAGCCCGTCCGACGCCGCGTCGGAAAACGGCAGCATCCGCAAGGTCATCTGCTTGAGGGCCGTCGGCCGGCTCATGGCGTGACCTCCAGCGCCTGGGAAATGTAGAAGCCCGAGGTGACGCGCCCCAGATCGCGAAGCGGCAGCGGCGCGATGGTCCGGCCCAGCGTCTGCGCGGCATGCGGGATCATGGTCGGTGACCGGTCGGCGCGCGGAAAGAGCTTTCCGGCATACCACATCGTCATCAAGAGCGGCGTACGCGGCGCCACGGTAAAGACAATGCTGCCTCTGGTCCGCGCCGCGAGCCCGCCCAGCGCGTCGCGGATGTCGCGGCCGGTGTAGTAGATCAGGCTGTCCATCGCGACCACATGGTCGAACGCGCCCAGATCGGCCGACAGCATGTCGCCGCTGGCAAAGGTCACCCGGTCGCGCAGGTCCGCGTCCAGCCGCGCCTCGGCAATGCCGATCAGCGCGGGCGAGATATCGACCGCCACAACCTCTGCACCGCGCTGCGCCAGTTCGGCGGTCATCAGCCCGGTGCCACAGCCCGCATCCAGCACCCGAAGGCCGGTCAGGTCACGCGGCAACGCGCCCAGCAGGCGAGCGCGCATCCGGTCGCGCCCTTGGCGCACCGTTTCGCGAATGCGGCTCACCGGCGCGTCCGAGGTCAGACGCTCCCAGGCGCGGGTCGCGGTGCGGTCGAAATAATGCTCGACCCGTTGGCGTGTGGCGTCGTAGGACACTTAATCGAACCCCAGCAGTTCAAAGATTTCACGGTCGGGCAGCGACTGCGGCGCCAGCCCCTCGGTGCCGGCAAAGAGCAGCTGCGCCAGCCGCACGTATTCGGCGCGCGCCATCACGATGTCCTCTTCGTCGGGCATCTCGAACAGCGTCTTCTTCTTCAGCCGCGACCGGCGGATCGCATCGATATCGGGCATATGCGCGATGCGGTTGAAGCCCACGACATCGCAGAACCGGTCCACCTCGTCGGTTTCACGCGACCGGTTGGCGATGCAGCCCGCCAGCCGCACGTTGTAGTTCTTCGATTTCGCGCCCACCGCCTGGATGATCCGGTTCATCGCATAGATGCTGTCGAAGTCGTTGGCGGTGACGATCACCGCCCGGTCGGCATGCTGCAGGGGGGCCGCGAAACCACCGCAGACCACATCGCCCAGCACGTCAAAGATCACCACATCGGTGTCTTCCAGCATGTGATGCTGCTTCAAGAGCTTCACCGTCTGCCCGACCACGTAGCCGCCGCATCCCGTACCCGCCGGCGGCCCGCCCGCCTCCACGCATTTCACGCCGTTGAACCCTTCGGTCACGAAATCCTCGGGGCGCAGTTCCTCGGCATGGAAATCCACGTCCTTGAGGATATCGATCACCGTCGGCTGCAACTGGCCGGTCAGGGTGAAGGTCGAATCATGCTTGGGGTCGCAGCCGATCTGCAGCACCCGCTTACCCAGCGTCGAAAACGCCGCCGACAGGTTGCTCGACGTGGTCGACTTGCCGATGCCGCCCTTGCCGTAGATCGCAAAGACCTGCGCGCCTTCGATCTTCATCGACTCGTCCTGATGCACCTGCACCGATCCTTCGCCGTCCTGCCCCTTCAGGATCGGCGGCGCCGACACGCCGCGCGCCTCCAGCCCCGCGGCTTCGCGCAGATAGGCGCGGTTCGCGGGCGGTTGCTTTGTATCGAGCGGGCTCATGAGAGACTCCTTTCGGCACGGGCGAAACGCCCCTGCTTCTCCGGTTCAAAAATACCTCGGGGTCCGGGGCAGCGCCCCGGTCCGACGGTCCGAATATCGCGACGCATCATCATTCCGCGGCCACCCCTTCCACCCGATCCTCGAGCGCGTCTGCCGCGTCCTGCAACGCCGCCAGCGTGTCCGCATCGGGCTGCCAGTAGGCGCGGTCATGCGCCTCGAGCAGGCGGTTCGCCATCCGGCTCGACGCGGTGGGGTTGAGATCGGCAAGACGCGCGCGCATCTCTGCATCCAGCACGAAGGTTTCCGAAATCCGCTGGTAGACCCAGGGTTCCACCTGCCCAGTCGTGGCCGACCAGCCCATCGTGTTGGTCACCTGCGCCTCGATCTGGCGTACACCTTCGCTGCCGTGCTTGAGCATGCCTTCGAACCACTTGGGGTTCAGCGACCGCGACCGCGTCTCGAGCGCGACCTGATCGCGCAGGCTGCGCACCTTGCCCGCCCCGCGCGTCGTGTCCGAGATGTAGACCGCCGCCTCCTGCCCGCCGCGGGCCCGCTTCACCGCGCGGGAAATGCCGCCCAGCGTGTCAAAGTAATGATCGACCGTGGTCACGCCCAACTCGACCGACTCAAGGTTCTGATAGGCCAGGTCCACGTCCTTGAGCGCGCGCTGCAACAGCGCCGGGTTGGCGCTTGCCTTGCCCGACACACCATACGCAAAGCTCTTGCGCGCCTCGTAAGCGTCGGCCAGTTCGTCCTCGTCGCCAAAGGCGCTGCTGTCCACGAGGCCGTTGACGTTCGACCCATAGGCCCCTTCGGCGTTGGAAAAGACCCGAAGGGCGGCCATTTCCATGTCGCAGCCCATGGTCTGCGCGTATTCCAGCGCGTGGGCGCGGATGAAATTCATCTCAAGCGGCTCATCCGCCGTGGCCGCGGCCAGCGCCGCTTCGGCCAGCATCCGGGTCTGCAGCGGCAGCAGGTCGCGGAAAATACCCGAGAGCGTCATCACCACGTCGATGCGCGGGCGCCCAAGCTCGGCCAGCGGCACGAGGTCCGCGCCCGAGATCCGGCCAAAGCTGTCGAACCGCGGTTTCGCCCCGATCAGCGCCAGCGCCTGTGCCAGCGGCGCGCCGTCGGATTTGATGTTGTCCGATCCCCAAAGCACCAGCGCCACGGTGCGCGGCAGGCTCTTGTGCGTGTCGAGCAGAAGCTGTGCCTGACGTGCGCCATCGCGGCAGGCGAATTCCGTCGGCATCCGGAACGGATCGAAGGCATGGATGTTGCGGCCCGTGGGCAGCACCTCGGCCGACCGGATGAGGTCCCCGCCCGGCACCGGTTCGATATAGCGGCCCGCCAGCGCGCGCATCAGCGCGGGCAGTTCGGTGTCCTGCCGCAGCAATGCATCGACCCGGGCGCGGGTGTCGTCATCCGCGCCGTCGATCAGCGCCAGATAATCGGCGCGCTGCGCGTCGGTGTAGCCCCGACCCATCACATGCAACCCGTCGGGGATCAGCGCATCCTCGGTCTCCAGCAGCTTCAGCCACAGCGCCCCCGGCGCCACACCGCCCAGGTCCACCGCTTCGGCCTGTTCGAAGATCAACGCCTCAAGCTCGCCCCGTGCCGCGTCATCGGCATCCGTCTCGCGCCAGCGGGTCAGGCTGTCCTTGAGCTCGGCCAGCCCCTTGTAAAGCCCCGACTGCGCCAGTGGCGGCGTCAGATGCGTGACCGTCACGGCGCCCGACCGGCGCTTGGCCAGCGTCGCCTCGGACGGATTGTTCGACGCGTAAAGATAAACGTTCGGCATCTCGCCGATCAGCCGGTCGGGCCAGTCCGTGGCCCCCGGTCCGGCCTGCTTGCCAGGCATGAATTCCAGCGCGCCATGCATACCGAAATGCAGCACCACGTCGGCGCCGAAATCCTCGCGCAGCCAGCTGTAAAAGGTGGCAAAGGCATGCGTCGGGGCAAACCCCCGCTCGAACAGCAGGCGCATCGGGTCGCCTTCATAGCCGAACGCGGGCTGTACGCCGACCATGACATTCCCGAACCGCTGTCCCAGTACGAAAACGCCGCGCCCGTCCGACTGCACCTGGCCCGGCGCCGGGCCCCAGACGGCCTCGATCTCGTCCAGATGCGGGGTGGTGCGCACGATGGTTTCGGCGTCCACGTGTGCGGCGACATTCGCCTCTTGCCCGAACCGGGCGGCATTGCCTTGCAGCACAGCTTCGCGCAACGCCGCGACACTCTCCGGCACCTCGACCGCATAGCCGTCGGCCTGCAAACGGCTAAGCGTATTGAATAGCGATTCAAACACCGACAGGTACGCCGCCGTGCCGACCGCCCCGGCGTTCGGCGGAAAGCCGAACAGCACGATGGCGACCTTGCGTTCCGCGTTGCGCATCCGCCGCAGCCGCGCGAGCCGCAGCGTCTTTTCGGCCAGTTTCCCGATCCGCTCCGGGCAGGGCGACATCGCCTTTTGCGCCTGGCCGGCCTGGCAGGCATGGCGGCAACCGCCGCAGCCTTCTGCCCCGTGACGACCGGCAAAGACGGTGGGATTGGTCGCGCCATCGAGTTCCGGCAGCGCGATCAGCATCGTCGTCTCGATGGGCCCCAGCCCCTGCGGCGACGCGGCCCACTGGCCCAGCGTCTGAAACTCCAGCGGATGCGCGGCGATGTAGGGTATATCGAGGCCCTTGAGCACATCGATGGCCGACGCATTGTCGTTATAGGCGGGTCCGCCCACCAGGCTGAAACCGGTCAGCGACACCATCGCATCGATCCTGGCGCCCTTGGCGTCGCGAAAGAAGCCGTCGATGGCGGGGCGCCCGTCCAGACCACCCGCAAAGGCCGGGATGACCCGCATGCCGCGCGCCTCGAAGGCGCGGATAACGGCGTCGTAATGTGCGGTATCGGAGCTGAGCACGTAGGACCGCATCAGAAGCAGCCCGATCGTGGCCACGGGCGATTTCGGTGCCGGCAGTGCCGCGGGATCGGTGGTGATACGCTCGGGCAGATCGGGATGGTAAAGACCGGCCTCGGGGTATTCCAGCGGTGCCGGGGCCGCCCCGCCGCGCCATTCCTTGCGGCTGGCGTATCGGCCCAGCAGGTATCGGATCATCGCCTCGATGTTGTCGTCGGACCCGCCCAGCCAGTACTGCATGACCAGGAACCACGACCGCAGGTCCTGCGCCTTGCCGGGAATGAACTTCAGGATGCGCGGCAGGCGGCGCAGCATCTGCATCTTCTTCTCGCCGCTTTCGGTCGATGGCTTGGACGATCCGCGCAGCCGCTTCATCAGCTGCATCATGCCCGACTGCGGCGCCGCCATGTCGAGGTTGCCAAGCTTGGTCAGCTTGACGATCTCGGCATCGGCGATGATGCCGATCATCCCGTCGACGCGGTCGCGTGCCGCCGCCAGATCAGGCAGGATCGGGCGAATATGTTCCTCAAGGAACAGCAGGTTCGCGACGATCATCTGCGCGGCGGCGATATCGGCCTTGGCCGCAACCAGCGCGGCAGGGTTTTCGCCCCATTCGGCGGCAGCGTGGACCTTGATTTCCAGCCCCGGAAAATCGCGTGCCAGCCGGTCGCCCGCGCGGGCCACCGGCCCTGCCGCATGGCTGTCCAGCGTCAGGATGACGACGAGATAGGGCGCAGCCCCGGTGATGCCCAGCTCATCGCGCATAGTGGGCCTTTGCCTCGTAAAGGGTGTCGACGCTGATTTCCCCGACCCCGCGCTCGGCGGCGAAGACTTCGGTGTTGCGCCGCGCCTTGCCGCGCACGAAGAACGGTATCTTCTTCAGCTCCTTCTCGGCGGCGGGCAGCCAGACCACCTCGACCGACGTCCCATGCTTTTCCGGCTCGGAGCTACCGCGGGGGGTTGGTTCACCGGACCCGCTCTCTGCCAGCGCCTTGGCCTTGCCACCGTGATGCGAGGCACCGGCCTCATCGTGGAATTCGAAATCGGCGCGGAACATGTGCAGCAGGTGTTCCTCCAGCCCCATGACCAGCGGATGCACCCAGGTGTCGAAGATCACGTTGGCCCCTTCGATCCCCATCTGCGGGGAATAGCGCGCCGGAAAATCCTGAACGTGCACGGGGGCGGAGATCACGGCGCAGGGAATGCCCAGACGCTTGCCGATGTGACGCTCCATCTGGGTGCCGAGGATCATCTCGGGCGCCAGCTCTTCGATGCGGCGCTCGACCTCGAGGTAGTCGTCGGTGATCAGCGCCTCGACGCCATATTCCTTGGCAAGGCCCCGGATCAGCCGCGCCTGTTCGCGGTTGTAGCAGCCCATGCCCACTACCTCGAAGCCCATCTCGTCACGGGCGATCCGGGCGCAGGCGGCGACATGGGTGCCATCCCCGAACAGGAAGACGCGCTTGCCGGTGAGGTAGGTGGAATCGACCGATGCTGAATACCACGGCAGGCGCAGGCGGCTTTCGTCCAGTGCGGTGTCCATCCCGGAAAGCGCCGCCACTTCGGCCACGAAATCGCGGGTCGCGCCGACGCCGATGGGCACGGTCTTGGTGAAGGGCAGACCCAGCTCACGCTCCATCCAGCGGCAGGCGGATTCGCCGGTTTCGGGATACATCAGAACGTTGAAATGCGCGGCACCAAGGCGACGGATATCCGACGGGCTGGCGGGCATGGGGGCCACGACATTCACCTCGATACCCATTTCCAGCAGCAGGCCCGTCAGTTCGGTGATGTCGTCGCGGTGGCGGAACCCAAGCGCCGTCGGCCCGATCAGGTTGCAGGTGACGCGCGCGGTCTTTTCCACCGGCCGCGCCAGATGGCGGCAAATCTGAAAGAACGTCTCGTCCGCGCCGAAGTTTTCCTTGCGCTGGTAGCTCGGCAGTTCCAGCGGGATCACCGGCACCGACAGGCCCAGCGTTTCCGACATGCCGCCGGGATCGTCCTGGATCAGCTCGGCGGTGCAGGACGCGCCGACGATGATCGCCTCGGGTTCGAAGCGGTCATAGGCGTCAAGGCAGGCGGTCTTGAAAAGGTTCGCGGTATCAGCACCCAGATCGCGCGCCTGAAAGGTCGTGTAGGTGACCGGCGGGCGATGATCGCGGCGTTCGATCATGGTAAAAAGCAGGTCGGCATAGGTGTCGCCTTGCGGCGCGTGCAGCACGTAATGCAGCCCCTTCATCCCGGTGGCGACCCGCATCGCGCCCACGTGCGGCGGTCCTTCGTATGTCCAGACCGTCAGCTTCATTCCGCCGCCTCCAGCTTGAGCAGGCCACGGCGGCGCAGCGGGCGCGAGAAGAGACCTGCGAGGTCCCCTGCCTGCTCGTAGAAATGCACCGGGGTGAAGACCAGTTCGATCGCCCACTTGGTCGCCATGCCTTCGGCCTCGAGCGGGTTGGCCAGGCCAAGACCGCAGACCGTGAGGTCGGGCCGGGCGTCGCGGCAGCGCGCCAGCTGCTTGTCGACATCCTGCCCTTCGGACAGGGCAGGCCCCTCGGCCAGCAGATCGAGATCGGGCGACATGATCGCGCGATGCAGGAAGGGCACGCCAACCTCGACCGCCTGCATGCCGCATTCGCGGGTCAGGAACCGCGCCAGCGGAATCTCAAGCTGGCTGTCGGGGAAGAAAAAGACCGACCGGTCGCGCAGCGCCTCGGACGCCTGCGCCACGGCCTTGCGGGCGCGGGCGCGGGGGGCGGCGGTGACCCGCTCGAAGGTCGCTGCATCCACGTCGAATTCGGCGGCGATGGCGGACAGCCAGGCGGTTGTGCCCTCTTCACCAAAGGGGAAGGGGGCGGCGATATGGCGGGCGCCGCGACGGATCAACGCCGCATGGGTGTCGCCCAGAAACGGCTGGGTCAGCGCGAAAACCGTGTTGGCGCCGATGCCATAGTCGTCATCGACGCTGTGCGCGGGCAGCACCCGCACCTTGTCGATGCCCATGTCGTGCAACAGGCCCAGCGCCTGTTCCTCGACCACGTCCGGCAGCGCGCCAACCATCAGCAGCTCGCGCGCGTCAGTGTCCGGCAGCACCGGCACCATCGCGGCAAGGCAGGCGTCTTCGCCTTGGGTGAACGTCGTCTCGATCCCCGAGCCCGAATAGTTCAGCACCCGCACGCGCGGGGCGAATTGCGCGCTCATCCGTTCGGCGGCGCGACCCAGGTCGAGCTTGATGACCTCGGACGGGCAGGACCCGACGAGGAACAGCTGCCGGATGTCCGGGCGGCGCTCCAGAAGCTGCGTGACCACGCGGTCCAGCTCTTCCTGCGCGTCGGCCATACCGGCAAGGTCGGTCTCTTCGAGGATCGCGGTGGCAAAGCGCGGCTCGGCAAAGATCATCACGCCGGCCGCCGATTGCAGCAGATGCGCGCAGGTGCGGCTGCCGACAACAAGGAAAAACGCATCCTGCATCTTGCGGTGCAGCCAGATGATTCCCGTCAGGCCGCAGAAAACCTCGTGCTGGCCGCGTTCCTTCAGCACCGGCGTGTCAGAGCATCCGCGCGCGGGGGGTGGGGGGAAATGTCCGGTCATGCCGTGGCCCCCGATTGCAGCCTTGCCTGCCGCAGTTTCAGCACGAACTGGCCCGCGTTGATGACGTAGGCACCGTAGGCCGCCAGCGCCAGAACCATCAGTCCGGCAGGGTCGAGCGCGCCCGAGAACAGCGCCCAGACATAAGCTGCATGCAGGGTGATCACGACGAAGGAAAAGACGTCTTCCCAAAAGAAGGCGGCGGCGAAAAGATATTGACCGAAAACCACTTTTTCCCAGATCGCACCGGTGATCATGATGGTGATCAAGAGCGCGGTCTTGATCAGGATCGACCAGGTCGCGGCCTCGTACCCAAGCCCGGTCAGAAGATAGCGCAGCACAAGCGCGAGAGAGATCAGGAAGACCAGGAACTGCAGCGGCGCGAGAATGCCCTGGATGAGGGTCCAGACAGTCGCATCGCGGCGCGCACGCTCTTCCGGAGTATAGAGCGGGCCGGGCGATTTTCCGGGCGATAACGCGAGGGACATTTGCGATTCCAAGTGTGACACAGCTTCAAAACTAACGCCTGCCCTTCAAAAGTGTCAATTGAAACTTACACATTCAAATCTGACAGTTTTTGAGCCACCGTCGCGGGCAAACTCTGTGGAACATCGCATTTTTCATAAGAAAAACGGTGTATAATGGCCGTTCGAACGAGACCCCGGCCCCTTTAAAGGGGTGATTGTGTCAATTCTCTTTGACAATGAGGGGCACGTTTCAGAGAATAGCACAGCTTTGCCCGCGCCGTTGTCGCCGGTCAGACACCGTGGTTTAAAGCGCCGAGGCAAGTATTGATGAACGAGACTTACACAGATGATCGCCAGACGGACGCCCGCGACCGGGCCGATATTTCTGTGCTCGCCTCTGCCGTCATCTCTGCCCTGAGCGACAAGAACGACGAAGGATGCCGCACTGTCCGGTCCAGCGTAGTGCAGATGCTGGTCGAGGCCACTCTGGCAACGGAAGAGTTCGACGCAGCGACGCTTTTGCAGCAACTGCGCACCAACCGGGTCGGCCCTGACCAGACGGTCGATATCTACATTCCCGAAGCGGCCCGGCGGCTGGGGCAGATGTGGGTCGACGACGTGATCAGCTTTGCCCATGTGACCATCGCCACGGCGCGTCTGCAGGGGCTGCTGACGATTCTGGCCCCGCCCTGGAGCTTCAAGGCCGGTACCGGCGATCAGGACATCCAGATGCTGTTGATCCTGCAGGCCGACGACAGCCACACCCTGGGCCCGCATGTCGCCGCGGCGCAGTTGCGCAGACTGGGCGCGTCGGTGCGAATCCTCTTCGGCCCTGATTCGGCCACTCTGATGCAAGTGTTGTCGGAAGACATCTATGACCTGGTGATGTTCTCGACCTCACGCGCCGATGCGCTTGCACCCATCGCGAAACTGGTTAAACGCATCCGCGCAACGTCGAATATCGTGCCGCCGCTGGTCCTGGGCGGGCTGGTCTGCCAGCTGACGGACGGGGTCAAGGAAAAGACCGGCGTCGATCTGGTCACCACCGATGCGCGCGCGGCGTTCAAACTTTGTGAGAGCAAGAGGCACAAGACCCGGTCTGTGGCGCAGTAGATGAAGAGTGGCGGATCCAGCTTTTGGACGAACGGTTCGGTCCCCCTGATCGAACCGGAGTTCCTGTCCAGCATCATCGCTGTCGCCTCCGATATCGCGTTGGCCATCACCGAGGACGGAAAGATCCTGTCGGTGCTGATCAATCAGAACGACACCTCTCTGGGAAAGCTCGATCATTGGGAAGGGCGGTCGATCCGCGAATTCCTGACCGTTGAAAGCGTGCCGAAGTTCGATGCGGTACTGGCCAAGTTCAACAAGGGCGAAGCGCCGACCAAGGCGGTCGAGCTGAACCACGCCGACAACGCGGTCTGGGAATTTCCCGTGCGCTACAGCTTTCACCCCTTCGGCAACGAAAAGTCGCTGTTGATGCTCGGCCGTGACCTGCGCCCGATTGCCGAAACCCAGCAACAGCTCGTGCAGGCGCAGATGTCGCTGGAGCAGGGGTACGAGGCGCGGCGCGAATTCGACGCGCGCTACCGCTTGCTCCTGCGCACCGTGCGCGACGCGGTGGTCTTTGTTTCGGTCAGCGACGGGCGCATCAAGGATCTCAACGAAGCGGCGGCATCGGCCCTGGGATCCACGCGCGAGGATCTGATCGGATCGGTCTTTGCCGACGGGTTTCGCGACCGCCGCAACGATGAGCTGACCGAAACCCTGATCAACAATTCGCTGTCGGAAACCACCGGCGGGTACGAGGTGCAGACCCGGCGCGGGCGGCAGCGCGTGCTGCTGACATCCTCGGTCTTCCGGGTCGCAGGCGAACGGGTGCTGATCTGCCGGATCGAAGCGCCCGGCGACAGCACGCGCCATCAGGACGGACTGAGCCTGAACCTTGGCGTTCTCTTCGAAAAGGGGTCGGACGCGATCGTCTTTACCGGGATCACCGGCAGCATTTCGGCCTGCAACGACAGCTTTCTTGATCTGGTCGATGCCGCGCACTTGGCCGATGTCAAAGGCCGCAACCTGTCCGAGTTTCTGGGGCGCGGGCAGATCGATATGTCGGTCCTGATCGAAAATGCCCGGCGGTCCGGACAGATGCGGATGTACTCCACCAAGCTTATGAACGATCTGGGCGCCAAGACCGCGGTGGAAATGTCGGCCACCTATCTCAATGACCGCAACGATCCTGAACTGGGCTTTGTGATCCGCGACGCCAGCCGCGTCGATGCGATCCGCAAGGCCCCCGCACATGCGTCCGAGGATTCGAACCGCAACGTGATGGAGCTTGTCGGCTCAGCCTCGTTGAAAGAGATCGTGTCGGAAACCACCGACGTGGTGGAAAAGATGTGCATCGAAACGGCCGTGAACCTGACGCGCAACAACCGCGTCGCCGCGGCCGAGATGCTGGGCCTGTCTCGGCAAAGCCTTTACGTGAAGCTGCGCAAATACGGCCTGCTGGACAAGCCGGGCAACGGCGACGACTAGCAGCGCGATCCTGCCATCAGGCTTGCACCGACTCGATTTGTCGTGTCTAGTTGACACATGACTGTCAGCACAGGTTTACACTCTCGTACCTATCCGGATCCCGCAGCAATGCTGCGGCTGATCAAGCCCGTCACGTGGTTTCCCCCGATGTGGGCTTATCTTTGCGGTATCGTGTCCTCGGGTCATGCCGTTGGTGGGCAGTGGGCCTTGGTGGTTCTGGGCGTGATCCTGGCCGGGCCCATCGTCTGCGGAATGAGCCAGGCGGCAAATGACTGGTGCGATCGGCATGTGGACGCCATCAACGAACCCGACCGCCCGATCCCGTCGGGCCGCATTCCCGGGCGCTGGGGCCTTTGGATCGCGCTGGCGATGTCGGTTCTTTCGCTGGCCGTCGGATCGCTTCTGGGCACCTGGGGGTTTGTCGCGACCTGCGTCGGCGTGCTGGCGGCCTGGGCCTATTCTGCCGAACCCGTCCGAATGAAACGGTCGGGCTGGTGGGGACCGGGCCTCGTGGGGCTGTCCTATGAATCCCTGCCCTGGTTCACCGGTGCCGCTGTTCTGGCGCAGACCCTGCCCGCGCTTCCGGTGATCCTTGTCGCCCTGCTCTACGGTATCGGCGCGCATGGGATCATGACGCTCAATGATTTCAAGGCGCTTGAGGGTGACCGCCAGATGGGCGTCAACTCCCTGCCCGTCACGCTTGGCCCCGAACGTGCGGCAAAGGTCGCCTGCGTGGTGATGGCCGTGCCGCAGATCGTGGTGATCGGGGCGCTTTTCTACTGGGGCAAGCCGTTGCACGGCGCGGGCGTCAGCGCGCTGCTGCTGGGGCAGGTCTGGGCCATGTCGGTGATGCTGCGAGATCCGCGCGCCAAGGCGCCGTGGTATAACGGCACCGGCGTGCTGATGTACATCAGCGGCATGATGGTGACCGCCTATGCTCTGCGCGGATTGGAAACTTTGCAATGACCTTGACCTGGCTTTCCATCGTCCGGTTGGGTCTCGTGCAGATGGCCCTGGGCGCGATCGTCGTTCTGACCACATCGACTCTGAACCGGCTGATGGTGGTCGAACTGGCCCTGCCCGCCGTGCTGCCCGGGCTGCTGGTCGCGCTGCACTACGGCATCCAGATCACCCGACCCAACTGGGGCTTCCGGTCCGACACCGGCGGCAACCGCACGGTCTGGATCATCGGCGGCATGGCCACGCTTGCCCTGGGCGGGATGCTGGCGGCGCTCGGTGTGGTGGTGATGCAGACGAGCTTTGCCGCCGGGCTGACCCTTTCGGTGCTGGCCTATGCGTTGATCGGGCTGGGCGTCGGCGCGTCGGGCACATCGCTCCTGGCGTTACTGGCCACCGCCACCGCCCCGCACCGCCGCGCCGCGGCAGCGACAATCACCTGGCTGATGATGATTTTCGGCATCGCGATGACCGCCGGTGTCGTCGGCGGGTTCCTTGATCCCTATTCACCCGCGCTGCTGCTGAAAATCGTGGGCATCGTCACCGCCGTGGCCCTGGGCATGACCTGCCTCGCCGTCTGGGGCATCGAACGCCGCGTGGTCGCACAGCCGCAGGCCGAGCCGATGCCGTTCCGGCAGGGATTGGTCGAGGTCTGGGCCGAACCCAAGGCGCGGAACTTCACCCTTTTCGTGTTTCTGTCCATGACCGCCTATTTCATGCAGGAACTGATCCTGGAACCCTATGCCGGCCTGGTCTTTGCCTTCACGCCCGGCCAGTCCACCACTCTCTCGGGTGCGCAGAACGGCGGGGTGTTCCTGGGCATGCTGACGGTCGGCATCGCGGCCACCGTCCTGCGGCTGGGATCGCTGCGCAACTGGGTGGTCGCGGGCTGTATCGGGTCGGCGGCCAGCCTTGTCGCCATCGCCAGCCTTGGCAGCACCGGCATCGGCGCGCCGCTGATGCCCGCGACCGTGGCGCTGGGATTCTTCAACGGCGTCTTTGCCGTCGCCGCCATCGGATCGATGATGGCGCTGGCCAGTGATGGGCGCGGATCGCGCGAAGGCACGCGGATGGGCCTTTGGGGTGCGGCGCAAGCCATCGCCGCCGGGTTCGGTGGGCTGCTGGGCGCAGCGGCGGTCGACATCATGCGCGTGCAGATGCCCGACGCGCAGGCCTTTGGCGCGGTCTTCCTGTTCGAAGCAACGCTCTTTCTTGCCGCGGCCGTGATGGCCGCGCGCGTTCTGCAGGGCCGCGCGCCCGCAGCTCAACTGGTACCGGGAGAATGACGATGTTCGATGTTGTTGTTGTGGGCGGCGGGCCGTCCGGCGCCACCGCCGCCGAGGATCTGGCCCGCTCGGGTCACCGCGTGGCGCTGCTGGACCGCGACGGACGGATCAAACCCTGCGGCGGCGCGATCCCGCCCCGGCTGATGGAGGATTTCCACATCACCGACGAACAGCTGGTGGCCAAGGTCAACACCGCCCGCATGATCTCTCCCACCGGGCGGCAGGTCGATATCCCGATCGAAAACGGCTTTGTCGGCATGGTGGATCGCAAGGATTTCGACCCGTTCCTGCGCGAGCGCGCGGTCGCGGCGGGAGCGGAGCTTTTCACCGGCACCTACCTGCGGATCGAGCGGCAGGACGGAACCCGCGTCGTCTACCGCGAAAAGGCCAGCGGCGAAGAACGCACGCTTGAAACGAAACTCATCATCGGGGCCGATGGCGCGCGCTCCCGCGTCGGGCGGACCGAAGTGCCGGGCGGCGACAGTATTCCCTATGTTCTTGCCTATCACGAGATCATCAAGGCCCCGCCCGCCAACGCGACCTATGACCCGGTACGCTGCGACGTGATCTATGACGGCGCGATCAGCCCGGATTTCTACGGCTGGGTGTTTCCGCATGGCGACAGTTGTTCGGTCGGCATGGGAACCGAGGTGGGGTCCGTGAACCTCAAACAGGCCACCGCCGATCTGCGCGCGGCCAGCGGTCTGACGGATTGCGAAACCCTGCGCCGCGAAGGCGCGCCCATCCCGCTAAAGCCGCTGGACCGCTGGGACAACGGCCTGGACGTGGTGTTGGCCGGTGACGCCGCCGGCGTCGTGGCGCCGTCCTCGGGCGAAGGCATCTATTACGCCATGGTCGGCGGGCGCGTGGCCGCCACCGCCGCCGCGGCGACGCTGGCCACCGGCAAGGTCAAGAACCTGATGCTGGCGCGCAAGCTGTTCATGCGCGAGCACAAGACGGTGTTCCGGGTGCTGGCGTCGATGCAGAACGCCTATTACCGCAGCGATTCCCGGCGCGAACGCTTCGTGTCGCTGTGCCATGACATCGACGTGCAGCGGTTGACGTTCGAGGCCTATATGAACAAGAAGCTCGTGAAGGCGCGGCCGATGGCACATATCAAGATCGGGTTGAAGAACCTGGGTCATCTGACCGGCCTCGTCCGGGAGACGCATGTATGACGATTGAGATACCGGCATGGGTCGACGGCCAACTGGTGCCCGTGGACAAGCTCGAGGCGCATGTCAAAGGCCTGCGCCACAAGGCCGTGTCGGTTTTCGTGATCCGCGACGGACAGGTGCTCATCCAGCGCCGCGCGTTGGGCAAGTATCACACGCCCGGTCTGTGGGCGAACACCTGCTGCACCCATCCCGACTGGGACGAGGCCAGCCTTGACTGCGCTCAGCGTCGTCTGTCCGAGGAACTGGGGATCACCGGGCTGGTGCCGGACTACCGCGACCGGGTGGAATACCGCGCCGATGTGGGTGGCGGGCTGATCGAACACGAGGTCGTCGACATCTTTGTCGCAGACGCCGGGGCCGACATGCCGCTGGTGCCCAACCCCGAAGAGGTGATGGACACCGCATGGGTCAGCTACGGCGCGCTTCTGGAGCAGGTCAAGGCTACCCCGGCCCGGTTCACGCCCTGGCTGCGGATCTATCTCGATACCTATGCCGACAGGATCTTTTCGCCAGAGATGCTGGCGCAGGCCTGACCGGTTTTCCCCGATTTTTCCGGACCAGCGTAGGGTGGGTTTTCAACCCACCATGACGGCGTTGGCGAAAGGTGGGTTACAAACCCACCCTACGATATCTCAGACCGAGCGGAGCGGAACGATCTTCTGATCCCGCCCCAACGCCTGGCAGGCCGCGGTGGCAATGTCCTTCCGCGTGAGGCCCGCATCGGCATACATCTCGTCGGGGCTGGCCTGATCGATGAACCGATCCGGCAGCGTCAGCGTGCGAACCGCTAGTCCGCGATCCAGCAGACCGCGCGCCGCCATTTCCTGCAGAACATGCGCGCCAAAGCCGCCGCGCGCACCTTCCTCGATGGTGATGAGCGCCTTGTGATGGCGGGCCAGCTGGGTGATCAGCTCCATGTCGAGCGGCTTGGCAAAGCGGGCATCGGCAATAGTGACGCTGATCCCGTCGTATTCAAGCAGCATCGCCGCCTCCCTGCATTCCTCAAGGTGCGCGCCAAAGGACAGGAGCGCCACGTCGGTGCCTTCGCTCAACACGCGGCCCTTGCCGATCTGCAGCACCTCGCCGCGGTCCGGCAGGGTCACACCGGTGCCGCTGCCGCGCGGATAGCGGAACGCGATGGGCCCCGCGTCATGCGCGGCGGCGGTGGCGACCATATGCACCAGTTCCGCCTCATCTGCGGCGGCCATGACGGTAAAGCCGGGCAGGTTGGAGAGATAGGCGATGTCGAAGGCCCCCGCATGGGTGGCCCCGTCGGCGCCCACCAGCCCGGCGCGGTCGATGGCAAAGCGCACCGGCAGGCCTTGCAGGGCCACATCGTGCACGATCTGGTCATAGCCGCGCTGCAGGAAGGTGGAATAGATCGCGCAGAACGGCTTCAGCCCGCTGGCGGCCATGCCGGCGGCAAAGGTCACGCCATGCTGTTCGGCGATGCCCACGTCGAAGACGCGGGCGGGAAAGCGTTTGGCCAGGATATCCACCCCGGTGCCCGAGGGCATGGCCGCCGTCACGGCGACGATGTTGGGATCACGCGCGGCCTCGGCCGTCAGCGCCTCGCCGAACACCTTGGTGTAGCTGGGGGCGTTGGGTTTGGATTTCGCCTGCGCCCCGGTCACCGGATCGAACTTGGACACGCCGTGGCCACGGTCGGCGCTGGTTTCAGCGGGGGCAAAGCCCTTGCCCTTGACGGTGCAGACGTGGATCAGCACCGGACCGGTGGCGCGGGCGCGCGCGGCGCGCAGCACCGGCAGCAGCTGGGTCATGTCGTGGCCGTTGATCGGGCCGATGTATTCGAACCCAAGTTCTTCGAACAGGGTGCCGGAGCCGGCAATCGCGCCCGTCACAAGCTGGCGCGCGCGCTTTGCGCCGTCGCGCATCGGGGCGGGCAGCGCGGATTCGAACCCTTCCGCCAGCGATTTCATCCGCGCCAGCGGCTCGTTCGCATACAGCCGCGAGAGATAGGAGGACATCGCCCCCACCGGTGGCGCGATGCTCATTTCGTTGTCGTTGAGGATGACGAACATCCGCCGCCCTTCGTGGCCCGCGTTGTTCATCGCCTCGTACGCCATCCCGGCGCTGATCGAACCGTCGCCGATCACGGCAATCGCGTCGCCGGTGGGGCGGCCCATGTCGCGCCCGACGGCAAAGCCCAGCGCGGCCGAGATCGAGGTCGAGGAATGTGCGGCGCCGAAGGGGTCGAATTCGGATTCCGCGCGCTTGGTGAAGCCGGACAACCCATCCTTCTGCCGCAGCGTGCGGATCCGATCGCGGCGGCCGGTCAGAATCTTGTGCGGATAGCACTGGTGACCGACATCCCATACAAGCTTGTCCATCGGGGTGTTGAAGACGGCGTGGATCGCCACGGCCAGTTCGACGACACCCAGAGAGGACCCCAGGTGCCCGCCGGTTTCCGACACGGCCGAGATCACCTCGGACCGCAGCTCGTCAGACAGGCGCGCCAGCGTCGTGTCGTCCATCTGCCGCAGATCGGCGGGGCCGGCGATGCGGTCGAGTGTCGGGGTTTCGGGTCTGGTCATGGCAGCCTCCTGCGAGGATGGGTGGTTGGCGTCACGTCCTCTACGGGGGGTGCCCAGGACGTGACGCCGCTCCTGTAGCCAACAGGAAGGGAACCGGGGTGTTGAGCCCCGACACCCGGTCGGTTCATGGGAGTGATCCGACCGGATCCGGCTGGGGCGGGGCGGCGCGAAACCGCCCCTGCCCGTTATTGTTCGTAGTCCGGCGGACCCGAAGCGGCGAGCTCGGGATAGTTGCCGATCACGTTGGTGCCCTGCAGCGGCTGCTGATAGCCCTTGTGGCAGGTCCGGCAGGCAGCCTTGGGCGCGTCGGCAAAGACCGGGCCAAGCCGTTCCGGCGGATAGACGTCCTGCAGCGGCACGAGATAGTCGTTGTTCAGCTCGATCACCATGTCGATGCCCAGAAGCTCGGTCGCCCATTGCGGCGTCACCTGCCCCGCGTCGTAGAAGGCGCGGCTGTTGTGACAGAAGACGCAGTTCACACCCAGCGAGTTGCTGACATAGTTCATCAGCGAGAAGGTGCGTTCGGCATCCTGCCAGGATGGGTAGTCCTCGGCGGTCGGCTTGATATCGACATGCGATTCAAGGTCGTGCACCTTGATCGACTCGCCGTTCAGCAGATAGGCCTCGAGCGCGTCGGACGGCAGCGAGGTGTAGGAGCTTTGCATCGTCACCTTGTTCTGCACGCCGCCCCAGCCAGTCATCGGCGCGCTGACTTCGCCCAGCTTGAACCAGATGTCCGACGGCACGTTCTGACCGCGGTGGCAGGTGTAGCAGGTCACGCCGACCTCTTTGTTGGCGTTCACGTGACCATCCCAGTTCTCGTTCAGGTTCTGGGTCATCTCGATCATCCGGCGCGACACGACCTTGGTGTAAAGATCGTCGTTGCCGTATTCCTCGATGCCGACATCGCCGTGGCAGTAGGCACAGCCCTGTTCGGGGGCAACCCACTGGGTGATGGCAGCCATCACCCGGTTGAAGTTGTCCTCGGTCAGATCGCCCAGCACCTGGACGTTCTCATAGGCATCCTTGGCCAGCGTTTCACCGCCCTCGGGCACGAAGGGTTCGTCGGTATACATCGCCTCGATCGTGGGATCGGGGGTGGCGAGGTCGGCCTTGAACTCGGGTCGGGACATCCCGGTGCCGCGCGGCCCGGTCTGCAGGCTGTCGGTGGCGGCAGGCTGGCCAAAGCTGACCAGCGCCGCCACGACGAGGACCGCCGCACCGCATGCCCCCACCAGGATCGCAGGACCGTAGATGTCGGTCTTGTTCTCCGAGTTCCACTTGTTGAACCATTGGGGAAGCATATCAGTTCTCCTGTCCAATGAAGGCTTCATAAGAGCCGTATGCATCGTAGCCGTAGCTGCCGTCATACATCGGAGCGAAGTGATGCTCCTGGGCCCAGATGAACCAGTTGTCCACGACCGTACCGGTGAGCAGGATGCCGATGCCGCCCGTGATCGGGGTCAGTACCGCAAACCACCAAGCCCAGCGGTGAATGCCTTCCATCGTGGCGTTGAAGCCCATGGTCCAGCGCCAGAACAGGGCCGCGCGTTCCGAGGCGGTGCCGCGGTCGACGATCTGCTCAAGCTCCCGGTCGCCGCCGTAGCGGGTCACGGCCAGGATCGTCGCCCCGTGCATGGCAAACAGCAGAACCGAGCCATAAAGGAAGACGATCGAGAGGCAGTGGAACGGGTTGTAGTAGAGGTTGCCGTACCGGATGCTGAACGCCGTGGTCCAGTCGAGGTGCGGAAAGATGCCGTAGGGCACCGCCTCTGACCACGATCCCATCAGGATCGGGCGGAAGAGACCCAGCACGAGGAACAGCCACACAGCGCTGGCAAAGGCCCAGAAGACGTGCTTGCCCATCTTGTGCTCTGCCGCCAGCAGGTAGCTGCGCAGAAGCCAGGTCATCACCGACACCAGCAGAAAGAAGCTGGCGATGATGTACCAGCCGCCGTCATAGAGCGGCGGGATGGTCAGCCCGTATTCGGGGCTTGGCGGTTCCAACGCCAGCCAGAAGCCCTGGCGCAGAAACTCCGGGATCGACCAGCCGACCTGCGCCAGCATGTTGATCCCGATGATGTTGAGCGCGAGGATCCCGGTCAGGATCGACAGCAGCCCGGTCCAGCCCAGGTAGACAGGGCCAAGCTGTGCGTTTCCGATCCAGCCCACGAGGGTGGAAAACCGGGCCCAGGTGCCGCGTTCGGCCTTGGCCTTGCCGCTGTCGTCCATACCCCATTCGGGGGCGCCCTGGACCTGGACCTGCGTGAATATGTTCTGATATTCGATCATGTCTTACATCCCCACGTTTGAGCCCCAGAGCGGAAGCTCCAGCCACCAGTTCCACCATTCCGGCCAGCCCTTGGTCCAGACCGGGCCCGAGATGATGATGCAGACCGCCGAGAAGAAGACGGCATTGATTGCGAGCAGGAAGCCCAGGCGGTGAATGCCCAGCGTTCCGATGGAATAGCCGATGAAATCGCGAAAGAACGTGTCTTCGTGATCCGGCGTCTTCATCTCCTCGCCCTTTTCGGGGTTGGCCGCCGACAGGATCAGACCGCCATGCAACGCGAGCGCCAGTGTGGTGGTGAAGAACAGTGTCACCGCCAGCATGTGGGCCGGGTTGTAATGGAAGTGCAGATAGGCGTAGCCGGTGTTGCTGACCCAGTCGAGGTGGCTGAAGATGCCATAGGGAAAGCCGTGCCCCCAGGCGCCCATCAGCAGCGGCCGGAAGATCACCAGCGTGACATAGGCCAGGATCGCGAAGGCAAAGGCAAAGGGCACGTGATAACCGATGCCCAGCTTGCGGCAGATCTCGACCTCGCGCAGCGCCCAGCTGATGAACGCGCCGGTCGCACAGATCGTGATGATCTGCCACAGCCCGCCTTCCATCAGCGGCGCCGCACCCAGACCATAGCTCAGGTCAGGCGGCGCGATGTTGATAAGCCAAGGGTTGAATGTGCCCTGATGCGCCGCGCCCCAGAAAATGAGGATGGTTCCCAACAAGGCGAAGAAGGCGGTCGTGACCCCGAAAAAGCCCACGTAGAAGGGGCCTACCCAGAAGTCGAACAGATCGCCGCCGATCAGCGTCCCTCCGCGGACGCGATATTTTTTCTCGAAGCTGAGCAAGGCCATCTTCTTGATCTCCGCGTTTGGCGGCGCGTCGTGTCAGGACGTCGACCGTCATTTCAATTCGTTTTTTGGTTTGCCGCGGGCAACCGGCGACATGCGTCGGCTGCCCGCGGCGATGCTGTCTTGACGTGCAAGCATCGCCCGTTTCGGGCGCTTACATGCCTGCCGATGCGGCGGTTTCGAACCAGTTCACACCGTTTGCCAGCACGACCATGTGGATCATTGCTGCCAGCAGGAAGAGAAAGACACCCTGCGCCACGAACACGCGACGGGGGTCGAAGACGAGCCAGATCTTGTAGAACTTTGCCATTTTCTATGTCTCCCTCAGAACCACGGACGCCAGATGAAGGTCGCAAGGTGTGCGACCACTGCAACCGCCGAGAACAGCCAAAGGCCGCTCATGTAGACGGAATGCAGCTCCTGGGCCTGCTCGTCAGTAAGACCTGTGAAGGACAGGTCGGAATTATCAGCCATGAACTTTCCTCCGGAATGTTATTGCTGACGCCGCAACCCCTGCGGCTGGGTCCTTTGGGGGCGAACCCCCGCGGGCCTGTCTGCACGGGGTTGCCCCCGGACAGTCAGTTTCGGATTCCAGGGCTTTCAGGCCTGGAAAATGAGCGGTGTGATCCGGTCGGCTTCGGCCCAGGCCCGGGCCAGCGGCCCGTGCAGGTTGAGCGTCTGCTTCTGGAACACCTCCACGACCCAGAACACCGTGGCGAAAGGCACCGCCACGAGGAAAATGAGCGTGAAGTAGAAAAGGAATTCGGTGCCACGCTTCTGCGTGCTCCGATGGGCGCGCGGCCCGTTCGAGGTAAAGTCCGTCACGATGTCGGTCCTCCTGTTGAAGTCGAAAGCTGGCGAACGGTTTCGATCACGACCCGTTCGGCCCCTTGTTTCAGCGCTGCGGCCTCTGCCGCGTCGCGCAAATTCTTGGCGGCTGAAATCCGCGTCAGCACCGGATGCGTGGCCACGATCCGGTCAAGTTCGGCCTGGGCATCCGCGTCCCACGGGAAATCCCGGCGCAGCGGGGTGAGCGTGGCATCGGTCTTGTCCATCTCGGTGCCCAGCGGCAGGATGTGGAAAAGCGCATCGAAAAGCCCGTTGCACACCTCTTGCAGCAGGTACGTCGCACCCGCGTAGCCCATCATTGGCGTGCCGGTGTGCCGCCGGATCGCCGCACCCGGAAAGCTGGCCGGAATGAACGTCGGCTGCGGCCCGTGGCCCGCCTTCATCTCGGCCAGGTACATCTTTTCGTTGATCGATCCCATGACGACGAGCGGGCGTTTGCTGTGCAGCATGGCCCGGACCTCTTCGTTGTTGGTCTTCTTGCCCGCGGTCCGCGCGACGGCAAAGGCACACGGCAGGCCAAGGTCGTTTTCAAGGTAGTTGCGGATGCCGCGCGCATAGGTTTCGTTCGCCACGATTGCGAAGTTCGCGGTGGCAAAGAAATCCTGCGTGACCGACCGCCAGAGATCCCAGACCGGCTTCAGCGTCGAATGCTTTTCGCGCTGGATGAACGGTTCGGGATCCAGTTCCAGCATCTCGCCCAGGGTGCGCAAGAACTTTGTCGTGCTTTCCACCCCGATGGGTGCCTGCAGGTAGGGTTTGCCCAGGCATTCGCACAGGCCCCGGCCGAATTCGCGGTACATGCAGATGTTCACATCGGCATTCACCAGGTTGCGCATTTCGGCCAGGTGCGCGCCCAGCGGCATCACCATGTTGACCTCGGCGCCGATGCCTTCGACCAGCCTGCGGATCTCTGCGAGGTCCGAGGGCATGTTGAACGTGCCGTACATCGGCCCGAGGATGTTGACGCGGGGGGCGGCCCCCTCTTCGCGCTTCTTCTCGGGCGGCATCCGGCCCTTGGTCATGCCGAATTCGGTAAAGATCCAGGTCATCGCGCGGTCCGCACTTTGCCACTGATCCTCGTCGATGGTCCGCGGCAGGAAGCGCTGGATGTTGGTGCCCTGCGGCGTGACCCCGCCGCCTATCATCTCGGCGATGGAGCCTGTGACGACCACCGCGGGCAGCGCCGGGTCGAGCACTTTCCAAGCCCGCTCCATCGCCTCTTCGGTGCCCTTGCCCATCTCATCCTCGGCAAGACCGGTGACGACAATCGGCAGTTCATGCGGCGGCAGCGCATCGGTATAGTGCAACACCGAGGTGACCGGCAGGTTCTCGCAACCCACAGGGCCGTCGATCACCACCTGCAATCCCTTGACGGCGCAGAAGGCATAGACCGCCCCCCAGTATCCGCCCGCGCGATCGTGGTCCTGGATCAGCATTTCACGCCCCCGTTGGCCGCGACACGGGCCTTCTCGGCGCGTTCGAGCTTCTTGAGGTTCTGCGCGCGGAATTCGGGGCGGCGGTTGGGGCTGCCTTCCCAGATGCCCGCGGTATCGCCCGCGCCGACATCCTCGAAGAATGCCTTCATCTTGCCCATCCGCTCTTTCCCGGCGATGGCGGCATTGATCACTTCGGCCAGCGATCCCGCGCCCGCCGGTCCCATCAGGGGCCGCGCGGAGATGAGGTTGGTGTAATACAGCGCCGGAATCCCAAACTGCTTGGCCTTCTGCACCACAGGCGTCGTGCCGATGGCCAGATCCGGCTGCACCGCTTCCATCGCGGCGCAATCATCCTCGAGCGACGCGCGATACTTGACCTTGATGCCCTTGGATTCGAGCCAGGCCGCATCATCGGCCGACCACGGCGATTTCGCGCAGGCCGTGCCCACATAGCGCAGGTCCGCGCCGCTTTCGACCAGCAATCGCGCCACCAGAAGCTCCGATCCCTCGTAGCCCGAAAGCGTGATCGTTCCGTTGATCGGTGCCGCCTGCAGCGCGCCCTTGATCGCGGGCAGGAATGCATTCTGTGCCGCCGCAAGCTGGTCTTTCGAAATCCCGAAGGCGTCGCCGATATTGGCAAGCCAGGTCGCGGTGCCATCGTGGCCCACTGGGGCGGACCCGACGATGGGGCGCCCGGCGGCTTCGAATTCGCGCACGGCAGCGGTGTAGAAGGGATGGATCGCCGCCACGGCGCCACAGTCCAGCGCCGCATAAAGCTCGCGCCATTCGCGGCAGGGCACCACCGGTCCGGCAGCCAGGCCCATGGGCGCCAGCATCGCGCCGATCATCATCGGATCGGCCGGGAACATCTCGCCCAGCAGACTGACTGTCGGACGGTCGGACTTGCCGCTTTCGGGGCGCGCGACCGGGCCGGCCTCGATCTCCTTGCGGGCGTAATTCAGCATCGCCCCGGCCAGAACGTCCTTGGCCTCGGCATGGGTCGGCACGCCAAAGCCCGGCACGTCGATGCCGACGATGCGCACGCCGTTGATCTCGTCCGGCAGCAGCCGGAGCGGTACGCCGCTGGCGGTCGGCACACACAGATTGGTGACGACGATGGCATCAAACCGATCCGGATCGGCCATCTCGTGCACGCTCTCGCGGATATCCTCGAACAGCTTGCCGGTCACCAGGGTTTCGGAATTGAAGGGCACATAGCCGACCGACCGGCGGGCGCCGTAGAAATGCGACACGAAGGTCAGGCCATAAACACAGCAGGCCGATCCCGACAGCACCGTCGCCACCCGCTTCATCCGCAGGCCCACGCGCAGCGACCCGAAAGCCGGGCACATCGACTGCGGCTTATCATGCGGCCCTTGCGGATAGTCTGCCGCGAATTTGTCCAGCATCTCGGCATTGCCCGCCATGCGCGCGGCCTTCTGCATTTCCGCACCGGAATGACAGCCCAGCCCATCGGCCGACATCGGCTCCTGAGGCACTTCGGCATCGCGCGGATGGCCTTGGGTCACTTCGGCCTCGGCGGCGGCGTCGTATGTCACTTCATCGGTCAAGTCGGTCCTGTCTTCTTCTCTGGTTCAAAATAACCCTCGGGGGTGTGGGGGCTGGCCCCCACTCCGGCACCGAAATCAGGCGTCGTCGTACACAACCTCGAGCGAGGTCTTGGGCTTGGCATGTTTGCCGCGCATGTCGGCATCGGTGGCGGGCACCAGCTGGTAATCGCCACCCGTATCCTTGGCATCGAACAGCCCCAGCAATCCGTCCTGATCCAGCGGCGTCGGGCGCACGGGCGGGGCAACGC
Source organism: Thalassococcus sp. BH17M4-6 (assembly GCF_049323015.1). NCBI lineage: Bacteria > Pseudomonadati > Pseudomonadota > Alphaproteobacteria > Rhodobacterales > Roseobacteraceae > Thalassococcus > Thalassococcus sp. BH17M4-6. The sequence continues at coordinate 77,294 of NZ_JBMPGU010000007.1, forward strand.
CCACGGCCTCGGCCAGCTCAGCGAACAGTCCGCCCCAGGGGGATTTCGCGGTGCCGACAATCTGGTAGTTCGCGGATTTCTTGCGCAGGTCGTCGTCCTGCGGGATCGCGGCCAGCACCGGAATGTCCACCGCCTTGGCAAAGGCCTGCGCCTCGCCCGACAGGTCGTCCTTGTTGATGACCAGCCCCGCGACACCAACGTTGCCGCCCAGCTTGCGGAAATACTCCACCGCCGAGCAGACGTTGTTGGCAACGTAAAGCGACTGCAGGTCGTTCGACGCGACCAGAATCACCTTTTGCGCCATGTCCCGCGCGATCGGCAGGCCGAACCCGCCACAGACCACGTCACCCAGGAAATCCAGCAGCACGTAGTCGAAATCCCAGTCGTGGAACCCCAACTTCTCCAGCAGTTCGAACCCGTGAATGATCCCGCGTCCGCCGCAGCCACGGCCAACCTCGGGCCCGCCCAGCTCCATCGCGAAGACACCGCCGCGCTTGAAGCAGACATCGCCGATCTGCACCTCTTCGCCCGCCAGTTTCTTGCGGGTCGAGGTTTCGATGATCGTCGGGCAGGCCTTGCCACCGAAAAGCAGTGAGGTGGTATCGGATTTCGGATCGCATCCGATCAGCAGCACGCGCTTGCCCTGCTCGGCCATCATGTGGCTGAGGTTCGCCAGCGTGAAGGATTTCCCGATGCCACCCTTGCCGTAGATCGCGATGATCTGCGTTTTCTTGGTGGCCTCGGTGGGGATCACGTCGGCAAGATCCTCGTTTGCCTCGTCGCGCAGACGCTGGTCGAAATCCTTGAGATTCGGCACTTCGTCTTTCATGCGGCGTCCTTCCAGTTCAGAATCATTTTCAGGCAGTTCGGATCTTCGAACGCCGTTTGGTAGGCCGCAGGCGCGTCGGGCGCTGCCGCCTCATGAGTGATGAGCCCGCCAAGGCTCAGCGCGCCGTTTTCCACCAGCGCGCGGGTGACCGTCAGGTCCTCCGGCGTCCATTCCGCCGCCACGCGAAACCGCGCCTCTTTCATGAAGGCGGGCGGAAAGGCGAATTGCAGCGGCTGGGTGTAAAACCCGGCCAAGACGATTTCACCGCCCTTGGCCAGCCGACCGACCAGATCGTTCAGCAGCGCGCCATTGCCCGACGCGTCATAGATGCTGCGATAGTCACGGCGGTCGTCGCTGTCGGGATGGATCACGTCATAATGGGTCGCCCCGTCGCGCCGGTCGGGATCGATTTCCCAGACTGTCGGGGCGGGCGCCCCCGCGGCCACGGTCAGGCGCGCCAGCAGACGGCCCAGGACACCATGGCCAACGATAAGATCGGGCAGGGTTTTGTTCAGCCCGGCCAATGCGTGCCGCGCGGTCGCGGCCAGGGCCAGCAAGGCGCCTTGCGCGCCCAATCCCCGGTCGATTCGTGTCACGCGGTCCGCAGCGGTCACGACCCGCGACGCGGCACCCCCGAAAAGCCCGAAAGCACCGTCATAGCAGTTGGCACCGGGCACAAAGACATGATCGCCGGGCTTGTAGGCCGTGTTCGCCCCGGCCTCGACCACCTCGCCCGCGGCCTCGTAGCCCGGTACCAGCGGATAGCCCATGCCGGGAAACGGCGGCATCTGACCGGACCAGAACAGTTTTTCCGTGCCGGTGGAGATGCCGGAATGAAAGATGTCGACGACAAGATCATCAGGCCCGGGATCGGTCAGCGTCAGCTGATCGACGATCATATCTTGCGGGCCCCTGAGAAGGACGGCGTTCGATTGCATTGGCTTTCCTCCCCTCTGTTGGTTGCGGCGCGGGGCGGAATCGAATCCGCTTTCTGCGCTCTTTTGTCGTACTGTCAGTTTAAGCTTACAGTTCTATGTGTCAATATATATGGACACTTTCATTCGACGGATATGACAGGCTTCATCGCCGTGACGACGCTTGTCACATAGGGCCGCGCCGCGCGTGGCATGCTGACATCGGTAAAGCCCGCGTGGCTGCAAAGTGCTGCGATCCGCTCTGCCGATCGCACCGTGCCGGTGCGCATTGCCATGGTATAAAAGGCGAAATAGACGTCCCCCGCCGGATCGGGGCGGGCGCCGCCCGACATCGGCTCTGACACGATCAACTGACCGCCAGCCGGCAATGTGTCATAAATTTTGGACAGCAGCGCCGCGACAGTGTCATCCGCATGGTCATAAAGCACCCGGATCAGCGAAATCGCATCGACATCGCGGGGCAGTGGATCGTCACGGAAAGATCCAGCCTGCGCAGAAATCTGGTCCGACAGGCCGCTGGCGGCGATGCGTTTTTCGGCCTCGACCGCGACATGCGGCAGATCGAATAGCGTGACCTTGAGATCGGGCGTCGCCTTGGCGGCAGCTGTGGCAAAGGCCCCGAATCCGCCGCCCACGTCCAGAAGATGCGCGACACCACGCAGCGACACGCTGCGCAGGGTATCCTGCGCCACCAATCCCTGTGATTGCGCCATGAGTTCTGAATAGGTGTGCGTGACCTCGGGATCGACGGCACCATGCGCGCCAAAAACATAGGGCCAGAATTCGGCCAGTTCGGTCTGCACCTCACCGCGCAAGAGCGCGACCGGATCGGCCATGTCACGGTAAAAGACATCGTGGTGGCGGATCATCTGTTCGAGCCCCGGCACCCCCAGCAATGCCGCACCCTTGCGCGCAATCGCGAAATCCCCGTTGCGCCGCCGGGTGATCAGGCGCAATGCCGCCCCGGCCTGCAACAATCGGGCCATGCGGTCTGGCGTGATCCCCGTGCCCTGGGCCAGCGCGCCGCTGCTGCATGGCCCGTCGCTCAACCGATGCAGAATCCGCAATTCGACCAGCGCATAAAGCACCTGCGACTGCACGAATCCCTGCACGATATCGAAAAGCTCCGCGCCTTCGCGGCGGGCGATGGCACGGGTCAGGAAACTTCCCGCCGCCCATTTCTGAAAGCCCGGCCGCGCGGCGATATTGGCGATACGCGTCCGCCAGTCGCGCGGTGCACGGGTCGGATCGGGGGGATCTTCGCTGATCAGGGTCATGGCCGTCAGGCCTTGGCTTGCACCGGTTCGACCACCGGCGTCAGGCGTTCGGCCTGCAGGCGCACCATTTCGGCCAGCTTCGCCTCGCCGGGGCAGGAGGGGATCGACGCGATGGCCCCCGACAGGATGTCCTTGAGCCGTCCGATGGCCCCTTCGACACCCAGCTGCGCAACGGCGTTGGGGCGGCCATGCAGATCGTCCTGCCCGACCGGCTTGCCCAGCGTTTCCACATCGTAAAGCGCGTCGCGCAGATCGTCGGCGACCTGGAACGCCTCACCGATGCGGGCGCCCAGCTCGTACCACTGATCGGCGTCCTGGCCGGCGGCGATGGCGCCCATTTGCGTCGCGGCGATGAACAGCGCCCCGGTCTTGGACCGGTGATATGCGGAAAGGTCGATCTTGGATTCGCTTTCCCAGCCCTGCCCGGCACAGATGCCGCCCGGCATGCCGGTCTGCCGCGCCAGCGTCAGTACCAGCTGCATCGCCCGGTCGGGGGCGTGCGGTGCGGCGCGGGCCAGCACCTCGAACGCCAGAACGATCAGCGAATCGCCGGTCAGCACAGCCAGCGGTTCGGAGTAGGCGCGGTGCACCGAGGGTTTGCCCCGGCGCATGTCGGCGTCATCGAAACACGGCAGATCATCGTGGACGAGGCTGGCGCAATGGATAAGTTCGAGCGCCGCCGCAGCAGCATCGGACAGGGCGGGGCGGTCATCGCCACAGGCAAGCGCCACCGACATCAGGATCGTCGGGCGAATGCGGGCACCGCCCGGCGTGGTGGCATAGCCGAGCGCGGTCGACAGCTTTTGCGGTGCCGCGCCGTTTTGTCCGGTTGCGACCGCGTGTTTCACGGCAGCGTCGATCCGCGATTGCAAACCCATCTGGTCACTCTCCCTGTCGCGCAATGTCAGACAAAACTGACAGCTAAGTGTAAATGATACTGGACACCTTGAGTTCCCGAGTCAAGAATTGCCATATGAAACACGCAGGTTTTCCCCCGTCTGACGGTAAAGGCGGCACCGTAATCGTCGTCGGCGCGGGTATCGGTGGGCTGTGCGCCGCGCTCCGGCTGGCGCATGCGGGCCTGAACGTCTCAGTACTGGAACGCCACGGCGCCCCAGGCGGCAAGATGCGCCAGGTGGGCGGCGTCGATGCCGGGCCCACCGTGCTGACCATGCGCGATGTGTTCGATACACTTTTTGCCGATGTCGGCACCCGGACCGAGGATCATGTCTCACTGATCCCGCAGTCTGTGCTGGCCCGGCACTGGTGGCCCGATGGCAGCACGCTTGACCTGCACGCCGACCGCGCCCGCAACACCGAAGCCATCGCAAAACTGGCAGGCCCGCGCGAGGCGCGCGCGTTCGAGGCCTTTTCGAAACGGGCGCGAACGTTGTTCGACGGGTTCGACGCGCCGGTAATGCGCAACCCCGCGCCGCAATTCAACCAGCTTGCAAGCCTTGCGTTTCGCCAACCTGCCCTCTTTCGCGCGATGGCCCCGACCAAGACGCTTGCGGCGCTGTTGCAGGGCACCTTTTCCGATCCGCGCCTGCGGCAGCTTTTCGGGCGCTATGCCACGTATGTGGGCGGATCGCCCTATAAATCCCCCGCGCTTCTGTCCCTGATATGGGAGGCTGAGGCGGCGGGCGTCTGGTGTGTGCGCGGCGGGATGCATGCGCTGGCAAAAGCCATCGCGCAGCTTGCCAAAGACAAGGGGGCGGAGTTTCGGTACAGCTGCCACGCCAGCCGGATCCTGACCGACAGCAGCGGCGTGACCGGCGTGGCGCTGGAGGATGGCACCGTTCTGCCCACAGACCACGTGGTTTTCAACGGCGATCCGCGCGCCCTTGCCAGCGGCTTGCTTGGTCGCGAAACGCAAGGAGTCGCCGCCGCTTCGGCCAAGACGCCGCGCAGCCTTTCGGCCAATGTCTGGAGCTTTGCGGCCAACGCGACGGGCCTTGATCTGGCCCATCACAACGTCTTTTTCTGCGCTGACCCGCAGCGCGAATTCAGTGACATCGAAAACGGGCGCCTACCGTCGGACCCGACGCTTTACCTTTGCGCCGAGGATCGCGGGCAAGGCACGCCGCCGCCCGCGACCGAACGGTTCGAGATCATCGCCAACGCCCCGCCGCTGACCAGGCGCACCCCCCAGCCGGAGGACCCAGAGACATGTCGCCAGCAGACCTTTCAAACCCTGGAACGCTTTGGCCTGAGCATGGACCCCTGGCCGGGACCCGGCTGTCTGACGACCCCGGCGGACTTCGACCGCCTGTTCCCGGGCAGCAGCGGATCGCTTTACGGGCAAAGCCCGCACGGCATGACGGCGGCGCTGGATCGGCCGGTGGCGACGACGGCGATCCCGGGTCTGGTGCTGGCGGGGGGCGGGGTGCATCCGGGCGCGGGTGTGCCAATGGCGGCTATTTCCGGCGGGCATGCGGCCGCGGCGATTCTGCGGGGCCCAACTTCAACCTCGCGGTCCCGCCAAACGGCTATGCCTGGTGGTACGTCGACGGCGTAAGCGCCTGCGGCACCCGGGCGGTATCGGTCATCGCGTTTATCGGATCGGTGTTTTCGCCTTGGTACCGCTGGTCCGGTCGTCGCGATCCGGAAGACCACGTCTGCATCAACGTCGCGACCTATGGGCCGGGCGGGCGGTTCACCATGACCGACCGGGGCCGCCCCGCGCTGCGCCAGACGCCCGACCGCTTTACCGTCGGCCCGTCTTCCCTGCACTGGGACGGACAAACCCTGGTCATCGACATCAACGAGGTGAGCGCGCCACCGGTGATCAGCCGGGTGCGCGGGCAGATCCGCCTGACCCCTTCGGCTGTCACGGATCGGGAACTTTTGCTGACTCCCGACGGCGCACATGTCTGGCGGCCCTTCGCGCCGGTCTCTGACATTTCGGTCGCGCTCGAGGCGCCCGGCTGGCAATGGGACGGCCACGGCTATTTCGACGCGAATTTCGGCACGCGCGCGCTGGAAGAGGATTTCAGCTACTGGACCTGGGGCCGGTTTCCATCGCTGGGCGGCAGCACCTGTTTCTATGACGCGCAGCGGCTGGACGGCAGCAGCTTGGCACATGGCTTCCACTTTGCCCCGGATGGCGCGGCGCATGCGATCCCCCTGCCCGACCGGCACCAGTTTCGACGCTCGCTTTGGGCCATTCGGCGCGACACCCGCGGCGATCCCGGTGCCCAGCCCCGTCAGGTGATGAACATGCTCGATGCGCCGTTCTATTCCCGGTCACTGGTCGAAACGACGTTGGGCGGGGAAAAGACCGTGGGCGTGCACGAAGCGCTGGATCTGCGCCGCTTCCGCTCCGCTCTGCTCAAGCCGATGTTGGCGGTGCGGGTGCCCCGGCGCAGGAACTGGCGGTTCTAGACCTCGTCCGGGTTCCGGCGCAGAACCGACAGGTTGAGCGCCCCGGCAATGCTGACCCAGATGAGATAGGGCACAAACAGCGCGCCGGCGATCCAGTCGACCTGCCAAAGCGCCAGCATCGTCAGCGCGACGGACAGCCACAACACCGACAGCACGACCATCCCCAGCTTGATCTTCTTCAACCCGAAGAACACCGGCGTCCAAAGGCCGTTGAGCGCGATCTGCAATGACCACATCGCCATGGCGATGGCATTGCCGTCGGCCAGCGCGACCCGTGCGCCGGCGGTCGCCATGCACAGGTAAAGCGTCGTCCATGTCACGGGAAACACCCAGTCGGGCGGGGTCCAGGGCGGTTTGTTCAGCTTGCGATACCACTCACCCGGCGGAAACAACCCGCCGGTAGATCCCGCCGCAAAGCAGGCCGCAAGGAAGATGGCAAAGACCAACCAGAACATCGTTTTCAGCTAAGCCGATGCGGGCGTCTTATCAAGGCTTCTTTCCGGGCACGGTCTTGCGCGGCCAACTGGCTGAGCGCATCGAACAGCCCGTCCTTGGGCGTCCAGACCGACGGTTCGGTGCGCGCCGCGGCGCTGACAAGGAACGCCACCTCGTTCAAGGGGCGCGCAAAAAGCACCGGCGATTTCGGCGTCACCAGGGTGCCCGCCGCCCGCACCCCGGACAGCACCAGCCACCCCAGCTTTTGCGTCCGGGTGGTGTGCGCGCGGGTGCTGATCGAATCATATCCGGCCTGCTGCACCTCGCGCCCGATCCCGGCATAGATGTGACGCGCGGCATAGATGCCGGGGCGGGCCGTCAGAGGCAGCGCGGCAATCCCCGGCTCGGCCCGGATATAAAGGCGGTTCGCCTCCATCACCAGTTGCTTGGTCAGCTTGCGGATGGCGCGGGTGGGTTTGGGATTGTCGAGAAATGCCTCCGGGTTGATGCCCGCCGCCTCCAGCCAATCGGTCGGCAGATAAAGCCTGCGTTCCAGCGCGTCCTCGCCCACGTCGCGCGCGATGTTGGTCAGCTGCATCGCCACGCCCAGATCACAGGCGCGGGCCAGCGCATCGGCATCGCGTACGCGCATCAGCACGCACATCATCGCCCCCACGGCAGAGGCAACGCGCGCGGAATAGCTGAAGAGGTCCGACAGCGTGGCATAGCGACGGCCCATCGCGTCCCAGGCCAGCCCTTCCAGCAAAGCTTCGGGCAAGGCGCGGGGCATCTCGAAATCCTCGACCACGGCGGCAAAGGCGCGGTCGGCGGCGGAATCGCGGGGGCGGCCCTGATAAACCAGTTCCAGCCGGTCCTGAAGCGACAGCACCGCGGCGGCCTTTTCGGCCTGCAGATCGACCGCGTCATCGGCCAGTCGGCAAAAGGCGTAAAGCGCCAGCGCCGGGTCGCGCACTGACGCGGGCAGGAGTTTCGAAGCCGCGTGAAACGACAGGGAGCCGTGGCGGATCGCCTCGGCGCAGGCGGCGATATCGTCCTCGCGCAGGGTCATTTGACGGTCTCCGGATCGGGGACAAGCTGGCTCAGCACCTCGGCCGAGGAAATGACACCCGGCAGGCCCGCGCCAGGGTGCGTTCCGGCCCCGGTGAGATACAGGCCCTTCACCTCTTCGGACACGTTATGCGGACGGAACCACGCGCTTTGCAGAATGCGCGGTTCAATGGAAAACCCGGTGCCATAGGGCGACAGGTAGCGGTCGCGGAATTCGTTCGGGGTGAACACCTCTTGCGCCGTGATGCGATCGCGGAAGCCGGGCAAAAGCTGATCTTCGAGAACCGCGCTCATCTTATCCAGATATGCGAGCTTCTCAGTTTCCCAATTTACCGGGTCCGAATGCCCCAGATGCGGCACCGGACTGAGGACATAGAACGTGTCATCGCCATCCGGCGCGACGCTGGGATCGGTCACACCGGGCCGGTGAACGTAAAGCGACATGTCGTCAGACAGGGTGCCATTGATAAAGATATCCTTGACCAGCCCACGATAGCGCGGACCGTTGAGGATGGTATGATGCCCAACCCCCTGCCACATGTCCGCCGTACCCTTGGTGCCGAAATACCAAACGAAAAGACCCATGGACCAGCGGGACCGTTCAAGTCGCTTTGGCGTCCAGCGCTTGCGGGGCGTGTTGCGCAGCAAATGGTCATAGGTAAACCCGGCATCGGCGTTCGATATGACCACGTCAGCGGTCACAATCTCACCACTGGCCAGCTTCACGCCCTTGGCGGTGCCGTTCTTGACCAGGATTTCATCCACCTCAGCCTCAAACCGCAGCACACCGCCCTGATCGGCGATCACATCCGCCATTGCCCTGGCAATCGCGGCGACCCCGCCCATGGCGTAATGCACCCCGAATTCCTTTTCGAGGTGGCTGACAAGGATATACATGGACGTGACGTTGAACGGATCACCGCCGATGAACAGCGGGTGAAACGACAGCGCCATGCGCAAGCGTTCGTCTTTGACACGGCTGGCGGCATGGGCATAGACCGATTTGTCGGCGCGCAGCCATGCAAAGGTTGGCAGCACCGCAATCAAGTCGCGCAAACGGTGCAGCGACCGGCGGCCCAGATCCTCGAACCCGAACCAATAGCGGCGTTCGCTGTCCTTGAGAAATCTGTCATATCCTTTCAGGTCACCAGGCGACAGGCGCTCCACCTCGGCCCGCATGGCCTCCGTGCTTTGCCGGGCGGTAAAGGTCGACCCGTCCGGCCAGCGGATCTCGTAAAAGGGATCAAGGGATTTCAGCGTGACATCGGTGTCGAAGTCGCGCCCGCAGGCCTGCCAAAGTTCGCGAAAGACCTGAGGCACTGTGACGATCGTGGGGCCCAGATCAAAACGGTGCCCATCTTTCCAGATGCACGATCCGCGCCCGCCTGGCACATCCAGCCGGTCGATCACCGTGACGCGGTAACCGCGTGCGCCCAGCCGCATGGCGGACGCCAGCCCGCCCAATCCGGCGCCGATCACCAGCGCGTGCGGTGCATCGCTTTGGCCTGCCAGCGTTGTCAGCCGGGTGTCAACTTTTGTCATCATGGTCACAGGCTACAACTGTCAACTAAATCTGACAATGGATTCCGCAAGGATCTCTGCCAAGGTTGACACTTTTCATTACGCCAGAGCCATGTCAGACTAAGTTTACACTTTTTCGGATCGTGCATGCAGATCGTCAGCCTCTCTTTCTTTCGCTTTTCCAGCCCGCTGTCACGGCTCTGGGCCTTTGGCATGATGGGCTTTGCGCGATTCGCCATGCCGAAAATCCCGGGAATCGGTTTCTGGAAGCTTTGCGGTTCGGGCGTCGGTGAAGGCTTCACTCCGCTGCCCAACACCGCCATATACGCGATCCTGGCGACCTGGCCGGATATCGAGACAGCGCAGGAACAGGTTCAGCGCGCGCCGCTTTTCGGCCGCTATCGCCGCCAGGCCACCGAAAGCTGGACGCTGTTCCTGACACCGATCTCGGCTTGGGGGTCGTGGACGCATCAGGCTCCGTTCGCGCCGCAAAAGGACACCCGCACCGGACCCATCGCCGCGCTCACGCGCGCGACGATCCGGCCCCGGACCGCGCTGCGGTTCTGGGGCCGCGTCCCGGACATCAGCAAGGTCATCGGCGCGGACCCCAATGTGCTGTTCAAGATCGGCATCGGCGAGGTGCCGCTGTTGCACCAGATCACCTTTTCGATCTGGCCGGACACTGCCAGCATGGCGAATTTCGCCCGGCGCGACGGGCCGCATTCCCGCGCCATCCGCGCGGTACGCGACGGCGCGTGGTTCCGGGAAGAGCTTTATGCCAGGTTCCGGGTGCACAGCGAAATCGGACAATGGGACGGCGCAAGCCCCCGCATTCTCAAGGACCAGGCCGCATGAAACAGCCCTTTCCCTTCTCGGCCATCGTGGGGCAATCCGCGATGAAAGAGGCGATGATCCTGACCGCGGTCGATCCCGGGATCGGCGGCGTTCTGGTCTTTGGCGATCGCGGCACCGGCAAATCCACCGCCGTGCGCGCGCTCGCTGCCCTATTGCCGCCGATCAAGGCGCTGGTCGGCAGCCCGACCAACGCCGAAACCATGGCCGACCATCCCGACTGGGCCGAGGCGGTGTCGGGAAAGACGAAATCAGTCCCCACCCCCGTCATCGACCTGCCGCTTGGCGCGACCGAGGATCGGGTCGTCGGCGCGCTCGACATCGAACGTGCGCTTACCCGCGGGGAAAAAGCGTTCGAACCGGGGCTGCTCGCCCGCGCCAATCGCGGGTATCTTTACATAGACGAGGTCAACCTGCTCGAGGATCACATCGTCGATCTGCTGTTGGACGTGGCGCAGTCGGGCGAAAACGTGATCGAACGCGAAGGCCTGTCGATCCGCCATGACGCGCGGTTCGTCCTGGTCGGGTCCGGCAACCCGGAAGAGGGCGAATTGCGCCCGCAGCTTCTGGACCGCTTCGGCCTGTCGGTGGAGGTCCGGTCCCCCAGCGATATCGAAGAGCGGATCGAGGTCATCCGCCGCCGCGCCGCATTCGAGGCGCAGCCGGAGGCGTTTCTGAAGAAGTGGAACGCGCAGGACGGCCGAATCCGCACGAAGATCCTGAAAGCGCGCAAGGCCTTGGCGGACATCGCCACACCCGATGCCACCCTGCGCGATTGCGCCGAACTTTGCGTGGCGCTGGGGTCGGACGGTCTGCGGGGCGAATTGACCTTGCTGCGCACCGCCAGGGCGCTGGCCGCCTACCAGGGCGACGACGCCGTGACCCGCGAACACCTTCGCGCCGTGGCGCCGTCAGCGCTCAGCCACCGTTTGCGCCGCGATCCGCTGGACGAAGCAGGCTCCACGACCCGTGTCATGCGCACGGTCGAGGACGTCTTTGCATGATGCAGGACCGGGCCGAGGCATGGATCACCGGCCATCTGGCCCTGACCCTGCTTGGCATCGATCCGGGCGGTCTGGGCGGTCTGCACCTTCGCGCCCGGGCCGGGCCGGTACGCAGCGCGTTCCTGTCCGGTCTACCTGAAAGCCTGACAACCCGACGCTTGTCGCCCGGCATCTCCGACACCCAGCTTTTCGGCGGCATCGACATCTCTGCCACCTTGGCGTCCGGGCGCGTTGTGACCGCCCCCGGCCTGCTCGACACGCCCGCGACGCTGATCCTGACCATGGCCGAACGCTGCCCGCCGGGCCTTGCCGCGCGGCTGGCGCAGGTGCTTGACCGGGGCGAGGGGCACAGCCTGATCCTGCTGGACGAAGGGGCCGATGCGGACGAGGTCGCGCCTGTCACCCTGCAAGACCGTCTGGCGTTTTGCGTCGATCTGGACGGCGTGCGCGCGCAGGAGATTGCGGAACTCGCCATCAGCGCGGATGATCTGCGGCTAGCCCGCAACCGACTCAGGGACGTGACCCTGCCCGACGCGGCTCTGGCGCTGCTGACCCAGACATCCGCGCGGTTCGGCATTTCATCGCTGCGCGCGCCGCTTTTGGCCGGGCGGGCCGCCTGCGCACACGCCGCCCTGTCCGGCCGTACGACGGTCGCCGACGATGATCTGCAGATCGCGGCGCAGCTGGTCTTTGCACATCGCGCGACGCAGGTCCCCGACGACAGTGCCGAAGAGGATACAGACCCGTCCCAACCGGACACCCCGCCCGAGTCCGGGCAGGATAGAGACGAAAATGAAGACTTGTCCCTGCCGCAGGACATGCTGGTTGACGCGGTGCGGGCGCTTCTGCCGCCCGACGTCATGAGCGCACTCTCCGCTGCAAAAGCCGGGGCCACCGGCAAGGGATCTGGCGGCGCCGGACAAAAGCGCAAGGGCAACCGGCGGGGACGTCCCCTGCCCTCGCGCCCCGGGCGCGCCGATGGGCAGAACCGGATCGACATCATCGCCACCTTGCGCGCCGCGGCCCCGTGGCAACAGGTGCGGCGCAAGGCGCAACCCGACGCGGCGGGCCTGCTGATCCGCCCGTCGGATATTCACATCCGGCAGTTCCAGGACCTCTCGGATCGGCTGGTGATCTTTGCCGTCGACGCGTCGGGCTCTGCCGCGATGGCGCGACTGGCCGAGGCAAAAGGCGCGATCGAACTGATGCTCGCCGAAGCGTACAGCCGCCGCGATCACGTGGCGCTCATCACCTTTCGTGGCGACGGGGCGGAACTGGTCCTGCCACCCACGCGGTCGCTGGTGCAGACCAAGCGGCTGCTGGCGGGCGTTGCGGGCGGCGGCGGCACGCCGCTGGCGGCTGGCCTGCAAGCCGCCGCAGACCTGGCGCGCAGGTCGCAGGCGCAGGGCCTTTCGCCTGCGCTGGCGCTGCTGACGGATGGGCGCGCCAACGTGCCGCTGCCGGGCCGCACGGGACGCGCCGCCGCGACGGAGGATGCGCAAAAGATGGCCGCGGTCTTTGCAACGCTGAACCTGCCCACCGCGGTAATCGACACCGCCATGCGGCCGCAGCGCGATCTGGCCGACCTTGCCGCCCGTCTGGGTGCCGCATACGTCCCCCTGCCGCGCGCTGATGCGGCGGGTCTGAGCCGGGCCGTCACCGGGGCGTTGGAGGGCTGAGCCATGGACGCCACGCGCGACCTGCCCGGCTGGCCAAACAGTGACTGTTCCAGCCTGATCACGCTGCGTCCGCACCGCTGGCACGTGCAGCAAAAGGGCGGTGGCCCGACCCTGTTGCTGCTGCACGGGGCGGGTGGATCGACACACAGCTTTCGCGATCTGCTGCCGGGGCTTGCGCAGGATCACCACGTTGTCGCGGTGGACCTGCCAGGGCATGGGTTCAGTATGCTTGGCACCCGACACCGGTCGTCGCTCAACGCCATGGCGCAGGATCTGGCGGCGCTTTGCACCGATCAGGGCTGGCAGACCACGGCGATCATCGGGCATTCCGCCGGTGCGGCGGTCGCGCTGCGGCTGTCGCAACTCTTGCCTGGCACCCCGTCGGTGATCGGCATCAATCCGGCGCTCGAACCTTTTCGCGGGCTGGCCGGGATCGCCTTTCCGATCTTCGCGCGGATCATCGCCATGACGCCCTTTGTTGTCGATTTTGCGCTTCGCAGCCTGGCGCGGCCCGGGCGTGTCGCCGCCCTGCTGGAAAACACCGGATCGAAGATCGACGCGGAAGGATGCGCGCTTTACGCCCGGCTCTTTCGCGACAAGGCGCATGTGGACGGCGTTTTGCTGATGATGGCGCAATGGAAGCTTGACGGGCTGCTCGCAGACCTGCCGCAACTGAATACCCAATGCCTGTTCCTGACCGGCAGTCGTGACAGGACCGTGCCACCGGTCATTGCTGTCGAGGCGGCGGACATGATGCCGAATTGCGAGGCCCAAAGCCTCGAGGATTACGGACACCTGATGCATGAAGAAGCGCCGGAAAGGATCGCGACGCTGGTAAGGAACTGGCTCACCTAGCGGAATCCACTTGCAGACGGATCGACACAGGAAGAAAGAGCAGCCATGACCCTGCTGCACTTTCTTCAGTCGAACGCCCGCTGGCTGGCCGCCGGGGCCTTGCTCAGCTTCCTGTCAAGCTTTGGGCAAACCTTCTTTATCGCCATCTTTGCGGGCGAGATTCGCAGCACCTTCGATCTGAGTCACGGGGCCTGGGGCGGGATCTATTCGCTGGGCACCACGGCATCGGCCGTTGCGATGATCTGGGCAGGCGGCTTGACCGACCGCTACAGGTCGCGGGCTCTTGGTACCTGTGTCCTGGCCTTCCTGGCGGCATCCTGCCTTTTCATGGCCGGCAATACCAACGCCTGGCTCTTGCCCGTGGCGATCTTTGCGCTGCGGTTCGGCGGACAGGGGATGATGAGCCATCTGGCCGTGGTGTCGATGTCACGCTGGTTCGTCGCCACGCGGGGCAAGGCGCTGTCGGTCGCCGGACTGGGCATCGCCCTGGGCGAGGCGGTGATGCCGCTGGCGTTCGTGTCCTTGCTGCTGGTTTTCGACTGGCGGATGCTTTGGGTGGTCGCGGCAGTGATCGCGCTGGCCGGTATTCCGGCGCTGCTGGCGCTTCTGCGAGAAGAGCGGACGCCGCAAAGCATGGCCGAAATGGATCAGGCGGCGGGGATGAGCAACCGCCACTGGACCCGCAACCAGGTGTTTCGGCACTGGCTGTTCTGGTTCATGGTTCCCGCGCTTCTGGGTCCGCCCGCGTTCAATACCGCGTTCTTCTTTCACCAGGTGCACTTCACCGAGGTGAAGGGCTGGGAGCTTTTGTCTTTTGTCGCAATGATCCCGCTTTTTACCGGTGTGGCGGTGATATCGATGATCCTGTCGGGCTGGGCGCTTGATCGGTTCGGCGCGGCGCGGGTGCTGCCGTGGATTCAGGTGCCGCTGATCGGCGCCTTTCTGGTCTGGGCCACTGGCCAGACGCTTTTGGCCGCCGCGCTTGGCTTTGCGCTGATGGGGATGACGCAGGGGATGCAGCAGACCCTGCCCAACGCGTTCTGGGCGGAGTTTTTCGGGACGCGCTTTCTGGGCTCGATCAAGGCGATGGCCGCGGCGGTCATGGTGTTCGGAACCGCGGTCGGCCCGGGGTTGACGGGCGTGCTGATCGACGCAGGCATCGGGATCGAGGCGCAGTACCTGGGCGTGGCTGCGTATTTCGTCTTTACCACGCTGATGATGAACATCGGCGTGCGCCGCGCCGCACCCGAGCTTTAGCGGTCGCGGCGGAGGTAGACGTAATAGGCGCCACTGCCGCCGTGGCGAATGTGCGCCTCTGTCACCTGAAGCACGACCTGAGCCACCGGCGGCATGCGCAGCCACATCGGCACCTGCTGTTTCAGCACGCCACGGCGCAGCGGCATCGGATCGTAGGGATCGGCGCGCTGGCCCTTGCCGGTGATCACCAGCACCAGCCGTAAACCCCGGGTAAACGAGGTCATGAGAAAGCGCACCAACGCGGGATGCGCCTGATCCAGGGTCATGCCGTGCAGGTCGATCCGCGCCTCGGGCACCAGCTTTCCGCGTTTGAGCCGGGTATGGGCCTTCTTGTCCATCCGCACGCCGTCCTGCAACAGCCGCTCGCCGGGGGATTTCGGTATGGGCTGCGACTCCGGGCGTTTGGGCGCGGTCTGACCAAGCTGGAACCGGGGCAAGGGGTCCGGTGCGAATTCGGACTTTTGCGGCGGAACAGAGCCTAATTTCGATGTCTCCTCGGGCATCAACCGGTCCCCCCCGGGCAGCTTGTCGGCGGTACGTGCGACCTGGCGCCAAAGCTCCAGCTCGTCCTCGCGCAGCTTGCGCCGTTTCATTGTTCGCTTTCCGGCAAGAGCGCATAGGCGCGCTGGATCGGCAGCAGAACGACCATGCGCCCGGGGTCCTTCATCCGGCCGGCCGTCTGCCCGGCCTCATCCCCGGTGCCGACAAAGACATCGGCCCGCTGGGCGCCCTTGATCGCCGATCCGGTATCCTGCGCGATCATCAGGCGGCGCAGGGGCATCCGCCCGTCCTTTTCGATCCAGACCGGCGCGCCCAACCGGGTAAAGGCGGGATCGACCGCGATCGAACGCATCGCGGTGATGGATCGGTTCATCGCCCCAAGCGGCCCACGGTCGGCAGGAACCTGACTGACCTCGCGAAAAAAGACGTAAGACGGATTGTGGTAGAGAAGTTCCTCGCCCTCGGCGGGGTTCCGGCGCACCCAGTTCTTGATGACCTGGGCCGACACCTGATGCGCCTGATAAAGGCCCCGGCGCACCATTTCCTGACCGATAGACCGGTAGGGATGGCCGTTGGCACCGCCATAGCCCACGCGGATGTAACTGCCGTCCGGCAGCCTGATCCGGCCCGATCCCTGGATCTGCAGAAAGAACAACTCGACCGGGTCATCGACCCAGGCGATTTCCAGACCGCGGCCCTGCATGGCCGCACCGGTCAGAATTTCCCGGCGACTGAGCCACGGGCCCGCGGTGCGCACCTCGGGCGGGGCCGCGTAGATCGGATAGCGGTAGCGCGCGCTGGGGCGAAGCGCGCCGTCAAGCTCGGGTTCGAAGTAGCCGGTAAACAGCGCGTCCGTCCCGTCACTGATCAGCACCGGGCGAAAGAAAAGCTCAAAGAACTGGCGGGGGTCCTGCGCATCGCGAGCCACGGCACAAAGCGTGACCCAGTCCGGGTCGGACATGTCAGAGCAGGTGTTCAGAAAGACCGACAGAGCCGCGTCGTGATCGTCGTCGACCCAGCCGTCAAGCTGGTCGAAATCAAGGATGGCGTAGGAGGGATCGGTCTCGGCCGGGGCGGGGTCCGTGCTCATCACCAGCCCCGCCACCAGCGCCGCACCCACCCGTGCGATCATTCGCCCGTGGCGACGAGCTGCCAGTTCGGATCGTCGCTGCCCATGTGGCGTGCAAAGGTCCAGATGTCCTTTTGCTTCTTGGGCGATGTCGGGCTGCCTTCGATCACTTCGCCCGCGCGGTCGCGCACGACCGAGGTCAGTTCGCCGACAAAGCGCACGGTCAGTTCCGCAAGCTTGGTGTTGTCGTCGAAAGTGGCATCGTTCAGGCCCATTTCGCGGATGCCGACAAAATCCGCCTCGATCGTCAAACCTTGCGCCTCACGCGCCTCGACCACCTCGGCGAAGGTTTCATAGACCTCGTCGGACAGCAGCGGCTTGATCTCGGCCAGATCGCCACGCTCGAACCCCATCAGGATCATCTCGTAGGCACCGCGCGCGCCCCCAAGGAAATCGCCGACGCCGAAACCGGGTTCGGCCCGTTTCATCTTGGCCAGGGCTTCAGCGGCCTCACTGCCTTCGGGTACGTGATCGGTGATGTCGAGATCCGGACCGCCTTCGATCACCTCGAAATCCCGGCGCTTGGCGGGGGCGGGGCCCGGTGCCGGGGCGCTTGGCTTTTCAAATCCGTCGCGTGTGCCCAGCACGTTCTTCAAACGCAGGATCAGAAAAACGGCGATTCCGGCCAGGACCAGAAGCTGGATAATCGGAGAGTTCATCGAGACCTCATGCAGGGCGTTCATTTAAATTCGTTACTTGAACCCTTATGTAGGTGTGGAAGGGTGGTGAGTCCACCTAGGCGGACGAAACGATCGACATAGGATAGGAGATCGCGATCATGTGGCTGTTTCTGGCGTTTCTGGCGGTGCCCCTGATTGAAATTGCGCTGTTCATCCAGGTGGGCGGCTTCATCGGGCTGTGGCCGACGCTGGGCATCGTGGTGCTGACGGCGGTGCTGGGCACCTGGCTGGTGCGCACGCAGGGGGCAATGGCGATCAACAACATCCGCCAGACCTTCAATGAACTGAACGATCCCACCGAACCGCTGGCGCATGGCGCGATGATCCTGATCGCCGGCGTGCTGCTGCTGACCCCGGGTTTTTTCACCGACGCTGTCGGGTTCGCGCTGCTGGTGCCGCCGGTGCGGCTTGCTGTCATCCAATACGCCCGCAAGCACGTGAAGGTGCAGCGGTTCACCATGGGAGACCGGCCGGGGCAGGGCCCGCAGGCTCCGCAGCGCGATCATCCGCACAGGCCTGGGCCCGCGCCGCAGGGCGAGGTGATCGACGGGGAATTCGAAGAAGTGCCGCCGTCGAAACGTCCGACCCATCCGGGCTCCGGCTGGACCAAGCATTGAGGCCCGCATCCCTTGCTGCTAACACAAGGGCAAAATTGACCTCAGTGGAGACGAAACATGGCTGACACCTCTGCAAATGGCGCGCAAGACGCTGCCGCTGCAGCACCGCAGATCAAGATGAATGTTCTGGCACAGTTCATCCGCGATATGTCGTTCGAAAACATCCTGGCCCAGAAGGGTGCGGGCGGCGAGATGCAGCCGGACGTTCAGGTGCAGGTGAACCTGGATGCGCGCAAGCGCCAGCAAGAGCACCAGTTCGAAGTGGTGATGAAGCTGAAGATCGATTCCAAGTCGAAGGGATCGGGTGACCAGATGTTCCTGATGGAGCTGGACTATGGCGGGGTGTTTCACATCGAGAACGTGCTCGAAGAGCAGATACATCCGTTCCTGCTGATCGAATGTCCGCGCATGTTGTTCCCGTTTGTCCGCCGGATCGTGGCCGACGTGACGCGGGACGGGGGTTTTCCGCCGCTCAACCTCGAAACCATCGACTTCGTGTCGCTGTATCGCAACGAGATCGCGCGCCGTCAGGCGCAGACGGTCAAGCCGGGCGCCGATACCGCGCAGAGCTGAAGTTCAGCGCGACCAAAGCGCCTTTTCTCCGAGTTTTTCGACAAAGGCGGCGTGAGCCGCCTTTTCGCTGTCGGTGATCCGGGGCGGCAGCGGCGTGGGGCGTTTGGCGGGACGCCAGACCTGTTCCCGCTCTGCCGAGGGACCGCGCGAAGTATCCGAGGACAAGGCAAGATCGGGCTGCTTGCCGCCGACAAGCTCCAGATACACCTCGGCAAGGATTTCGGAATCGAGCAGCGCGCCATGCAGGGTGCGCGACGAATTGTCGATTCCGAAGCGGCGGCAGAGCGCGTCGAGCGAAGCAGGCGAGCCCGGGAACCTTTTCCGCGCGATGGCCAGTGTGTCGATCGCCTGCTCCCAAGGCAGCTTGGGCTTGCCCAGCCAGCCCAGTTCGGCATTGAGAAATTTCATGTCGAAAGCGGCGTTGTGGATCACCAACTTGGCATCCTGGACGAAGTCGAGAAAGCCGTCGGCGATGTCGGCGAAGACCGGCTTGTCACGCAAGAAATCATCGCCCAGACCGTGCACCTCGAACGCTTCTTGCGGCATGGCGCGCTTGGGGTTGATGTACTGGTGATAGGTGTTGCCGGTGGGGACGTGGTTGAAGAGTTCGACCGCCCCGATTTCAACGATCCGGTCGCCCGATTCCGGGTCAAATCCGGTGGTTTCGGTGTCCAGAACGATCTCACGCATCTGCTATCCGCCTTTCGATGTCTTTCAGCACAGTGTGCACCTGCGCGCGGGCATGCTCAAGCGTGTCGGTTTCAATGACGTAGTCGGCGCGGCGCCGCTTTTCGGCAATCGGCATCTGCTTGGCCAGGATCTGTTCGAACTGCGCGGCGGTCATGGTGCCACGCTCCAGCACACGTTTTCGCTGCAGTTCAGGTGAAACAGTGACACATGCGACCGCGTCCATCTGCGCGTCTCCACCGGTTTCAAAAAGCAGGGGGATGTCGAACACGCCAATGGCGTCAGGATGATCGTCGGCAAAGGTTTCGCGGTCATCGCGGACCAGCGGATGCACAACCGCTTCGATCCGGGGCAGGGCGGTGGGATCCTCGGCTATGATCGCGCGCAGGCGGTCGCGGGAAATCGCGCCGTCCGAGATGGCCGAGGGGAAGAGATCGCCGATCCTTGTCACAGCGGCGCCCCCCCGCGCGTAAAGCCGGTGCACCGCGGCGTCGGCGTCCCAGACCTTGCAGCCCGCCTCCGCGAACATCCGGGCGGTGGTTGATTTGCCCATGCCGATGGAGCCGGTCAGCCCGAGCCGAAATCTCATCGCAGGACGGCGGCGCGCAGGCTTTCGTCCACCTCCGGGCGCTGTCCGAACCAACGCTCGAACCCCGGAACGCCCTGGTGCAGAAGCATGCCCAGCCCATCGACCGTGATACAACCCTGTTCGCGCGCGACGGTCAGAAAACGGGTGTCGAGCGGCGTATAGACCAGATCGCTTACCACTGTGCCGGGTTGCAGACCGTCCAGCGGCACGCGCATTTCCGGTTTGCCGACCATCCCGAGCGAGGTGGTGTTGACCACCGTGACCGCATCGTCGAGCACATTGCCCGCTTGCACCCACTCCACAACGGTTATCCGGTGGCCAAAATCCTCGCGCAGCTTGTCGGCGCGGATGCGCGTTCGGTTGGTGAGACGGATTTCAGGCACGCCAACATCCAGCAACGAGGCGACGATCGCACGCGCCGCACCGCCGGCACCCAGCACGACCGCGGGGCCGGTTTTCGGCGCCCAGTCCGGCGCGCCCTGGCGCAGGTTTTCGATAAAGCCGTAGCCGTCGGTATTGTCGGCGTGAATCTTGCCATCCTTGCGGAAAATGAGCGTGTTGGCCGCCCCGATGAGGGTGGCGCGGTCGGTGACCAGATCGGCCATCTCCATCACCTTTTCCTTGTAAGGAATGGTGACGTTGACGCCGACGAACCCGAGGTCCGGCAGCAGGCGCAGCGCCTCTTGCAGCTTGTCCGCTGGCACTTCCATCGGAATGTAATGACCGGCAAGGCCGTATTTGCGCAGCCAGTGGGCATGCAACCTGGGGGATTTGGAATGGGCGATCGGAGCGCCGATCACACCGGCGAGAGGGATGCGGGGCTGGCTCATGTGTCGAGCTCTCCCTTCAGGATGAGATGGTTGAGAAGTTCCAGAAGCGGCAGGCCGAGTATAGTGAAATGATCGCCTTCGATCCGGGTGAAGAGCCGTACGCCTTCCTCTTCGACTTTGTAGCCGCCGACGGAATGTCGGATGCTATCCCAGTTGCGATCGAGGTAGGCTTCGATGAAGCCCGGGGACAGCCCGCGCATGTGCAGCCGGGCCTGCCCGACATGGCGCCAGAGCGGTTGACCGGCTTCATAGAGGACAGCGGCCGACAGCAGCATGTGCATCCGACCGCTCAGCAGGGTCAGATGGCGTTTCGCCTCATCTATGGTTGCGGGTTTTCCCAGGATTTGGCGGTCAACCGCCAGCACCTGGTCGCAGCCAAGGACCAGCGCGCCGGGATGCCTGTCGCTGATCTTGCGCGCCTTGAGCTCGGCCAGAGTGTCGGCGATGTCGCGGGGGCTGGCCTCTTCGGCGTCAAGCGCGGCGCGGACAGCAGATTCATCGATTCGCGCCGGGTCGATTCGATGGTCGAGCCCGGCCGTGCTGAGCAGTTTCGACCGGATTTCCGAGCCGGAGGCGAGAATGAACTCCTGCGGCATGTGGAAAACCCTGTTGAGAAGCCTGCAGACGATTGCAGGGACCGTTCTGAGGAAAAAGCCGTAGCAATGCAAGCCGTGGGACAAGTGACAGGGTTCGGCCGACGTTTGCGCGGATTACCCTGCTGTGGGAAAGGATAACTGCGCAGCTGGGAAAACTGCTGGTCTCTGCGGTTATGCACCTGTCCATCCGTGCGCCTGTGGATGCGTGTTGGCCTCGTTCATCGCTTATTCTCTGGTCTTTGCGGGTACACCAGCTTGAAAAGCTGACAATCCGCGCACAGTCTTCTCCACAGGTGGGCCCCATGTGGACAAAATGTGGGGAAGCCGATTATCCACAGAAAAGAGGCCCTCCTAACTCTTCATCATCCTTTCTATATAAATATTAATTAAAGGGTGGATCCGGGGCTTTGCGATCCAATGAACCGCTGCATTGACTTGAGAAGGACGGGTGGCTAGATACGCCAAGCGCCGTCGTCCGATGGTGTCACTTCCCACAGACCTTTTGTACCAGCCGCATTCGCGGTTCGAGGATGTCTTATGAGCACTGAAAAGCTTAACCTTGCCGATCTCAAGGCGAAGAGCCCGAAGGATCTTCTGGCGATGGCCGAAGAGCTGGAGATCGAGAACGCCTCGACCATGCGGAAGGGCGAAATGATGTTCCAGATCCTGCGCGAACGCGCGGATGAGGGATGGCAGATCTTCGGCGATGGTGTGTTGGAAGTGCTGCAGGACGGGTTCGGGTTCCTGAGATCGCCCGAGGCGAACTATCTGCCGGGTCCGGACGACATCTATGTCTCGCCCGAAATGACCCGGAAGTTTTCGCTGCGCACCGGGGATACGATCGAGGGGGAAATCCGCGCGCCGGAGAATGAGGAGCGATATTTCGCCCTGACCGACGTTGCGCGGATCAACTTCGAGGATCCTGAGCGCGCGCGGCACAAGATCGCCTTTGACAACCTTACGCCGCTTTATCCCGATGAGCGGCTGCACATGGAAATCGAGGATCCGACGATCAAGGACCGGTCGGCCCGGATCATCGACTTGGTGGCCCCTATCGGCAAAGGTCAGCGGTCGCTGATCGTGGCGCCGCCGCGGACCGGCAAGACGGTTCTGCTGCAGAACATCGCGTCGAGCATCGAGAAGAACCATCCGGACGTGTACCTGATCGTGCTGCTGATCGACGAACGGCCCGAAGAGGTGACGGACATGCAGCGGTCGGTGAAGGGGGAGGTGGTGTCCTCGACCTTTGACGAACCGGCGACGCGGCACGTTGCGGTATCGGAAATGGTGATCGAGAAAGCCAAGCGTCTGGTGGAGCATAAGCGAGATGTTGTGATCTTGCTGGATTCGATCACAAGACTTGGTAGGGCCTTCAATACAGTGGTGCCGTCCTCGGGCAAGGTTCTGACCGGTGGTGTGGACGCGAACGCGTTGCAGCGGCCCAAGCGCTTCTTCGGCGCGGCGCGGAACATCGAAGAGGGCGGATCGCTTACCATCATCGCCACGGCGCTGATCGATACCGGCAGCCGGATGGACGAAGTCATTTTCGAAGAGTTCAAGGGCACCGGCAACTCCGAAATCGTGCTGGACCGCAAGGTTGCCGACAAGCGGGTGTTCCCGGCCATGGATATCCTCAAGTCCGGGACGCGGAAGGAGGATCTTCTTGTCGACAAGGGCGATTTGCAGAAGACCTTTGTGCTGCGCCGGATCCTCAATCCGATGGGCACGACCGATGCGATCGAATTCCTGATCTCGAAGCTCAAGCAGACCAAGACGAATTCGGAATTCTTTGATTCCATGAACACCTGACCAGAGGGGCGACCCGATGGAAACGATCTTTGCCCTGGCGACAGCTCAGGGGAAATCCGGCGTGGCTGTCATCAGGATTTCGGGGCCGGAAGCGGTTCAGGCGTTGGCGGCGCTGACGCAGTCGGTTCCCGAATATCGGCGTGCCAGCCTGCGGCGACTGTCTGCTAGCGACGAGACCTTTCTCGACGAAGCGTTGGTGATGGTGTTCGAGGACGGGGCGAGTTTCACCGGTGAGCCGGTTGTCGAGTTGCAGTTGCATGGCAGTGTAGCCGTGGTCCGCGCCGTTCTTGGCGAATTGGCTGGGATGCCGGGATTGCGCCAGGCGGAACCGGGGGAATTCACGCGGCGGGCGCTGGAAAATGGACGGCTGGATCTGACGCAGGTCGAAGGCCTGGCCGATCTGATCGAGGCGGAGACGGAGTCTCAGCGGCGTCAGGCGTTGCGGGTCCTGTCCGGTGATCTGGGGACTCGTGTGACGGAGTGGCGTCGCGACCTGATCGGGGCCGCGTCGTTGCTGGAGGCCACCATAGACTTTGCGGACGAGGATGTACCCGTGGACGTGACGGGCGAGGTGCTTGATCTAATCGACCGGGTGGACGTGTCCTTGCGTAAGGAATTGTCGGGTTTTGGTGGAGCTGAACGGATCAGGACGGGATTCGAGGTGGCGATTGTCGGTGCGCCGAATGTGGGTAAGTCCACGCTTTTGAACGCGATTGCGGGGCGGGATGCGGCGATCACCTCGGAAATTGCCGGGACAACGCGGGACGTGATCGAGGTCAGGTTGGATTTGCGCGGAATTCCAGTGACGCTCCTGGACACTGCCGGGTTGCGAGAGACAGAGGATGCGGTGGAAGCGCTTGGGGTGGCGCGTGCGAAATCGAGGGCGGAGCAGGCCGATCTGCGGGTTTACCTGATTGGCAAAGATGATACCGCGCCGGAGACGCGTCACGCCGAAGATCTTGTGGTTACCGGGAAATCCGATCTTCATCATGGCGTTGTCGGCGTGTCTGGGGCAACCGGACAGGGGATTGATCAACTGATCGAGGATATCGCCCAACGTTTGGCCGGTCGGGCCGGTGGGGCAGGCCTGGTCACGCGGGAGCGGCATCGCGCAGCTGTGCAGCGAAGTGTTTGCGCGTTGCAGAGGGCGCGTGATGTCGTCGCTCTGGGTTCGGCGGAGTATGATATAGCTGCCGAGGAATTACGGACAGCGATTCGGCAATTGAGCGCTCTGATCGGGCAGGTCGACGTGGAGAACCTTCTAGACGAGATTTTTGCGAGTTTCTGTCTGGGGAAGTAGGAGTGTTTCACGTGAAACATTGTGATTTTGATGTTGTTGTCATTGGTGGAGGTCATGCCGGTGCCGAGGCAGCACATGCTTCAGTGCGCATGGGCGCCCGGACCGCGTTGGTGACACTGAATGAGTCCGGCATCGGCGTCATGTCCTGTAATCCGGCGATCGGGGGCCTCGGAAAAGGTCATCTTGTGCGCGAAATTGATGCCATGGATGGCGTCATGGGGCGCGTCGCGGATGCCGCTGGAATTCAGTTCCGGTTGCTTAACCGTCGGAAAGGACCCGCAGTTCAGGGACCGCGTGCTCAGGCGGACCGGCGAATTTATCGGGACAGGATGCTGAACGAAACACGTAGCCAGCCCAACCTTGAGATTATCGAAGGCGAGGTCGTCGACCTGATCGTGGATGGCACCTGCATCGGCGGTGTTGTTCTTGACGATGGCAGCCGGATAAGTGCACGGAGCACGGTGTTGACCACCGGCACGTTTCTTCGCGGGGTCATTCATATCGGCGATGTGTCACGGCCTGGCGGTCGGATGGGGGACAAGCCATCGGTGAAACTGGCCGAACGCATCGATGATTTTGGCCTTGCTCTTGGGCGTCTGAAGACGGGTACACCCCCACGACTGGACGGCCGGACAATTGACTGGAGTATATTGGAAGAACAGCCGGGGGATGACGATCCGGTTCTGTTTTCCTTTATGAACAAGCGGCCCGAAGCGCGACAAATCTCCTGCGGTATCACCCATACCAACACGCGGACGCATGAGATCATCCAGGAAAATCTCGAACGGTCCGCGATGTATGGTGGCATGATTGACGGGATCGGCCCCCGGTATTGCCCGTCGATCGAGGATAAAATCGTCCGGTTTTCCGACAAGGCGTCGCACCAGATTTTCCTTGAGCCGGAGGGTCTGGACGATTCGACGGTCTATCCGAACGGTATTTCAACCTCACTGCCCGAAGATGTTCAAAGGGCCTATGTCCAGTCTATCCGAGGATTGGAGAATGCGAAGATCGTTCAGCTGGGTTACGCGATTGAATATGACTACGTCGATCCGCGAGCCCTGGATTTACGCCTTGCTGTCAAAGGTATGGAGGGGCTGTACCTCGCCGGTCAGATCAATGGAACGACCGGTTACGAAGAAGCCGCTGCGCAAGGTCTGGTTGCCGGGCTGAATGCCGCCTCTGCGGCGCGGGGCTCAGTGCCGGTCATTTTCAGTCGCTCCGACAGCTACATTGGCGTCATGATCGATGACCTGACGTCGCGTGGCGTGTCCGAACCTTACCGCATGTTCACCTCTCGCGCGGAATTCCGGCTGTCCCTGCGCGCGGACAACGCAGATCAACGGTTGACGGAAAGAGCGATCAGTTTGGGGTGCTGCTCGGCCGCGCGGGCCGTGGCCTTCAGGAGCAAGATGGAGAAGCTTGACGCTGGGCGTTCGCAGGCGAAGGCCAAGAGTTTGTCGAGCAGCGAAGTCTTCAATCTCGGCGTCCAGATCAGCCGTGATGGGACAAAAAGATCGATCTACGAACTGCTGGCGTTCCCTGACATGAGCATAGATCAGATAGCATCGGTCGATACTTCTTTCGCGACGCTGGACACGGATATTCAAGAGCAGTTAGCGCGTGAAGCGCTGTACGCAAATTACATTGATCGTCAACAAAGGGATGTCGATGCTTTGAAGCGTGACGAGGCAGCGGTCATTCCAACCGATTTTTCTTTTACGATGATAGACGGCCTGTCCAATGAGTTAAAGACAAAGCTGACGGCAGCAAGGCCTGCAAATCTGGCCCAAGCCAGCCGCATCGATGGAATGACCCCGGCGGCCCTGACGCTTATTCTCGCGAAATTGCGTCAAATGTCGCGCAAAGCGTCCGCATAATGGCAGATCAGCCGACTGTAGACGAAATGGATGTTTCACGTGAAACATTGGAGAGGCTGGAAACCTATGCCGAGCTGCTTAAGCAATGGAATCCCGCCATAAATCTCGTGTCAAAGTCGACGCTGACGTCCCTGTGGACCCGACACATCATCGACTCATTGCAGATTTTTCAACTGCTTCCGACACCTGCAGGCCACTGGGTGGACCTGGGAAGCGGCGGCGGTTTCCCCGGCGTGGTCGTTGCCATCTGCGCCCTTGACAGCGCGCCCGATCTGAAGGTGACGCTGGTAGAAAGCGATCAACGCAAATGCACCTTTCTCAGAACGGTTCTTCGAGAAACAGGCGCGAACGCCGCTGTCCATGCAAAGCGGATCGAGGCTCTTCCATCTCTGAACGCTGACATCCTCAGCGCCCGAGCGCTGGCCGACCTGCCCGCGCTGCTCACCCATACAGACCGCCACATGTGTAAAACCGGCATCGCGCTTTTCCCCAAAGGCGCGACCTGGAAAAAAGAACTCGATAGCGCACAATCCACGTGGCGCTTCAACGTGATTACCCATAAAAGCAAGACAGATGAGAACTCCGTTGTCTTGCAAATCAGCGAGCTGTCCCATGTCTGATCCAACACGGCCCGCAGGTCCGAAAATCATTGCTGTCGCGAACCAGAAGGGCGGCGTCGGCAAGACCACCACGACGATCAATCTTGGCGCCGCGTTGACCGAGCTTGGGCTTCATGTGTTGATCGTCGATCTTGACCCTCAAGGTAATGCGTCGACCGGCTTGGGCATTGAGCCGGACGATCGCGAATTCACCACCTATGAGTTGCTGCTTGAGGACATCGACCTCGGCGATGTGATACAAGGCACCGGTGTGGACCGCCTGAAACTCATCCCGGCCACGGTGGATCTCAGCTCAGCGGATATTGAGCTCATGTCCAACGAAAAGCGCAGCTTTCTCCTGCATGATGCGCTGCGGCAGACCGGGATCGACCAGTATGACTTCGATTACATCCTGATCGATTGCCCACCCTCGCTTAACCTGCTCACCGTCAACGCCATGGTCGCGGCGCATTCCGTCCTCGTCCCGCTGCAAAGCGAATTCTTCGCCCTCGAAGGCCTGTCACAACTCATGCTGACCATCCGGGAGGTGCGCCAGACGGCAAACCCCATGCTGCGGATCGAAGGCGTCGTGTTGACCATGTACGATGCGCGTAACAACCTGTCGCAGCAGGTCGAGGCGGATGCCCGGTCCAATCTCGGCGACCTGGTCTTTTCTGCCGTGATCCCTCGCAATGTTCGCGTCAGCGAGGCACCATCTTACGCCCAGCCGGTGCTGTCCTACGATACGACCTCAAAAGGGGCACTGGCCTACCGAGCACTTGCGCGCGAATTGGTCAGGAAAAATGCAAAGATCGCCGCATAGGTGATGAGACAGGAGTGGTAGAAATGGCAGATCGCAAGGAACCGCGGCGCGGACTCGGGCGCGGGCTGTCCGCGCTCATGGCGGATGTGGACGCCGCAGCTCCATCCGAACAGGCAGGTGACGCACCCAGCCGCCGTCCGGATCGCGTCCTGCCGATCGATCGGATCGAACCGAACCCCGATCAGCCCCGTCGCTCCTTCACCGAACCGCAACTGGCGGAACTGGCCGATTCAATCCGGGCAAAGGGAATCATTCAGCCACTGATCGTGCGCCCGCATCCCAGGACCGAAGGCCACTACGAAATCGTGGCTGGTGAACGCCGCTGGCGCGCGGCCCAGATCGCCCAACTGCACGATGTACCCGTCCTGATCCGCGAATTCGATGATGTCGAAGTGCTTGAAGTCGCGATCATCGAAAACATCCAACGAGCCGATCTCAATCCCATCGAAGAGGCCGCAGGATATCGTCAACTGATGTTCAAGTTCGGTCATACCCAGGAAAAGCTGGCAGAGGCACTGGGAAAGAGCCGCAGCCATATCGCCAACCTCATGCGGCTCCTCAATCTGCCCGAGGATGTGCAGGACATGGTCACCTCCGGCACGCTCAGCGCCGGCCACGCGCGCAGCCTCATCACCGCCCCGAACCCCAGCGATCTGGCCAAAAAGATCGTCAAGAAGGGCCTGTCCGTCCGTGCCGCCGAAAAGCTGGCCAAGACCGCAAGCGGTGGCGACCAACCCAAGAGAAAACGCCCGGACGGCGCGTTCACATTCGAAAAGGATGCCGATACCAAAGCGCTCGAAGGCGACCTTTCGGCGGCCTTGGGTATGCAGGTC
The DNA here is from genome assembly GCF_049323015.1 of Thalassococcus sp. BH17M4-6. Taxonomy (NCBI): domain Bacteria; kingdom Pseudomonadati; phylum Pseudomonadota; class Alphaproteobacteria; order Rhodobacterales; family Roseobacteraceae; genus Thalassococcus; species Thalassococcus sp. BH17M4-6. Next base: position 105,836 of record NZ_JBMPGU010000007.1, read on the forward strand.
ACCGTCGATCACAAGCCAGGGCAGGAAAGCGGCCGGATCACCGTTTCCTACGATACGCTCGAACAGCTCGATGCGCTCTGCATGATCCTCAGTTCCAGTCGCTAGGCCGCGTCTGGACCCGCTCAACCAGGACCTACATTCAGTGATAACCGACCGCTTCGCTTTCAAGCGGCAATGCCAAGACCGGGCTACACGTCCGCGTCGGGCATCAACTCCGCCACGACCGAATTTAGCAGCAAACGTCCTTTTGCGGTTACGCCCAGTCGCCGCTCGTCCGCCCAGACCAGCCCAAGCTCTTGCAGCTGGCTGACCCGCTCCTCAGACACGGATCCAGGCCAGAGCGCCCGTAGTCGCCCCATATCTACACCCTCAAGAACCCGCATCCCCATCATCAGGTATTCTCCAACCTGATCTTGTGGATGTATCATCTCGGATGTCTGCGTGCCGTCCCCAGCTTCCGCCGCCGTGATCCAGGCCCCGGGCGCCGCCCATCCGACCGTCGCAACCTTCTGCCCGTCCACGGTCAACCGCCCATGCGCACCTGGTCCGATGCCCGCATAGTCGCCATAGCGCCAATAAATCAGGTTGTGCCGAGATTCCGATCCAGGCCGCGCGTGGTTCGACACCTCGTAGGCGGGCAAACCCGCCGCATCGCACAGATCCTGCGTCAGCTCGTACATGTCTGCGCCCAGATCACCGTCCGGCAAGCCCCGCAAACCACCCGCACGGGCGCGGTCCCAGAATGCCGTGCCCGGCTCGATGGTCAGCTGGTAAAGCGACATGTGATCGCCGGACATCGCCAAGGCTTCGGTCAGCTCCTCCCGCCAGTCCTGCAGGCTCTGCCCCTGCCGGGCATAGATCAGGTCAAAGCTGACACGGTCGAAGACTGCCCGCGCGGTCTCGAAAGCCGCTCGTGCCTCGCCGACATCATGCAGCCGTCCCAGCCGTTTCAGATCCGTCTCCCTAAGCGACTGAATGCCCAGCGACACCCGGTTCACCCCGGCATCGGCAAAACCCCTGAACCGACCGGCCTCGACCGACCGCGGATTGGCTTCGAGCGTGATCTCCACATCGTTGGCGAGGATCCAGTGATCGCGCACGGCATCAAGGATCGTGGCAACGGTCTGGGGTGCCATCAGGCTGGGCGTGCCGCCGCCAAAGAAGACCGAATTCAGAACCCGCCCTGGTGTCTGTCGGGCCACCCGCGCCACTTCCGACGCAAAAGCGCGGGCCCAACGGCCCTGGTCGACAAAGGCGGTCACATGGCTGTTGAAATCGCAATAGGGGCACTTGGCTTCGCAAAACGGCCAGTGCACGTAAAGGCCAAAGCCGCCGAACCGCCAGTCTTCAGTCAAAGCAACCCGTCACGAACTTCGCAAAGGCATCGGCCCGGTGCGAAATCCGGTTCTTCTCCCAGCGATCCATCTCGCCAAAGGTGACGTCAAAGCCGTCGGGCTGAAAGATCGGATCATAACCATGCCCCTGATCCCCCCGCATCGGCCAGACGACCTGGCCCTCCATCACGCCGGGAAACACCTCGTCATGTCCATCGGGCCAGGCCAGCACCAGCGTGCAGCAAAACCGCGCCGTGCGAGGCTGGGGTGCGCCGATCTCTTCGAGCTTTTCGTGCACTTTCTTCATGGCCATGACAAAGTCGCGTCCAGTCTCTGTTTCGGCCCAATCCGCCGTGTAGACGCCGGGCGCCTTATCCAAGGCGTCGATTTCGATGCCGCTGTCGTCCGACAGGCTGGGCAGGCCCGTGGCCTTTGCCGCCGCATGCGCCTTGATCCGCGCATTCTCCACAAAGGTCGTGCCGGTTTCCTCTGGTTCGGGAAGGCCCATCGCCGCCGCGCCGACCACCTCGACCTTGTAGGGCGACAGCAGATCGGCAATCTCTTCCAGCTTGCCGGCGTTATGGGTTGCCACCAACAGCTTCGGGCCTTCGAACTTCCGCGTCATCCGACCGCCTTCAACTGCGCTTCGACCAATTGCGCGACACCGGCCTCGGCCAGGTCCATAAGCTGGCCCATCTGGTCGCGCGAAAACGTGGCACCCTCGGCCGACATCTGTACCTCGATCAGCTGCCCGTCGCCGCGCAGGATGAAATTGCCGTCAACACCGGCTTCGGAATCCTCGGGGTAATCGAGGTCAAGCACCGGCTGCCCGGCGTAGATCCCGCAGCTCACGGCGGCCACCGGTGAAATCAGCGGATCGCTCACAATCTCCCGCGCTTTCATCAGCTTCATCACCGCCAGCTTCAGCGCCACCCAGCCGCCTGTGATGGACGCGCAGCGCGTCCCGCCATCAGCCTGGATCACGTCGCAGTCGACGGTGATCTGCCGCTCGCCTAGCGCGACACGGTCAACGCCCGCGCGCAGCGACCGGCCGATCAGCCGCTGGATTTCCACCGTACGCCCGCCTTGCTTGCCCGCCGTCGCCTCGCGCCGCATGCGGCTGGTGGTCGATCGCGGCAGCATCCCGTACTCCGCCGTGACCCAACCCAGGCCCGACCCCTTGATAAAGGGCGGCACCCGGTCCTCGAGCGTGGCGGTGCACAGCACGTGGGTGTCGCCCATGCGGATCATGCAGGACCCTTCGGCATGCTTTGTCACCCCTGTTTCGATTGAAACGACGCGCATTTCGCTTAGGTCTCGTCCCGACGGTCTCATGCTCAATCCTTTTCCGGCATTTGCCGTGCCGGGATACAGGGCGCCGCCCCCCCGGCGCAACCCCGATTGACCTTTGCCCACCGGGGGCTTTTAGTGACCACATTCAGGGATACCAGATGACCGAAGGCCGGAAACTCTTCGAAGATTTGAACGACCGCTCGCGCGAGGTGTTTCGCCGCGTCGTCGAGGGGTATCTTGAGAACGGTGAACCCGTCGGATCGCGCAGCCTGACCCGCACGCTCAGTGAAAAGGTGTCTGCCGCGACGATCCGCAACGTCATGCAGGATCTGGAATACCTTGGTCTGCTCGACAGTCCGCATGTCAGCGCGGGCCGTATTCCCACCCAGATGGGCCTGCGCATGTTCGTCGATGGCCTGCTCGAGGTGCGCGATCTCGATGTCGGCGACCGCGAACGCCTCGACGCCACGCTGGACAGCAATTCCGAAGATGTGGGCGGCCTGCTAGACCGTGTCGGCTCGGCGCTCTCGGGCGTCACCAAAGGCGCGTCGCTGGTCCTGACCCCGAAACACGAGGCGCCGATCCGGCATATCGAATTCGTCAGCCTGGGCCATGACCGCGCGCTTGTGGTCCTGGTTTTTGCCGATGGGCACGTGGAGAACCGGCTCTTCACGCCGCCGCCGGGCCAGACCCCCAGTTCGATGCGCGAAGCGGCGAATTTCCTCAATGCGCTGATCGAGGGTAAGACCCTGTCAGAACTGCGCACCGTGATTTCGCGCGAAATCGCGCAGCGGCGTCAGCAAATCGATACCCTGGCCCGCGATCTGGTCGATTCGGGCCTCGCTGTCTGGGCCGCCGATGCCAACCAGCCCGAACGCCTGATCGTGCGGGGCCGGGCGAATCTTCTGGCCAGCGACGGCCAGGCGGAAGAGCTCGAGCGTATCAAGACGCTTTTTGACGACCTCGAACGCAAGCGTGACATCGCCGATTTTCTGGAACTCACCGAAGAAGGCGAAGGCGTCCGCATTTTTATCGGGTCCGAGAACAAACTTTTCTCACTTTCGGGTTCCTCTCTGGTGGTCTCTCCTTATATGAACGCGGACCGTAAGATCATTGGCGCGGTCGGTGTCATCGGACCCACGCGCCTGAACTACGGACGGATTGTCCCCATCGTGGACTACACGGCACAGCTGGTCGGCAAACTGATTTCCGACCGGAGTTAGAGGTTAAAACATGGCAGACCCGAAGAAAGACGACTTTCTCGACGATATCGACGAAGCGACCTCCGAAGAATTTGCGGGTGATATGGAAGAGATCGACGACGAAGCCGCAGAGCTCGACGCCCTGCGCGCGGAACGAGACGAACTGAGGGATCGGTTCATGCGGGCGCTGGCGGATGCCGAGAACGCCCGCAAGCGCGCCGACAAGGATCGCCGCGAGGCCGAGAACTACGGTGGCACCCGCCTGGCACGTGATCTCTTGCCGGTCTACGACAACATGCAGCGCGCCCTGGCCACCGCCAACGAAGAGCAAAAGCAGATCTCCGGCGCGCTCCTCGAAGGCGTCGAACTGACGCTGCGCGAACTCACCTCGGTGTTCAAGAAACACGGGATCGAACCCATCGCGCCCGAGGTGGGCGACCGGTTCAACCCGCAGCAGCACGAAGCGATGTTCGAGGCGCCCGTGCCCGGCACGAAGGCGGGTGAAATCATCCAGGTCTCGGCTTTGGGCTTCATGCTGCACGACCGGCTTCTGCGGCCCGCGCAGGTCGGCGTCAGCTCGATGCCCGCCAGCTAAAACGACACATCCCCCGGCGTCCCGCGCCGGGGTTTTTCTTTTTCAATCCCGGCATTTCCATGGCCCGCTTTGTTTTCTTCCTCGCAATCGCTTTTTTCCCAATTGCTACCAGCGCGCAGACATATCCCGCCTACGACGAGCTTTTCGTCAATGATTTCGCTGATCTGCTGGACAGCGATCAGGAAGACGCCATTCGCACCGAACTACAGGAACTGCGCGAGGCGACCGGCATCGAATTCACCGTCGTGACCATCGCCAACATGTCGGACTATGGCCATGAAGGGCCGATCGAACCCTTCGCCACCGGGCTTTTCAACGACTGGGGTGTCGGCAGTGCCGAAACGAATGACGGGCTTATGATGCTGGTTGCGCGCTATGACCGCGTGATGCGGATCGAGGTCGGCGCCGGCTATGGCCGGTCGCAGGATGCGGCGATGAAAAGCATCATCGAGGAGGATATCCTGCCCCACTTCCGCAACGACGATTATGCCCGCGGAATCGACACCGGTGTGGACGAGGTGATCTATCAGATCACCGGCACTTGGCCGGGCGAATTCGACACCAGTACGGCCCAGAAATGGGTTTCCAGGATCTGGCGTTTCATCGAAGGCCTGGGAAATTGGCTGTGGGCCGGGGCGGCCGGTATCGCCGGTCTTGCGGTGCAGGCCTGGCGGCGCTGGCAGCGCAACAAACCGCGGAACTGCCCCATCGACCAGCGCCAGATGACCCGGCTGGACGAGGATTGGGACGATAATCACCTGCAACAGGGCCAGATCCTGGAAGAGACGCTGAAGTCGGTTGATTACGACGTCTGGCACTGTGACAAATGCGGCCATGTCACGGTTGAGGCCTACAAGGCGTGGTTTTCCCGCTACGGCGCGTGCCGCCAATGCGGCTTTCGCACCGTTGAAGGCGATGAGACGATCCTGCGCAGCGCGACCACGTCCTCTTCGGGGCTGAAGCGGATCGATTACTCCTGCCATCACTGTGGCGATGCCTATTCCGTCGAACGGGTGATCCCGCGCAAGAGCAAGAGTTCGTCGGGCTCTTCGTCCTTCGGTGGCGGCCGGTCGAGCGGCGGCGGGGCGTCGGGCAGCTGGTAATGCGGGGGCGTCACTCTTTGGCCAGGGCCTTGAGATCGTAAAGCGCCTGCAACGCCTCGCGCGGGGTCATCTCATCGGGCAAAAGTGTCTCTAATTGGGCCTCAACCGCTGAATGAGCGGGGCTTGCCGCGAGTCGCGGCGCCTCTGCCGCGACCGAGAACAGCGGCAGATCGTCGATCAGCGCCTTGGGCGATGTCTTTTCCCGCTCCCCCCGTTCCAGCTGGTCCAGAACGTGGCGGGCACGATTGATCACGGCGGGCGGCAATCCGGCCAGTTGCGCCACCTGCACGCCATAGGACCGATCCGCCGCACCGTCCCGCACCTCATGCAGGAAAATCACGTCACCTTCCCATTCCTTGACGGCCACCGTGGCGTTGCGCACGCCGGGCAGCTTACCGGCCAGTACCGTCAACTCGTGGTAATGGGTGGCAAAGAGGCCGCGCACCCGGTTGACCTCGTGCAGATGCTCAAGCGTCGCCCAGGCGATGCTCAACCCATCATAGGTCGCCGTGCCGCGCCCGATCTCGTCCAGGATCACCAGGGCATGATCGTCGGCCTGGTTCAGGATGGCGGCGGTTTCGACCATTTCGACCATAAAGGTCGACCGCCCCCGCGCCAGATCGTCCGATGCGCCGACGCGGCTGAAAATCTGGCTCACTAGCCCGATATGCGCCGACCGCGCGGGCACGTAGGCGCCGATCTGTGCCAGCAGGGCAATCAAAGCATTCTGCCGCAGATAGGTCGATTTACCGGCCATGTTTGGCCCGGTGAGCAGCTGCACAGCCGCGTCGGGTCCGTCCGGTGTCAGAACGCAGTCGTTGGCAATGAAGGGCGCGCCGCCTTGCGCTTTCAGCGCCCGCTCCACCACAGGATGCCGCCCACCCTGAACGTCAAAGGCGCGGCTTTCGTCGATCCGGGGCCGACACCAGTCCAGATCACCTGCAAGGTCCGCAAGCGCGCAGGCCAAGTCGATTTCCGCCAGTGCCAGGCCGGTCAGCGAAATTTCCGCCGCGCGCTCCAGAATGGCCCCTTTCAGGCTGTCATAGAGCCGCTTTTCGATCTCGATCGCCCGACCGCCCGCGTTTAGGATCTTGGTCTCAAGCTCGGACAGCTCCACGGTCGTGAACCGCACCTGGTTGGCGGTCGTCTGGCGGTGAATAAACGTTTTGGCCAGGGGCGCAGACTGCATCTTCTCTGCATGGGTCGCGGTGGTTTCGATGAAATATCCCAGCACGTTGTTGTGCTTGATCTTGAGCGACGACACGCCCGCCAGCGCGGCATAGTCCGCCTGCATCCGCGCGATCACACCGCGCCCTTCGTCCCGCAGGGTGCGCATCTCATCCAGTTCGGCGTCGTGGCCGCTGGCGATGAACCCGCCGTCGCGGGCCAGAAGCGGCGGTTCGGCCACCAGCGCCTGATCCAGCAGGTCGACCAGTGCACCATGTCCGCCGAGAGCCTGCCGCGCCTCATCCAGATGCGACGGCAGGTCGAGGCCCGCCAGCCGTTCCTCCAGCGCTTCGGCCTGTTCCAGCGCGTTTCGCACCGCCGCCAGATCGCGCGGACCGCCGCGATCCATGCCCAGACGCGACAGCGCCCGGTCCAGGTCGGGCACCCGTTTCAACGCATCGCGCAGGAACAGAGCCTGTTCCGGTGCCTCAAGGCACCAGGTCACTGTATTCTGTCGCGCCTGCACCACATCCAGTTCGCGAGACGGCGAAGACACCCGCCGCTCGAGCAGCCGCGCACCGCCCGCCGTCACTGTTCGGTCGATCACGGATAACAGCGATCCGGCTCGTCCGCCCTGCAGGCTGTGTGTCAACTCCAGGTTCCGGCGGGTCGCGGCGTCGATCTGCATCAGCCGTGACACCTGATCCTGCCGGGGGGGCTGCAGCAGCGGCAACTTGCCTTTCTGCGTGATGTCCAGATAGTCGACCAGCGCGCCCATGGCCGACACTTCGGCCCGCTCGAACCGGCCAAAGGCCTCGAGCGTCTGCACGCCAAAAAGCGCACAAATCCGCGCCTCCGCCCCGGTCGAATCGAACGATGCGCGGCCCAGAACCGTGGGCAGAATGCCAAGGTCGGTCAGCACCTCGCCCAACGCCTCTTCGACCGTGTCGGATACCAGCACCTCGGACGGGGCGAGCCGCGCCAGTTCCGCGCCGATGCGGGCGCGCGACAACGGCATCACGTGAAACACACCGGTGGAAATGTCAGCCCAGCTGATCGCCCAATCGTCTCTGACACGGCTCAAAGCGGCCAGGTAGTTGTGCCGCCGCGCCTCGAGCAGCGTCTCTTCGGTCAGGGTGCCGGGGGTGACCAGCCGCACCACGTCCCGCTTCACCACCGATTTCGATCCGCGTTTCTTCGCCTCGGCCGGGCTTTCCATCTGTTCGCAGACCGCGACGCGAAATCCCTTGCGGATGAGCGTCAGAAGGTATCCTTCGGCGGCGTGCACCGGCACGCCGCACATCGGTATGTCATCGCCGTCATGCTTGCCGCGTTTGGTCAGTGCGATGTCCAGCGCCGCGGCGGCGGCTGCCGCGTCGTCAAAGAACATCTCGTAGAAATCGCCCATCCTATAGAACAACAGCGCATCCGGATACTGCGCCTTGATCTCAAGATATTGCGCCATCATCGGCGTGACCGCGTTCATGTGACCCCCCATGGCTTCGCCGCAACCCTACAAATCCCCGCATTTGTCCGAAAGCCAAAACCATCCCGGTTGAGCACGCCCCGTTGCTGGTCTAAGACCAACCGACCGCTTTGGGAGGAGCGCCTGAATGGCCCGTCTGAAATATACCCGCGAAGAGGCGCTTGCCTTTCATCTGGAGCCCACCCCCGGCAAGTGGGAGGTGCAGGCCACCGTTCCCATGACCACGCAGCGGGACCTGAGCCTGGCTTATTCGCCAGGCGTTGCTGTCCCGTGCGAAGAAATCGCTGAAAACCCGGAACTGGCGTACGACTACACCAACAAGGGCAACCTTGTGGCCGTCATCTCGAACGGCACCGCGGTGCTGGGTCTTGGCAACCTCGGCGCGTTGGGTTCGAAACCGGTGATGGAGGGCAAGTCGGTCCTGTTCAAACGCTTTGCCGACGTGAACTCTATCGATATCGAGCTTGATACCGAAGACCCCGATGCCTTCATCAACGCGGTCAAGCTGATGGGCCCCACCTTTGGCGGCATCAACCTCGAAGACATCAAGGCGCCCGAGTGTTTCATCATCGAACAGACACTCAAAGAGCAGATGGACATTCCGGTGTTCCACGACGACCAGCACGGCACGGCGGTGATCTGTGCCGCCGGCCTGATCAACGCGCTGCACCTGTCTGGCAAGAAGATCGAGGATGTGAAGATCGTCCTCAACGGGGCAGGGGCGGCGGGCATCGCCTGTCTGGAACTGCTCAAGGCCATGGGCGCGCGGCATGACAACTGCATCATGTGCGATACCAAGGGCGTGATCTACCAGGGCCGCACCGAGGGCATGAACCAGTGGAAATCGGCCCATGCCGCCAACACCCCGTCGCGCAGTCTGGAAGAGGCGATGGTCGATTGCGATGTCTTCCTGGGCGTGTCGGCCAAGGGCGCGGTGACGCAGGAGATGGTGCAAAGCATGGCCGAAAACCCGGTCATTTTCGCGATGGCCAACCCCGACCCCGAGATTACCCCCGAAGAGGCGCAGGCGGTCCGCGCCGATGCCATCGTCGCCACCGGGCGCAGCGACTATCCCAACCAGGTCAATAACGTCCTGGGCTTTCCCTATCTCTTTCGTGGCGCGCTCGACATCCACGCACGGGCGATCAACGACGAGATGAAGATCGCCTGCGCCGAGGCGCTGGCCGAGCTTGCGCGCGAGGATGTGCCGGACGAGGTTGCGCTGGCCTATGGCAAGAACCTGACCTTCGGGCGCGACTACATCATTCCGACACCCTTTGATCCGCGGCTCATTCACCGCATTCCGACGGCGGTCGCGCGGGCGGGCATGGACACCGGCGTGGCGCGACGGCCGATCATCGACATGGAGTCCTACGAGCTGTCGCTGAAATCGCGGATGGACCCGACCGCCAGCATCCTGCGCGGCATCAACAGCCGCGCTCGTGCCGCACAGGCCCGCATGATCTTTGCCGAAGGTGATGACCCCCGCGTCTTGCGCGCCGCCGTGATGTATCAGCGGTCGGGGCTGGGCCAGGCGCTGGTCGTGGGCCGCGAGGCCGATGTGAAGCTGAAGCTGGAACAGGCCGGGCTCGAGGATGCGATCCGCGAAATCGAGGTGATCAACGCCGCCAATACCCGGCATCTGGAAACGTACAAGACCTTCCTTTACGATAGGCTGCAGCGCAAGGGCCATGACCGACAGGACATCGACAGGCTGGCGACCCGAGACAGGCACGTCTTTGGCGCGCTGATGCTGGCGCATGGCCACGGCGACGGGCTGATCACCGGGGCGACGCGGAAATCGGCGCATGTAATGCAGCGCATCAACCACGTCTTCGATGCTGATGCAGAACACGGGGCCGCGGGGATCACCGCCTTGCTGCACAAGGGCCGGATCGTGCTGATCGGGGACACGCTCGTGCATGAATGGCCGGACGAGAATGACATGGCCAACATCGCCGAACGTGCCGCCGGGGTGGCCAAGCACCTCGGGCTCGAACCGCGTGTGGCCTTCGTCTCGTTCTCGACCTTCGGGTACCCGGTGTCGGAACGGGCGACCAAGATGCATCTGGCACCCAACGTGCTGGACCGGCGCGGCGTGTCTTTCGAATACGAGGGCGAGATGACGGTCGACGTGGCGCTCAACGCCCGTGCGATGGAGGCCTATCCGTTTTCGCGCCTCTCCGCACCGGCCAACATCCTGATCGTTCCAGCGCGGCATTCGGCGTCTATCTCGGTCAAGTTGATGCAGGAAATGGCCGGGGCGACGGTGATCGGGCCAATTCTCGCGGGGGTCGACAAGTCGATCCAGATTTGTTCGTCGGTTTCGACCGCGAATGATATTCTCAACATGGCGGTTCTGGCGGCCTGCAAGGTCGGCTGACCCGCGGGGCGGCAAGATAAGGGGGCAGCGCGGTGACCATTTTCAATCTGGGCTCTATCAATGCCGATCTGGTTTACCGCGTACCGCATCTGCCGGGACCGGGCGAAACGCTGGCCTCGGCGGCGTTCAGCCGCGGGCTGGGCGGCAAGGGGGCCAACATGTCCGTGGCGGCGGCGCGCGCGGGGTCGCACTTGGTGCATATCGGCGCGGTCGGCGAAGACGGGCGCTGGGCCAGCGACAGGCTCTTGGAATACGGGGTCGACACCCGCCACATCGCCGTCACCGCCGAAGCGACGGGTCATGCGATCATTGCAGTGGATGATGCGGGCGAAAACCTGATCATCCTGCACAAGGGCGCCAATTGGGCCTTGTCAGAGACCGAAATCGCGCTCGCGCTCGAACCCGCCAAGGCCAGCGACACTTTCCTGTTTCAGAACGAAACCAATGCGCAGCGCGCGGGCGCCGAACAGGCGTCGGCCAAGGGGTTGCGCATCGCCTATGCCGCTGCGCCCTTTGATGCGGGCGCGGTGGCCGAGGTTCTGCTGCTGCTCGATCTGCTGGTCCTGAACGAAGTCGAGGCCGCGCAGCTGGAAGAGGCGACCGGCACGCCCCCGCACCAGCTGCCGGTGCGCGACGTGGTGATCACCCTCGGGTCCAAAGGCTGCCGCTGGATCAACACGGACGACGGCACCTCTCAGGATCTGCCCGCCCTGCCGGTCAAGGCGGTCGATACCACCGGGGCGGGCGACACCTTCACCGGCTATCTGGTGGCGGGGCTGGATCGCGGTCTGCCGATGGCGCAGGCGTTGTCGCAGGCAACCCGCGCCGCGGCGATCATGGTCACGAGGCACGGGACGGCGGATGTCATTCCCGACCTCAAGGATGTGCAGGACAGCCTGCTTTAGCCGCCGATGAAGGGCGCGTCGGCGCCCCAAAGCTGCTCGATCCGGGCGTCGCGGCCGCAGCCCTTGCGGTACCGCTTGTAGGCATCGAACTGCTTGACCGCGCCGAACCGGGTCAGCACGCGGTTGGTGCCCTTGTAGTAATCCTGATGATAGTCCTCGGCCTCGTAGAACGGCCCGGCCTGCAGGATCGGCGTAACGATGGTCTGCCCCAGCTCTTGCTGCGCTTCGGCCTTTGCGCGTTCCGCGGCGGCCTTTTCAGCAGCGTTAGAGACGAAAATAGCGGTCGCGTAGCTTTGCCCACGGTCGCAGAACTGGCCGCCCGCGTCAGTGGGGTCGATCGACCGGAAGAACAGGTTGTAAAGCTGATCCAAGCTCACAACGCTGGGATCGTAGGGGATCTTCACCGCCTCGTAATGCCCGGTGCCGCCGCGCGTCACCTGCTTGTAGGTCGGGTTCTTCGTCGTGCCGCCGGTATAGCCCGACACCACGTCGCCAACGCCTTTGACCTTTTCGAAATCCGCCTCGACGCACCAGAAACATCCACCGGCCACGACGATGTCCGCGGCCTCGGCGCGCTGGGCATTGGCGACCAGGCCAAAGCAGATGAAAAGCGCCAGAAGGGCGGGCTTGAGAAATGTGAAACGCTGCATGGCAACCTCCTTTATTTCGATCAGCGTGCCTGCCCGGCGCGCATCGGGCAATGGACTGTCACCGATTGTCACGCCAAGGTGAGAAGAGGTGACACCGCAGGAGCCTGCCATGACCGATGTGACAACCCACCAGGCCGAAGAGGATGCGCGCAACGCCGATATCCTGATCTGGCTCAACGGCGCGCTGAAGCCCAAGGCGCAGGCGCTGGTCAGCGTCTACGACAGCGGGTTCATGCTGGGTGACGGCGTCTGGGAAGGCCTGCGGCTTTACGACGGCCACTGGGCGTTCGCCGACAAACATCTCGACCGGTTGTTCGAGGCGGCGAAGGCCATCGATCTCGACATCGGAATGACCCGGGACCAGCTGCTATCGGCTTTGTCAGAGACGCAAAAGGCCAACGGCATGACCACCGATGCCCATGCCCGGCTGATGGTGACCCGCGGGGTCAAGACGCGGCCGTTCCAGCATCCATCGCTGTCCCGGCAGGGCCCGACCGTGGCCATCATCATGGAACATTCGCGCCCGTCCATTCCCCGTCCCATCCGGCTGGCCACCGTACCGCACCAGCGCGGGTTGCCGATGACGCAGGACCCGAAACTCAATTCGCATTCCAAGCTCAACTGCATTCTGGCCTGCATCGCCGCCGAAAAGGCCGACGCGGACGAGGCGCTGATGCTCGATGTGCATGGCTTCGTGAACACCACCAACGCCTGCAACTTCTTCATCGTGCGCAACGGCGCGGTCTGGACCAGCACCGGCGACTACTGCATGAACGGGATCACCCGGCAAAAGGTCATCGACCTTTGCCATGTCAACGGTATCCCCTGCTTTGAGCGAAATTTCTCGCTGGTCGACGCCTATAGCGCGGACGAGGCGTTCCTGACCGGGACCTTCGGCGCGCAAACGCCGGTGGGCAGGATCGACGGCCGGCAGATCGGCACCGGCCAGATGGGGCCTGTGACCGAGCGCCTTCGCACCCTCTACAAATCCCTGATCGAGGAAACCTGCCGATGAAACGCCTCTCCCTCTTTGCCAGTGTCTTGGCGCTCATGGCCTGCACGCCGCCCGCGCCCCTGCCACCCGACGGGTCGGATATTCCCTGGTCCGAGGCGGTCGAGCTTTTTCAGCAGTGCCGGGTCGAAACCGCGTTTCAACTGCACGACCGCACCGTAACGCTCACCCTCAAGGACGGCACAACCCTGCACACGGTCACGCCCCGCCTTGATGACGTAGTCCGGCCCGGCGTCATGCCGCCGCGCTGCGACGACGTCGGGATCATTATGGAGTAGCCGATGAGACTGGCCATGTGGTCCGGGCCGCGCAATCTGAGCACGGCGATGATGTACAGTTTCGGCAACCGCGCCGATTTTCACGTGGTGGACGAGCCATTCTACGGCCCCTACCTGCGCAAAACCGGGCTGGACCACCCGATGCGGGCCGAAATCATCGCCGACCGCCCGGAAAGCGCGCAAGAGGTGGCGGCATCCTTGCTGGGTCCGATCCTGGATGGCAAGCCGCATGTCTATCACAAGCACATGGCGCAGCACATGATCCCGGGCATCTCCCGTGACTGGATGGCGGATTGCACCAACGTTTTTCTGATCCGCCACCCGGCGCGGGTTGTGGCGAGCTTTGCCGACAAGTACGAAAATCCGACGCTGGACGACATCGGCTTTGTCCAGCAGGCCGAGCTTTACGCGCTGGCCAAGGCGCTGGGCCAGACCCCGGTGGTGATCGACAGCGCCGACATCCGCCGCGACCCCGACCGAATGCTGCGCGCCTTGTGCGAGGCCATCGACCTGCCGTTCGATCCCGCGATGCTGCGCTGGCCCGCAGGCGGTCATCCCCAGGATGGTGTCTGGAAGAAAGTCTGGTACGCCTCCGTTCACACGTCCACCGGGTTCGCCGGGGCCGAAGGGCCTTTGCCACAGCTTGATGGCCCGATGGCCGATCTGGCAGCGCGGGCGCTGCCTTATTACGAAGACATGGCGGCGGCGAAACTGAGCTGACGACCCGGTGGCCAGCAGCCGCAAAAAAAAATTTGCCGCCCCTGAAACTCTGCCAGCCGATCTTCCGTGACTGTTACCAGCGACCGGGTAAATGGCCCTGTCCTCAGTCCTGAATGGGAGAGATGATTATGAAGACACTTCTGATGACCACCGCCGCCCTGACCGTATCCGCCGGCATGGCCTTCGCCGCCGCGCATGGCATGGCCCCCGCCGTCGAAGCCACCGACCAGTCGGTCGAAAATGGCGTCGTCAGCGCCTCCAAGGTCGTGGCGCCCGCCAACGGCTGGCTGGTCGTGCACCGCACCGATGCGGACATGAAGCCCGGCCCTGTCGTCGGTTACGCGCCCCTGCGCGAAGGCGAAAACATGGATGTGGCCGCGATTCTGCAGGAAGACGTGGCATCGGGCGACATGCTGATGCTGATGGTTCACAGTGAAGAGGGCGGCATGTCCACCGGTGTGTTCGAATACACCCTGGGCGCCACCGAAGATGGTCCCATCAAGCCCGATGGGAACCTTGTCATGACGGTCGTCACCGCCGAGTAGTCCTTCAAGGACGACCGTCAGAGCGTCGGGAATACTGCGGAGTTGACGACGCTCGGGAACCGCCGGGTCCTTCGGGGCCTGGCGGTTTTCTTTTGTCTGCCATTCTTCTTGGCAAAATACCTCCAGAGAGCACGAGAGACAGCGTCTCTCGTATGCCGCAGGCATTCCGGGCGCGTTTCTAGCCCTTCAAACGCCGCTTCCGCGTGGCCAGAAGCTTCAGACGCAGCGCGTTCAGCTGGATGAAACCGGCGGCGTCCTTCTGGTCGTAGGCGCCTGCATCCTCTTCGAAGGTCACGTGCTGTTCGGAATACAGCGAATGATCCGACCAGCGCGCCACGGTCCGCGCGGACCCCTTGTAAAGCATCAGCTTGACCGTGCCGGTCACGTGTTCCTGGCTCTTGTCGATCAGGGCCTGCAGCATCTCACGCTCGGGGCTGAACCAGAAACCGTTGTAGATCAGCTCTGCATAGCGGGGCATGATCGAATCCTTGAGGTGCCCCGCGCCGGAATCCAGTGTGATCTGCTCGATCCCGCGATGCGCCTCGAGCAGGATGTCGCCGCCAGGGGTTTCGTAGATGCCACGGGATTTCATGCCGACAAAGCGGTTTTCGACAAAATCCAGCCGTCCGATCCCGTGTTTCCGACCGTAATCGTTCAGCCTGGTGAGGATCGTGGCAGGGCTCAAAGCTTCGCCGTTGATCGATACCGCGTCGCCCTTCTCAAACCCGATCTCGATATACTCGGGCGTGTCGGGGGCCTGCGTCACCGGATCGTCGGTGCGCTGGTAGACGTAATCGGGCGCCTCGACGCCCGGATCTTCCAGCACCTTGCCCTCGGACGAGGTGTGCAGCAGGTTCGCATCCACGCTGAACGGCGCCTCGCCCCGCTTGTCCTTGGCGATGGGGATCTGGTTGGCTTCGGCGAATTCCAGCAGCTTGGTCCGGCTGGTGAGGTCCCATTCCCGCCAGGGGGCGATCACCTTGATGTCCGGATCCAGCGCATAGGCCGCCAGTTCAAAGCGCACCTGGTCGTTGCCCTTGCCGGTGGCGCCGTGGGCCACGGCGTCGGCACCGGTTTCGGCTGCGATCTCGACCAGACGCTTGGAAATCAGCGGCCGCGCGATCGAGGTGCCCAGAAGGTACAGCCCTTCGTAGACCGCATTGGCGCGGAACATCGGAAAGACGAAATCGCGCACGAATTCCTCGCGGATATCCTCGATATAGATGTTCTGGGGCTTGATGCCCAGCATCTCGGCCTTCTTGCGGGCCGGATCCAGCTCTTCGCCCTGGCCCAGATCGGCGGTGAAGGTCACGACCTCGCAGCCGTATTCCGTCTGCAGCCATTTCAGGATGATCGAGGTGTCGAGGCCACCGGAATAGGCCAGGACGACTTTTTTGGGCGCGGACATGGGCGTTTCCTCTGTCAGGTTTGGCGCGGCGATTACCCGGTTTTCAGGGGCGGGGCAAGGTTTGGCCATTTGCCTTGCGCCACCGCCGTGCTAGCCAAGGCCAAGGCAACCGACAGGAGACGGCGATGAAGGGCTGGCAGATATTTGCACATTCGGTGCGGCTGGTGTTTTCCAACCTTGAACAGGCGCTTCGCGTCTCGTTGGTGCTGTATCTGGTGCAGGTGGCCAACCAGGTCGCGTTCTTTCTGAACCCGCCCGAAATGGTCGAGGTTGGCGGGATGAGCTATCCAGAAATGTCTGCTGGGGGCACGTTTCAGAGCCTGATCCTAGGTCTTCTGGCGGTGGTCGCGAGCCTTTGGATCGCCGTGGCGTGGCACCGCTTCGTGCTGGCCGAGGAATATCCGCAAGGCTGGCTGCCGCGCTGGCACGGGTCCAACATGCTCAGCTATCTGGGCCGGTCGATCCTTGTCGGGCTGCTGATCACGCTGGCTGTTCTGGTGGTGTCGGTCCCGCTGGGTCTGATCACCATGGCCGCGCCGGGCCTGGCCGCGCTGCTGCCAATTCTGATGGTGGGCCTGGCCGCTTTCCTGTTCTTCCGGCTGTCGGTGATGCTGCCTGCGGCGGCGCTGGGTCACAAGATGAAGCTGGGCGAGGCGTGGGAGGAAACCTCGGGCGAAACCGACACGATCCTGGTACTGGCGGCGGTCGTCGCCGGGGCCAGCATCCTGATCCAGTTGCCGACAATGCTGAACGGCGATCCCGGGTCGTTCATCAGCCTGATCTACGGGTTGGTGGTGAACTGGTTCGCAACGATCATCGGCATTTCCCTGCTCACCACGCTTTACGGCCATTTCATCGAAAAACGCCCCATCGACTGACCCCGCCCCACCGGTGCAAGGACCGCCATGACCGACTTTCAGGACCGTGCCCGCGAGGCCACAACGCAGATGCGCGGGGTCTTTGCCGCCACGCCTCTCTTGCGCAATGCGCATCTGTCAGACCGGTTCGAGGCCGATGTCTGGCTCAAGCGCGAAGATCTGTCGCCGGTGCGCAGCTACAAGCTGCGCGGGGCCTTCAACGCGATGCGCAAGCAGGATGGCGTGGCGCTCTTTGTCTGTGCCAGTGCGGGCAATCACGCGCAGGGCGTTGCCTTCATGTGTCGGCATTTCGGTGTCCGGGGTGTGATCTTCATGCCGGTGACGACACCCCAGCAGAAGATCGAGAAAACCCGGATGTTCGGGGGTGACGCCATCGAGGTGCGGCTTACGGGCGATTATTTCGATGATACGCTGCGCGCGGCGCAGACCTTTTGCGCCGAGGCGGGGGCGCATTTCCTGTCGCCCTTTGACGATGAGGACGTGATCGAAGGCCAGGCATCAGTCGCGGTCGAGATCGAGGAACAGCTGGGCGGGCTGCCCGATCACATCGTGATCCCGGTGGGCGGCGGCGGGCTGTCGGCGGGTACGATCAGCTATTTCGGCACCGGCTGCCAGTATACCTTTGTCGAACCGTCGGGTGGTGCCTGCCTGCAAGCCGCGTTGATGGCAGGCAAGCCGGTCAAGCTGCCGAAGGTCAACACCTTTGCCGACGGCGCGGCGGTCGGGCAGATCGGCGAACGCACCTTTGCGCGCCTTAGCGGCGTGGGTCTGGCCAACGTGCTGACGATCCCCGAGGACCGGCTGTGCACGACCATGCTCGATATGCTCAACGTCGAAGGCATCGTGCTGGAACCGGCGGGCGCGCTGGCGGTCGACGCGCTCAAGGATCTGGGACAGGCGATCCGGGGGCGTACGGTGGTCTGCGTCACCTCTGGCGGGAATTTCGATTTCGAACGGTTGCCCGAGGTCAAGGAACGCGCGCAGCGCTATTCCGGGGTGAAGAAGTATTTCATCCTGCGCCTGCCGCAGCGGCCCGGTGCGCTGAAGGACTTCCTGAATATTCTCGGCCCTGAGGATGACATCGCCCGGTTCGAATACCTCAAGAAATCTGCGCGCAACTTCGGGTCCGTGCTGATCGGGATCGAAACCACCGACGCGGCGAATTTCGATCATTATTTTGCCAAGCTCGACGCACAGGGGTTCACGTATCAGGACATCACCGATGACGAGCTGCTGGCGCAGTTCGTGATCTGATGGCGCTGCGCGGAAAGACCGCTGTGGTCACGGGTGGTGGGCAGGGCATCGGGCGCGCGATCTGTCATGCGCTGTCGGCGGCGAGAATGCAGGTGGTGGTCAGCGACCTGCTGCCCGATCTGGCCTCCCGTGTCGCGAATGAGGTCGGCGGCATCGCGGTGCCCTGCGATGTGAGCGAGCCCGAAGAGATCGCCGCGCTGGTGTCGGCTGCGGAAGACCGGTTTGGCGCGATCAACCTTTTCTGCTCCAACGCCGGGTTCGCCAAGGGCGATCCGGGCGGCGCGGTGTCTGCGCCGGATGCGCAATGGCAGGCGTCCTGGGACGTGCACGTGATGGCGCATGTGCGTGCCGCGCGGCTGGTGCTGCCGGGGATGATCGCGCGGGGGGAGGGGGTACTGGTCAACGTCGCCTCTGGCGCGGGTCTGCTGAACCAGATCGGCGATGCCGCCTATTCCGCCACCAAACACGCCGCCGTCAGCCTGGCACAGTCGCTGGCGATCACCCATGCGGATCAGGGCATTCAGGTGGCCGTGGTCTGCCCGCTTTATGTGGCCACGCCCTTGCTAGGGTACGATGATTCCGCGCGCGAGGCGGTGCCGCATGACCGCGTGCTGCGCCCCGAGGATGTCGCGCAGTCGTTGATGGAGGGGCTCGCCGAAGGCCGATTCCTGATTCTGCCGCATGCCGAAGCGGGCGAATTTGCACGCCGCCGCGCCACCGATCCCGAAGGCTGGATCAGGGGCATGCAGGCGCTGCGCCGCCGGGTGATGGCCGAACTGGGGCCGGAAAGCGATCTGGTCGATCTGCACAAGCTGATCTGAGCCTGCGTCAGCGGTCTCAGGCGGCGAACCTTTCCTGCATGCCGTCCAGAAATTGCGCTTTTGAGATAGCGTAGACACGCATCACCTCGTCCGGGTCGACACCGTCCATCTGTCCAAGACCGGCAGAGGCTTCGCCCGACTGGCACAGCTCTGCCATCGCCTGGAATCCCAGGTTGAGCGCACCGCCCTTGAGGAAATGATAGGCCGCTTCCAGCGCGGCCGCGTTCGTAAGGGATGTCAGCGTATCCAGCGTGCCTTCCACCTCTTCGAGGAAAAGGTCGATGACCTCCTGAAAATCCTCGGCGCCGATTTCATCACGCAGTTCCGTCACGCGGGTCCAGTCGATCATGGTCTGTCTCCTTTCTTCGACTGTCGCGCGGATATCTGAAGACGGCGCTAAAGGCTCTGACGGATTGCACGGCATTTTAGGGTTCACGCCGTGTTAAACCCCGGGCCTTAGGCAGGCACGGTCGTATAAGTTCGCCCAAAGGTATTGCCCGTGCCGCTGCCCCTCCCCAAGACCGCCCAGGTCCTGCCGCTTAACGGGCCGATCCGGCGGGTGTTGCTGGTGGACGACAGCCGCCTGCAGCTGCGCATCATGACGGCCCTGCTGGAAAAACTTGGCCTTGAAGTGCAAAGCGCGCTCAGCGCCGAGGAAGGGCTGGCACTTTGCGCCGAGGCAGAGCCTGATCTGGTCATTTCGGACTGGATGATGCCGGGCATGGACGGGCTGGAATTCTGCCGCCGGTTCCGCAAGTTGTCGCGCAACAGCTACGGATATTTCATCCTGCTGACCTCGAAATCCGAAAAGGGCGAGATCGCGCGTGGGCTGGACGCCGGGGCCGACGATTTCCTGACCAAACCGATTGCTTCGGACGAATTGCGTGCGCGTATCAGTGCGGGCGCC
This sequence comes from Thalassococcus sp. BH17M4-6, assembly GCF_049323015.1. NCBI lineage: Bacteria > Pseudomonadati > Pseudomonadota > Alphaproteobacteria > Rhodobacterales > Roseobacteraceae > Thalassococcus > Thalassococcus sp. BH17M4-6. The sequence goes on from NZ_JBMPGU010000007.1 coordinate 125,777, forward strand.
CGGATCCTGAGCATGGAGCGGGAGCTGAGCAAGAAGAACCGTGTGATCTCGGACACGTTGGCAAAGTTGCAGGCGGTCTACAACGATATCGAACGCGATCTCAAACAGGCCCGCAACATTCAGGAGGCTTTGGTCCCTGAACACACCCGCACCTTCGGCAAATCGCGGGTCAGTCTGCTGCTGAAACCCTGCGGCCACGTGGGTGGTGATCTGGTCGGGATGTTCAGCCCGGCGCGGGATCGCGTCGGGGCCTACAGCATCGACGTGTCGGGGCACGGCATCACCTCGGCGCTGGTGACGGCGCGGGTCGCGGGGTACCTGAGCAGCCGGTTTCCCGATCAGAACCTGGCGCTGGAACGGCGCGACACCGGCAAACACGCCCTGCGCCCGCCGGAAGAGGTGGGTCTTTTGCTGAACGAACGGCTGGCCGCCGATCCGGGTGTGTCGGAATACCTGACCATGCTTTATTTCACCGCGAATCTGCGCACCGGTCGCATCGACATGGTGCAGGCCGGGCATCCGCCGCCGCTGCTGCTGCGCGCCGACGGCAGTGCGGAATTCTTCGGGGCGGGCGGCGTGCCAATCGGCCTGATTGATTCGGTGTCCTACGAACGCCAGACGATCCAGATGGCCACGGGCGACCGCCTACTGATCTACACCGATGGTTTTACAGAGGCGGTGATGAAAGGCGGCGCCATGCTCGAGGAGGAGGGGCTGCTCGCGCTGGTCCGGGAACACGACGAAAAACCGTCGGGGATGGAGTTTCTCGATGACCTTTTCTGGCGCTTGCGGCGCGACATGTCACCCGAGGTCGGGATGGAGGATGACGTTTCCGCCGTGCTGCTGGAATACGGCGGCAAATAACGCCCGATCACAGGCCGAAGCGGCGCAGGAACGCCCGATCGCCGGGATTGCCCAGCTTGCGTGCGGCCAGGTCGGCGGACATCCACGCGGCGATATGCGCAGGCTCTGACGGCGGGCCGAGGGGCCTGACCGGGCGAGCACGGTAGATGATGCAGAGCTTTTCCGCCCAGAGATCGTATTCCGGCATGAAGGTGAAACGGCGAAAGCAGCCCAGCCTGCGCGGCGCGGCGATGCGCCAGCCGGTTTCCTCGAACACCTCGCGGTGCAGGGCGGTGATCGGATGTTCGCCGGGGTCGATGCCACCGCCGGGCAACTGGAACTCTGGCCAGGGCTCTGACTGGTGGGTCAGCAGAAGCTGGCCGCCGCGCGGCAGGATCGCATAGGCACCGGGGCGCAGGGTGTAGCGCCGACCAGGTTCGGGGGTTGGGCCGTATCGGCGGATCATGCTGCCCCTTGGACTCTGTGTCATGGCTCTTATATGCAGCCGGTATGCCAATCCGCGGCAAATAAGGAAACCCCATGACGCTTGGAACCAAACTCGCCTGGGACGACACCGTCCTGCCCTTTCAGCTTGACCGCTCGGATGTCCGCGGCCGTGTCGCGCGGCTGGACGGTGTGCTGGGTGGTATCCTCAAGCAACACGACTACCCCCCGCAGGTTGAGGCGCTGGTCGCCGAGATGGCGTTGCTGACCGCGCTGATCGGCCAGACCATCAAGCTGCGGTGGAAACTGTCGTTGCAGGTGCAGTCGAAAGGGGCGGTGCGGATGATCGCCACAGATTTCTACGCGCCCGCCAGCGAAGGTGAACCGGCGCAGATTCGTGCCTATGCCAGCTTCGATCCTGACCGCCTGACCGATGGCCCGGCGATGGAGCAGATCGGTGACGGCTATTTCGCGATCCTGATGGATCAGGGGCAGGGGATGCAGCCCTATTCGGGCATCACCCCGCTGACCGGTGACAGCCTCGCGCATTGTGCGGAAACCTATTTCGCGCAGTCCGAACAGCTGCCGACCCGCTTCCAGCTGAGCTTTGGCAAATCGTCCGAACCCGGCGTGGCCGAACACTGGCGCGCGGGCGGCGTGATGCTGCAGCACATGCCCAAGGCGTCGCCCTTTGCCAAGGACGGCGGATCGGGCGAAGGCGGGCTGCTGCAGGCGGGCGACATTCTGGACGAGGATGAAAGCGAGAACTGGAACCGTGTGAACTTTCACCTCGACACGGTGGAAGAGCTGGAACTGATCGGACCGGCGCTGCCGCCGACCGATCTGCTGGTGCGCTTGTTCCACGAGGAACAGCCGCGGGTCTTCGACGCGCAGCCGGTGCGGTTCGGCTGTACCTGTTCCGAGGATCGCGTGCGGCAAAGCCTGTCGATCTATTCGGCCAAGGACATCGAGAAGATGACTACAGACGATGGACGGGTGACCGCCGATTGCCAGTTCTGCGGCGCGCATTACGATCTGGACCCGGCCACCGTCGGGTTCGAGGCTGCAGATGAGCAGAACGGCTGAACAGCTCAGCGCCCTGACACGGGCCTTGGATGCGGCAACGCAGGCATCGTCGGATTACGACCTCAACCCCGAGGTGGTCCTGCCTGCCAACCGCGTCCTGCGCCCAGCGGGTGTTCTTATCGCGCTGGTCGATGGCAGCGACGGGCTGGACGTGATCCTGACCAAACGGTCGTCGCGGCTCAAGCATCATCCGGGGCAGATCGCCTTTCCGGGCGGCAAGCAGGACGATGGCGACCGCGACGTCACCGATGCCGCGCTGCGCGAGGCCGAGGAAGAGGTCGGATTGCCGCGGCACAGGGTCGAGGTGTTGGGACATTTGCCCAGCCATGAAACCGTCACCAGCTTTCGCATGACGCCGGTGATCGGCCGGGTCACCGGCCGGTTCGATCCGGTGGCAGAACCCGGCGAGGTCGAAGAGGTGTTTTCCGTCCCGCTGGCACATGTCACCGATCCGGGGCGGTTTTCGGTGCAGTATCGGCGCTGGCGTGGCACGCGGCGGCATTACTTCACCGTGCCCTTCGGTCCCTATTACATCTGGGGTGCGACGGCGCGCATCCTGCGCGGCCTGGCGGACCGGATGTCGCAATGACGCGCATCACCGATCCCTGGCTGATGCAGCCCGCGACGCAAGCTGTCCTTGGGCTGCTGACCGACGCGGGGCATCAGGCCTACGCGGTGGGTGGCTGCGTGCGCAACGCGCTGCTGGGCGCGCCGGTGCAAGATGTCGACATCGCCACCGACGCCCTGCCTGAAACAGTCACTGAACTTGCCGAAAACGCCGGCCTCAAAGCCGTCCCGACCGGCATCGCGCATGGCACCGTCACGGTCGTGGCCGACGGGATGGGGTTCGAGGTCACGACCTTTCGCGCCGATGTCGAAACCGATGGCCGCCATGCCGTCGTGCGCTTTTCCGACGATCTGGCCGAGGATGCGCGCCGCCGCGATTTCACGATGAACGCGCTTTATGCCGATGCGCAGGGCAATGTGATCGACCCGCTGAAGGGTCTGCCGGACCTCAGGGCCCGCAAGGTCCGGTTTATCGAGGATCCGGCGCAGCGCATCGCCGAAGACTACCTTCGAATCCTGCGGTTCTTTCGCTTCAACGCATGGTATGCCGACCCCGAGCAGGGCTTTGATCCAGAGGCGCTGGCGGCCATCGCGGACAGTTTGGACGGTCTGGCTGGCCTTTCGAAGGAACGCGTGGGTGCGGAAACGCTCAAGCTTCTGGCCGCGCCCGATCCGGCCCCGGCGGTTGCCGCGATGCAGCGCGTGGGGGTTCTGGGCCGGTGCCTGCCCGGGGCAGAGTCCCGGGCGCTGGCCCCGCTGGTGCATTTGGAGCACCAGCACGGCATGGCCCCCGATCCGCTGCGGCGGCTGGCGAGCCTTGGCGTATTCGACGGTGCCCCGCTGCGACTGTCGAAGGCGCAGCAACGGCGGATTGAGCTGTATCAGAGCCTGATTGGCGCCGCGGATTCTCCCGGTGCCATCGGATTTCGTCACGGTGCGGAGATGGCGAAGGATGTGCTGTTGCTGCGGGCCGCGATGCTGGAAACACCGCTTGATGCGGGTGACCTTCTCAGGGCTGACGAGGGGGCCAAGGCCGGTTTCCCGGTCTCGGCACAGGATCTCATGCCCGCCTTCAAAGGGCCGGCCCTTGGGGCGGAACTGGTCCGGCTCGAAGCGCTTTGGATCGCGTCCGGGTTTCGCCTGAGTCGCGACCAGTTGCTGGACCTTGCCGCCAAGGGGTGACAGGCGGCGGATTCCGGTGTATGTGAGCGGCATCCGAATGGAGACAATCAATGGATAACACGCGCCTCATTCCAAGCTTCGCCTGAACAGCGAACCTGCGCGTGCGGGTGAGCGTTTGGCCTCACCCCGTCCTTTCTTGTCCTGCCGATTTCGGATTTCCCCATGTTCCGCATCTTTGAATCCCTGGTCGACCCCTATGTCGACTATCCCGAAGACGACCGTCCGCCGCAGCGGCTGGCGCCGTTCCTCATGCAATATGTCCAGCCGTTTCGCGGCCTCTTCGTCGTGGCGACGCTGCTGTCGGTCGTCGTGGCCGGCGTCGAGCTTGGCCTCATCTGGGCGATGGGCTGGATCGTCGATATCCTGACCGGCGATCCCGCGCAGGTCTGGGCCGATCATGGCACCATGCTGATCTGGATGGCGCTGGCGATCCTGCTGCTGCGCCCGCTGGTGCAGGCGCTGGATGTGCTGGTGCTGAACAACGCGATCCTGCCGAACTTTACCACCGTCGTGCGCTGGCGGGCGCATCGGCACGTACTGCGCCAGTCTGTCGGGTGGTTCGAGGATGATTTCGCCGGGCGCATCGCCAACCGGATCATGCAGACGCCGTCGTCGGCCGGGGAAGCGGTGTTTCAGGTGTTCGACGCGCTGTCCTACGCCGTGGCCTATGCCATCGGCGCGCTGCTGCTGCTGGGCGGGGCCGAACCCTGGCTGATGCTGCCGCTTGTGCTGTGGCTGGTGCTTTACGGTTTCCTCATGCGCTGGACGATCCGGCGGATCGGGCCCGCCTCCAAGGCGGCGTCGGATGCGCGGTCGCAGGTCACGGGGCGGGTCGTTGACAGCTATACCAACATCCACTCGGTCAAGATGTTCGCGCATCACAACCGAGAGCTTGAGTATGCGCGCGAGGCGATCGAAGAAACGCGCACCTCTTTCCAGCGCGAGATGCGGCTCTTCACCATCATGGACGTGGTTCTTGTGGGTCTGAACGGCGTGCTGATCGTGGGCGTGGTGGGGCTGGCCGTGGCCTTCTGGATGACCGGCTCGGCCACCGTGGGGGTCGTGGCGGCGGCGACCGCCCTGACGCTGCGCCTCAACGCGATGACCGGCTGGCTGATGTGGGCGCTGACCAGCTTTTTCCGCGAACTCGGCGTGGTGGCCGAGGGGATGGAAACCATTGCCCAGCCTATCACCCTGACCGACGCGGACGGGGCCAAACCGCTGGTGCTGAGCGAAGGCCGGATCGAGGTGGACGGCCTGAGCCATCACTACGGCAATGACGTGGGCGGTCTGGAGCGGATCAGCCTGACCATCCAGCCCGGCGAAAAGGTCGGGCTGATCGGCCGGTCCGGGGCGGGCAAATCGACCCTCGTGAAGCTGCTTTTGCGCTTCTACGACGCCGAAGAGGGGCGCATCCTGATCGACGGGCAGAACATCAGCCGGGTCACCCAGGACAGCCTGCGGCGCAATATCGGCATGGTCCAGCAGGACAGCGCGCTGTTGCACCGTTCGGTCCGGGACAACATCCTTTACGGTCGTCCCGATGCGTCCGAGGCCGAGGTTATTGCCGCCGCCAAACAGGCGCAGGCGCATGACTTCATCGGTGATCTGCAGGATCCGCAGGGGCGGCGCGGCTATGACGCGCATGTGGGCGAACGGGGGGTCAAGCTTTCGGGCGGTCAGCGGCAGCGGGTGACGCTGGCGCGGGTGATCCTCAAGAATGCGCCGATCCTGCTGCTGGACGAGGCGACGTCGGCGCTGGATTCCGAGGTCGAGGCGGCGATTCAGGACACGCTTTATGGCATGATGGAGGGCAAGACCGTGATCGCGATTGCCCACAGGCTCAGCACCATCGCCCATATGGATCGCATTCTCGTGATGGATCAGGGCCGGATCGTCGAAGAGGGATCGCATGACGCGCTTTTGGCGAAAGGCGGACTATATGCCCAGTTCTGGAAGCGCCAATCAGGGGGCTTTCTGGACATCGACACGGACGCAGCTGAATGAACCCCGACAACTGGATCGACCCTTTCCAACCCGCCGACGGCCCGCCGCCGCGCAGCCTTCTGGCGTTTTTCCGCTGGGCACTGGCGGGGGCGGGCAAGGTCATTTCCTTTGTCGGCGCGCTGTCGATCCTGGCGGGCGTGGCCGAGGTGGTGGCCGCGCTCTTGCTGGGATGGGTCATCGACGCGGCCCTGAACACCGGGGTTTCGGGTCTGTTCGCGCAGAACACCTGGCTCTTCGGCTTTGCGCTGGTGTTCTTTCTGGGCCTGCGTCCGGCGGTGCTGGGGCTCAGCTCTTTCGCGCAGACGATCCTGCTGCAGCCGGCGGTGATGAACCTCGTGCTGTCGCGGCTGCACCGGTTCACGCTGGGCCAGTCGGTCACCTTTTTCGACGACGATTTCGCAGGACGGATCGCACAGAAGGAAATGCAGACCGCGCGGGCGCTGAACGACACGGTGACCGAGATCATCCAGACCGTGCTTTTCGCACTCGCCTCGGTGATCGGGTCGATCTTGCTGCTGGGCACGGTCGACTGGCGCATCGCCGGTGGTCTGCTGGTCTGGATGGTCGCTTATGGTTTCCTGATCCGGCACTACATGCCCCGCATCCGCACCCGGTCCAAGGCGCGTGCCGCGGCGCGGGCGATGGTGACGGGGCAGGTCGTGGATACCGTGACCAACATCAAGACCGTGAAGCTTTTCGCGCATCACGAACACGAGGATCGCGCGGCGCTGAATTCGATGGACAGTTATCGCAAGCGCTTTCTGGAATTCGGCTATGTCTCTGTCGCGTTCCGGTTCTGGCTGATGGCTTTGGCCGGGGTTCTGCCGGTCCTGCTGGTGGGCGGGGCGCTGTGGTACTGGACGCTGGGGGTCATTTCCGCCGGTGACATCGCCGCCACCGGAGCCATCAGTCTGCGGCTGGCGCAGATGACCGGCTGGGTCAGTTTCACGCTCATGAGCCTTTATGCCAACGTGGGCGAGGTCGAGGACGGCATGCGCACGCTGACCCCGCCGCACCGGCTGGTGGATGCGCCGGATGCGCGGGATCTGCATGTGACCGATGGTCGGATCGAGCTGGAAAACCTGGGCTTTGCCTACGGGCGCGACAGTGGCGGGATCGAGAATATCTCGCTCACCGTGCACCCGGGCGAAAAGCTGGGAATCGTCGGCGCCTCGGGGGCGGGCAAGTCGACGCTCGTGGCGCTGCTGTTGCGGCTTTACGACCCCGAAGAGGGGCGGATCCTGATCGACGGGCAGGACATCGCAAAGGCCACGCAGGAAAGCCTGCGACGCAAGATCGGCATGGTCACGCAGGAAACCGCGATGTTCAACCGGTCGGCCATCGACAACATCCGCTATGGCAAGCCCGATGCGACGAAAGACGAGGTCATTGCTGCCGCCCGCAAGGCCGAGGCGCATGACTTCATTCAGGACCTGCAGGATCATTTCGGCCGCAAGGGCTATGACGCCCACCTGGGCGAACGCGGCGTGAAACTTTCTGGTGGCCAGCGCCAGCGGATCGCTCTGGCTCGCGCCATTCTGAAGGACGCGCCGATCCTGATTCTGGACGAGGCGACAAGCGCGCTTGATTCCGAGGTGGAGGCGTCGATTCAGGGCGCGCTTCATCGGGTGATGGAAGGCAAGACCGTGCTGGCCATCGCGCACCGGCTGTCGACGATTTCTGACATGGACCGCATCGTTGTGCTGGATCAGGGTCACATCGTGGAAACCGGCACCCATGACCAGCTGCTTGCCAGGGGCGGGCTTTATGCGCGCTACTGGGATCGGCAGTCGGGCGGCTTCCTCGATGCGAAAAGCGCGGCGGAGTGAGCCGAGCCTGCACATCGGTCCATCCTTAATTGATTGATCGAACCGCTCGACGCGGCGCGCGGGACAGGGCAAAAGGCGTCGCATGGAACGCGTGACGATTGAACGGCTGGGGCATCAGGGCGACGGGATTGCGCCCGGTCCGATCTATGTGCCCGCCACCCTTCCCGGAGAGGTCGTGCTGGGCGACGTAGAGGGCGGTGTCATGCCCACCCCGCGGATCGAAACGCCGTCATCCGACCGGGTGCGCCCGCCCTGTCGGCACGCCAAGTCGTGTGGCGGGTGCCAGCTGCAGCATGCCAGCGACGGATTCCTGGCCGACTGGAAGGTCGGCGTTGTCCGTCAATCGCTCAAGGCACAGGGGCTGGAGGCCGATTTCCGCCCCATCCAGACCTCTCCCGCCCAGACCCGCCGCCGCGCCACCTTTTCGGTGCGCCGCACCAAGAAGGGCGCACTGGCCGGGTTTCATATGAAGGCCTCGGATGTGATCGTCGCGGTGCCCGATTGTCAGCTGGTGCATCCCGAGATCGCCGCCGCCCTGCCGATGGTAGAGGCGTTGGCGGTGCTGGGGGCCAGCCGCAAGGGCGCGCTGTCGGTGCTGCTGACACGCTCGCTCGACGGGCTGGACGTGGCCGTGACCGGGGGCAAGCCGCTCGATACCGCGCTTTACGCCGGGTTGGCCGATACCGCGCGGCAGTACGATCTGGCGCGGATCAGTTGGGACGGGGAGCCTGCCATCACCCGCCGTGCCCCGCATCTGCGGATGAGCGGCGCGCTTGTGACGCCCCCGCCGGGCGCCTTCCTGCAGGCGACACCCGAGGGCGAGGCCGCGCTCCGCTCCGCCGTGCACGAAGCGGTGTCGGGCGCGGGCCGCATGGCCGATCTTTTCGCCGGATGCGGCACCTTTGCCCTGCCTTTGGCGCAAGGCGCACGGGTGCACGCCGTCGAAGGCGATGGCGCCATGCTGGAGGCGCTGGCGCAGGGGCACCGCACCGCCACCGGCCTCAAACCCGTGACCACCGAAACCCGCGACCTCTTCCGCAATCCGCTGCTGGCGTCCGAACTGTCGGGCCTTGATGCCGTGGTCATCGACCCGCCCCGCGCCGGGGCCGAGGCGCAGGTGGCGCAGCTTGGGCAATCGGGCGTACCGCGCATCGCGCATGTATCTTGCAACCCCGTCACCTTCGCGCGCGACTGCGCCACGCTGGTGGCGGCGGGCTATCGCCTTGATTGGGTGCAGGTGGTTGATCAATTCCGCTGGTCCACCCATGTGGAGGTGGCCGCGCAACTGACCCTTGGGACCCCGACAAAATGACATTCAGAGAAAAAGTCGGCGCCTTCATGCAGCGACCGCTGGTTCAGAACAGCATCATCGGGGTGATCCTGCTGAATGCCGTGTTGCTGGGGCTGGAAACCTCGGACCAGGTCATGGCGCAGGCTGGATCGGCGATCCTGTTCCTCGATGGTGTCTGTCTGATGATCTTTGTCATCGAACTGGCGGCCAAGATGTTCGCGCAGGGCTGGGCCTTTTTCCGCAGGGGCTGGAACATCTTCGATTTTCTGATCGTCGGCGTGGCGCTGGTGCCCGGCGGCGGCAGCTTTTCGGTGCTGCGCGCGCTTCGGGTGCTGCGAATTCTGCGGGTCATATCCATGGCACCGCGACTGCGACGCGTGGTCGAGGGATTCGTCAGCGCGTTGCCGGGGATGGGCAGCGTGTTCCTGCTAATGGCGATCATCTTCTACATCGGGTCGGTCATGGCGACGAAGCTCTTCGGCGACAGCTTTCCCGACTGGTTCGGCGATCTGGGCACGTCGGCCTATACGCTGTTCCAGATCATGACTCTGGAATCCTGGTCCATGGGGATCGTCCGCCCGGTGATGGAGGTCTTTCCCTATGCCTGGCTGTTCTTCGTGCCGTTCATCATGGTCACGACCTTTGCGGTGGTGAACCTGCTGGTCGGCCTGATCGTGAATTCCATGCAGGAGGCCCATTCCGAAGAAGCCGACGCCGCCACCGGCACCTACCGCGACCAGGTGCTTGCCCGGCTCGAGGCGATCGAGGCGCGGCTGGCCGAGAAAGAGCGCAGATAAACCCGGCGTGATCACGCATTCGACGACTGTTCCGACCCTAAAAATCAGGATATGATCCGAAAAAAACAAATCGGGCAGCGGGCAGTGAAATGAGAATTTTTCAGGTGATCCTTGCGGTGGTGCTGGCGATGTCGCTGGCGGGTTGCAGCAGCAAGTTCAAGACCTACTACGGGCCGGAAGTCACCCGGGTGGTCGTCCAGAAGGGCGAGCGCAAGATGTACCTTCTGCACCATGGCAAGGTGCTGAAGCAGTACAACATCGGGCTTGGCTTCGCGCCCGAGGGCGACAAGAAGATCAAGGGGGACGGCAAGACGCCAGAGGGCGATTACGTCATCGACCGGCGCAACCCCAACAGCAAGTTCCACCTGTCGCTGGGGATTTCCTATCCCAACGAACACGACATCGCCGAGGCGCTGGCGCTGGGCGAGGATCCGGGCGGCGACATTTTCATCCACGGCAAGCCGCGCAAGTATCGCGATGCGCCGCGCGACTGGACATGGGGTTGCATCGCCATCAGCGACCGGCAGATGGAACGGGTCTATGCCATGGTCAAGGACGGCACGCCGGTCAGTATCCGGCCCTGACTGGTTCGTACAAGAAGTCGGTGCGTTGCGGCCCCTGGCTTGGAATCAAGCCGCGCCCTGCGCGGCGCCAAGCCAGAGCGGCGGACCGTCCCGCGGTCTGCCGCTTCGTCACCGTTTGAACGATGTTTCTGCGGCCTGCGGGGTTTCGGGATAAATCGCAAAGCACGGGCGTCGCAGCGGCAAACCCCGGCCCGCCGCTCTGGCTCGGCCCGGTCGCTCTTGGCGTCATGCCTCGGTCTGCCCCAGTTCGCAGACCACCTTCCACTCCTCTTCGGTCACCGGTTGCACCGACAGGCGCGAATTGCGCAGCAGCGCCATGTCCGACAGGCGCGGGTCGTTCTTGCACATGTCGAGCGTGACCGGAGAGGTGAAGGGCCGCACCGCCTTGATGTCCACACACTCCCACCGGTCATCGTCGGTGGTGCTGTCGGTATGCGCCTCTGCGATCACCTCGACGATGCCGACGACGGCCTTTTCGGTCTGGCTGTGGTAGAAGAACCCAAGGTCGCCCACCGTCATCTCGCGCATGAAATTGCGCGCCTGGTAGTTGCGCACGCCGTCCCATTCCTCGCCCGCATCCCCCTTGGCAACCTGATCGTTCCAGCCCCAGACAGACGGTTCGGATTTGAAAAGCCAGTACTTCATCCGATCACCCGGTTCCACGGGATAAGCTCGACCGACGCGAACAGCCCGGCCTTGCCGTAGGGGTCGCCTGCGACCCAGGCTTCGGCCTCGGCCATGTCGGTCACGTCAAGGATGATCAGCGATCCGCACATCTCGCCTGCCTGATCCAGCAGCGGTCCGGCCTGTTGTACCGCGCCCGAGGATTTCAGATAGTCCACATGCAGCGGGCGGTTTTCCTGCCGGATCGGCAGCGCGCCGGGTTTGTCCCGGGCGATAAGGGCGATGAGCACTGTTATTCCTCCTTCAGGGGGCGCGACAGCAGCGCGTCAAGCGCCTGCCGCACGGTCAGGGTTTCGGTCACCAGCCGCGCCACTGTGGTGCAGATCGGCAGGTCGAGCGCGGTGGATTTCGCCACATGCGCCATCGCGCGGGCTGTGGCCGCGCCTTCGACGGTCAGGGCGCTGTCGAACGGCTCTTCCCGGCCCAGCGACAGGCCCAGCCGGTAATTGCGCGACAGGTCCGACGTGCAGGTCAGGGTCAGATCGCCCAGCCCGCACAGACCGTTGAGCGTTTCGGGGTCCGCGCCGAAATGATCGGCGATGCGCATCATCTCGGCAAAGCCGCGGGTCATCAGTGCGGCGCGGGCGCTGTCGCCATAGCCTGCGCCGATGCAGGCGCCGCAAGCGATGGCGATGATGTTCTTGAGCGCACCGCCCAGTTCAGCCCCGATCATGTCGCTGCTGCGGTAAAGCCGCAACGTTCGGGTCGAAAGCTGTTCCTGCAGCGTCGCGCCGCGCGCCGCATCGGGGCAGGCCAGTGTCAGCGCCGTCGGCAGGCCGATGGCGATATCGGCGGCGAAGCTGGGGCCGGTGAGGATCGCGGGCAGGGCGTCGGGCTTTTGCGTCGCGATCACCGCCGACGGGCCGGTGCCGGTGTCGAGGTCGATGCCCTTGCAGCAGGCCACGAGGGCGGTGCCCGGCAAGGGCCCTTCGATCTGCCGTAACAGACCCGACAGAGTCTGCATCGGCGTGGCCAGCAGCAAGGTGTCCGCCTGCGCCGCCTCTTGCAGCTTGTCACTCAGCCGCAGGTCGTCGGGCAGCGGGGCGTCAGGCAGACGCGGGTTGCGGCGGCTTTCCCGCATGTCCGCAATCGCACCGGCATCGCGGCCCCACAGGCAGACATCGCGCCCGCCTTCGGTGAGGGCGATGGCCAGCGCGGTGCCGAACGCGCCTGATCCCAGAACCGAAATGCTCATGCCTTGGCTCCTTTCTTGCCCGACCCGACCAGCGGTGCCGCGGCAGCGTCCAGCGGCCAGCGCGGGCGCGCCGACAGCGTCATGTCGTGCTGCACCCCTTGGGCCAGCAACAGCCCGCCCGCAAAGGCGATCATCGCGGCATTGTCGGTGCAAAGCGCCAGCGGCGGAGCGCTGAAGGTCACGCCCCGATCGGCGCAAAGCGTCTCTAATCCGGCACGAAGCGGCGCGTTTGCAGCCACCCCGCCCGCGATGGCAAAGCCCGGCTGGGCTGATGCCTCGGCCAGATAGATGGCCAAAGCGCGCTGTGTTTTTTCCAGCAGTACGTCCCGCACCGCAGCCTGAAATCCGGCGCTGAGGTCGGCAATATCGCGGTCGTGCAGCCCGCCATGGTCCGCGATCAGCCCGTCGCGCTGCCGCAAGAGCGCAGTCTTGAGGCCCGAGAATGACAGGTCGCACCCGGGGCGGTCCAGCAGCGGACGGGGAAACCGGAACCGGGTTTCGTCGCCCGATTCTGCCGCGGCCTGCACCGACGGGCCGCCGGGCTGCGGCAGGCCCAGCAGACGGGCGGTCTTGTCGAACGCCTCGCCCGGAGCGTCGTCGATGGTGCCGCCAAGCCGGGTGAACTCCTGCGGGCCGCGCACGATCAGGAACTGGCAATGCCCGCCCGACACCAGCAGCATCAGATAAGGAAATGGCAGGTCGTCGGTCAGCCGGGGAGTCAGGGCATGACCGGCCAGATGGTTCACGCCGATCAGCGGGCGGTTGAGACCCGCGGCCAGCCCCTTGGCCAGCATCACACCCGACAGCACCCCGCCGATCAGACCCGGCCCGGAGGTGACGGCGATGGCGTCGATGTCCTTCAGCGCGATTCCGGCCTGCCGCACCGCGTCGGCCACGCAGAGGTCGAGCTTTTCGGCATGGGCGCGGGCGGCAATCTCGGGCACGACGCCGCCAAAGGCGCGGTGCAGCTCTGCCTGGCCCATGACGACCGACGACAGCACCTCGCGCCCGCGCAGCACGGCGGCGGCGGTATCGTCGCAACTGCTTTCCAGTCCAAGGATCAGGGGCGGGTTCGGCACGGTCGGTCCCATTGCGTCAGGCGTGGTGACGAAGTACCACCGGACCATGGTGCCCACAATCCCGCCCCCGACACCGCCGGTCTTGCTGATGACCCGGCCCGCCGACCGGTCAGAGGCATTTGTGACGGCCCTTCGCGCCGAAGTCGGCACGGGATTCGCAAGCGTCGTGTCGCCGTTGATCGGCTTGCAGACCACTGGACCGCTGCCCGACATGGGGGCCATGCGTGGCGTCATCTTTACCTCGGCCAGCGCGGTTGATGCGTTTCGGGCGCTTGGTGGCACGCCGCTCGACCCGTGTTTTGTGGTCGGGGCGGCGACCGCGGCGGCGGCGCGGTCCGCGGGCTTTGAGCCCGTGAGCGCCGATGGCGATGTGGAGGATCTGATTGCGCTGATCATGGCGCGGTCCACCGCCGGGCCGCTCATGCACCTGCGCGGCGCGCACAGCCGGGGCGAACTGGCGAAGAGACTGAGTTCGGCAGGGATAGAGACACATGAGGCGGTGATTTACGACCAGCCCCTGCTGTCTCTGACAGCGGAGGCCGCGGCGGCGCTGGACGGCCCCGGGCCGGTGATCGTGCCGCTTTTTTCCCCCCGGACAGCGGCGCGATTTGCCGAAAGCGCGCCGCGGCTTACTTCTGCCTGGATCGTCGCAATGAGCGGGGCCGTGGCCGAAACGCTGGCGCAAACGCCCCCGATCAGGCTTTGCGTCGCTGCCCGTCCGACGGGCAGCGAGATGCTAAAAATGGTGGCAATGCTTATGGATGAGGCAAGGACGCTTGAGAGCGGGCGGGGCGCGCAGTAAGGTCGGCTGACCGGACAACGTGTTCAGAGCGTTGAGATTCGAAAGGTTGGCGACACGTGGCAGACTCGAAGAAATCCAAAGACACGTCCGAAACGGACACGGACAAGGCGGATGCCGAGGCCACAGAACTGCCGCCGGTCGATCCGCTGAACGTTCCCGATGCCAAGGTCGCGGAGCCTGAAAAACACGAAGACGCGTCCGACGAGGCGCAGGCGGAGGCTTCCGATCCGGAGCCAGCCAAGGCAGACGACGCCGGTGACGAGGGGGCGCCCGATAACGATGCCTCCGCCAAGACCGATGACGCCGATGCGGCGTCGACTTCCGAGGACAGCAGCGACGCTTCTGCCGACGTAGCCAGCACCGATAACTCTGATAGCGAGACCGACACGACCGGCGCCAGCGTGGTCGAAGCGCAGCCGGATGCGGATCGCGGTCCCGGTACCTCTTCCATCCCGCCGGTGCAGCCCAAGGTCGTGCGCGAAACCGTCGTCGAAAAACGCAGCGGCTTTGTTCCCGTGCTGTTGGGCGGCATCCTTGCAGCGGGCGCGGGCTTCCTGGCCGCGCAGTACGAATCGAATGACTGGCCTTTCGCCAGCGGCACCCCCGCCGAAGATCCGTTCCGCACCCAGACCGAATCCGCGCTGGCCAGCCAGCAGGGCAGCGTCGCTTCGCTCACCGAACGGCTCGATGCGGTCGAAACCACGCTGGGCGGCCTTGACGATTCCGGCACCGTCGCCGCGCTCGACGATCTGAAAGAGCAGGTTGCGTCGCTGAACGAACAGGCCTCGCTCTGGACCGATCAGATCGGACTTTTGGAGGTGCGGGTGGTCGAGCTTGAGAAGGCCCCCATCGCCGACACCGTGTCACCCGACGCCATCGCCGCCTACGAGCGTGAACTCGACGCCCTGCGCGCCGATATCTCCGAACAGCGGGTCGAAATCCAGAATATGGCGACCGAAGCGGTGGCCGCGGAACAGAACGCCGCCGCCCAGGCTGAACTCGCCAAGGCGCGCGCGGCTCTGGCCGAACTGACTGCCGCGCTTGAGAATGGCCAGCCTTTCAACGATTCGGTGATCACCATCGAGGCGGCGGACGATGTCACCGTGCCCGACGTCCTGACAACCGCCGCCGCCGACGGTGTGCCCACCCTGACCGGCCTGGCCGACAGCTTTCCCGACGCGGCCCGCGCCGGATTGGCCGCGGCCCGGCAGTCCGGTGCCGATGCGACCGAAGGCAACCGCCTGACCGGCTTCTTCAAGGCGCAGCTTGGCGCGCGGTCGGTCGCGCCCAAGGACGGCGACGATCCCGACGCGGTTCTGTCACGGGCCGAAGCCGCGATCACAGCCGGTGATCTGCCGACAGCGCTGGACGAAATCGCGACGCTGCCCGAACCGGCAAAGGCCGCCATGGCCGACTGGATCGACCGGGCCGAACTGCGCGCCCAAGCGCAGGCCGCCGCCGATACGTTGACGCAGGAATTGAACAAGCAATAAGGGTCTTTGGATGCTCTGGTCTCTCATCAAGATATTGATCTTCGTCGCGCTGGTCGCGGCGCTGACCCTCGGTGCCGCCTACCTCATGGAAAGCAGCGGCGGCGTGCAACTGACCGTGGCAGGCACGGAATACACCTTCGGGCCGCTGCAATCGGTCATCGCTGCGGTGGTCATCGTCGTGGCCGTCTGGGTGTTGCTCAAGCTCTTTTCGCTGCTCATCGCGACGCTGCGGTTCATCAACGGCGATGAAACCGCGATTTCGCGCTATTTCGATCGCAACCGCGAACGCAAGGGGTTCGAGGCGCTGAGCGAAGGCATGCTGGCGCTCGCCAGCGGCGAAGGACGGGTGGCGATGGCCAAGGCGGCCAAGGCCGAACGCTATCTGCACAAGCCCGAAGTGACCGATCTGATCACCGCCCAGGCGGCGGAAATGATGGGCGACCGGGCGAAGGCCGAACAGGTTTACAAGCGCCTTGTCACCAACAATTCCACCCGGTTTGTCGGCGTGCGCGGCATCATGCGCCAGAAGCTCGAGGCGGGGGATACCGAAACCGCGCTGAAGCTGGCCGAACGCGCCTTTGCGATCAAACCCAAGCACGAGGAAGTGCAGGACGTGCTGCTGCGGCTTCAGGCACAGCGGCATGACTGGTCCGGCGCCCGCAAGACGCTGAACGCCAAGCTCAAGCACGGCGCCCTGCCGCGCGATGTGCACAAGCGCCGCGACGCGGTTCTGGCCCTGTCCGAGGCGAAGGATATCCTTGATGCGGACAAGAGCATCGAGGCGCGCGAAGCCGCGATTGCCGCCAACAAATCGTCGCCCGATCTGATCCCGGCCGCGGCCATGGCGGCGCGCGGCTATATCGCCGACGGCCGCAGCAAGAACGCCGTGCGCATCCTGAAGCGCGCGTGGGAGGCACAGCCGCATCCCGATCTGGCCGCCGCCTTTGCCGAGATCGAGCCCAACGAGACCCCGGCAGAGCGGCTGAAACGGTTCCGCCAGCTGACGGTAATCAAGCCCGATCACCGCGAAACCCGGCTTTTAATGGCCGAACTCTTCCTCGCCGCAGAGGATTTCCCCGGCGCCCGCCGCGCCCTTGGCGATCTGGTCGAGAAGGAACCTGATGCTCGCGTGTTGGCGATCATGGCCGCGATCGAACGCGGCGAAGGCGCGCCCGACAGCGTGGTGCGCGGCTGGCTGGCCAAGGCGGCGATCGCGCCGCGCGGTCCGCAATGGGTTTGCGACAACTGCAATCACATCACCGTCGACTGGGCCCCGGTCTGCAGCAATTGCCAGGGCTTCGACACGCTGACCTGGCGCACACCGCCGCAGGTCGACGGCGCCGTGCCCGCCGGTGCGGAAATGCTGCCGCTGCTGATCGGCACGGCGGATGAGCCGGTGGAAGACGTCGAGGACGTCACCCCCGATCCCGACCCCGAACGCGAAGCGCGCAACCAAGAGGTCCTAAAGACCATCGCGGAACCTAAGACTCAGGCGCACTAGCGCGCACTGCTTTGCCCGGTGTCGGTACACCGGGCATGGGCGAACCCATGGGTTGTCAGGAGGCCCGAGTTCGAAACGGATTGGGAAAAGTGGTGCCTCAAGAGGGACTCGAACCCCCGACCTTGTCCTTACGAAGGACCTGCTCTACCAGCTGAGCTATTGAGGCGTACCGACCGAGCGTTTAAACGCAACGGTCGGCCCGTTCAAGCGTCTTTCGTCTGGAAATCAGCACGGGTTTCGCCGCCTTTGGCCGCGGCCATGGCATCATGTTCGATCTGTCGACCGTCCATTCGTGGGCTCAGACGCCTGGTGCGAGGAAGCGGCAACAGGCGCGCCCTTCAGCCGACCTGGCGCCCCTGGCTCCAGACACCGCGCAGGAGCGGGGTTTGTCCGGCCTGACGGACGCGCAGGACGTCGCCGCGCATCCCGGCTTGCAGCGCGCCCCGATCAGTGAGGCGCGCGGCGCGAGCCGGGTTGTGGGTGACGGTCGCGACGGCGCGCGGCAGGTCCTCCCAGATCCGGGCCAAATGGAAGGCGGACAGAAGCAGGGCAGAGGGGACATAGTCCGACGAGACGATGTCGAGCAGATCGTTCCGGGCCAGTTTCTCGGCGGCGACGTTGCCGGAATGCGAGCCCCCGCGGATCAGGTTCGGCGCGCCCATCATCACGGCGATCCCGTGGCGGCGGCAGGTCTGGGCCGCCTCGAGCGTTGTGGGAAATTCGGCAAATCCGACGCCGTGCCGCGCCGAGGTCGCCACATGCTCGGCAGTGGTGTCGTCGTGGCTGGCCAGAACGGCGCCCAGGCGGGTCGCCTCTGCTACCGCGCCCGCTTCGTGCTTGGCGCCAAAGCGTTCCTGCAGGTCCAGAAGGGTCTGCACGTGTTTTGCAAATTCCGCGTCGTTCATGCCGCGCTTCTTGGCGACATAGGTCTTGAGGACGGCGAGGTCGCGGAACTGTCTTTGCCCCGGCGTGTGGTCCATCAGGCTGAGGATCCCGACCCGGTCCTCGGGGCCGAAGGCCGCCAGTTCGTCCAGCAGGGTTTCCGAACAGATTTCTGCCCTCAGATGCAGAAAGTGGCTGATCTTGAACAGGCCGTTGGCCCGGGCGGCGAGCAGTTCGTCGGCAAGTTTGCGGGCGTAGTCGATATAGCGGCCCTTGCCGGAATGGATGGAGCCTGCGCGCATCGCGTCGAACACCGTAGTGATACCGGCCCCGGCCAGTTCGGCGTCATGGGCCAGAAGGGCCGGCAGATGCGGCCAGTCTACTTCGGGGCGAGGTTCGAGGTGGCGTTCGACATTGTCGGTATGCAGCTCCACCAGGCCCGGAAGCACCAGATCACCGCCGCAGTCCTGCGCGCCATCGGGCACGGCATCGCCTTCGGCGATGTCGGTGATCACGCCCTTTTCGATGGTCACCGATCCCAGAACGACGCGATCAGGCAGGACAAGCTGTGCATTGGCCAGGCAAAGATCGGCCACCGCGCTGTCTTGGGATCGGGTCAGGAAGGATGCGGGGAGGGGAGAGTTCATGTCATACGCTCGCTTCGCGATTTGTTACGTGCCGCCTGTCAGGCCTTCGGCGGGTACGGATGGTTCGGCTTTCATTCTCGCTATACACGCGCGGGCTGCAGCCGGGCCAGGGCCACGGCGACCGTCTGGTCCAGCGGTCCGTCATTGGACACCTGGATCACGTCCAGCCCATCCGGCAGGTTCTTTTCCGCCTGGGCCAGACGTTCCGCGATCTCGTCCTCGGATTCGCGCCCGCGTGCGGCAAGGCGCGCGGCCAGGGTGTCCGGCTTTGCGGTGACGTGCAGGACGGTGATATTCGGAAAGGCCGCCGCAGCCTCTGTCAGGGCGGAGCGCGAGAAATTTGCAAGGCAATCCGTACCCCGGTTCAACTGGTACATCACGGTCCGGGGAATGCCGTACGAAAGCCCATGCGCGTCCCAGTGCACGGCAAAGGCACCGTTTTCCACCATATCCGCGAATTCGGACACCGACACGGCATCGAAATCCTCACCCCCCAGGTCGGGCGCGCGGGTGATGACGCGCCGCACCAGGTGCAGGCCGGGCATGACGCGACAGAGGCCGCGCATCACACTGTCCTTGCCCACACCGGACGGGCCGGTCACGGCGATAAGGCGCCCTGCCGTCATGCGGCCACCCCGGGTGTGAACACGCTCACATCGATTTCGCGGTCACAGACACGATCCCGCGCCGCGGCGTCGTGAAAGATGCCGATGAGGGCGGCGCCGCGGGCCTTGGCCTCTTCGATCAGGGACAGCACGACCTCACGGTTCGTGGGATCGAGGCTGGCGGTGGGTTCGTCCAGCAGCATCGCCGGGTAGTCATGCGCAAAGCCGCGCGCGATGTTCACGCGCTGCTGTTCGCCGCCCGAAAAGGTGGTGGGCGACAGCGACCAGAGCCGTTCCGGGATATTGAGCTGGCTCAGCAGCACCCGCGCACGCGCCTGTGCGTCGCTGACCGGGACCCCGACGGCGCGCAGCGGTTCGGCCACCACGTCCAGCGTGGGCACACGCGGCACGACGCGCAGGAACTGGCTGACGTATCCCAGTACCTCGCGGCGCAGTGCGATCACCTCGCGCGGCTCTGCCTGCACCAGATCGACCCCGCCGATCCGGATGGAGCCGGATTGCGTCAGGTAGTTGCCGTAGATCATGCGCATCAGGGTCGATTTGCCCGCGCCCGACGCGCCGGTCAGGGCCACGCATTCGCCCGGCGCGACCGAGAACGAGACGCCGCTGATGACGTCGATCACGGTGCTGCCCTGGTTGTGCAGCGTGAAGGTTTTCGAGACGTCCTCGAGCTCGATCATCGGTCACACCTGCAAAACGGAAGAGACAAGAAGTTGCGAATAGGCGTGTTGCGGGTCGTCCAGAACCTGGTCGGTCAGACCGGCCTCGACCACGCGGCCCGATTTCATCACCATCAGCCGGTCGGCCAGCAAGCGCACCACGGCCAGATCATGGGTCACGATGATCGCCGACAGGCCCATGTCGCGCACCAGTCCGCGCAGGAGATCCAGCAGCCGCGCCTGTACGCTGACATCAAGCCCGCCGGTGGGCTCGTCCATGAACACCAGCCGCGGTCCGGTCACCAGGTTGCGGGCGATCTGCAGGCGCTGCTGCATGCCGCCGGAGAACGTCGTGGGGCGGTCGTCGACTCGTGTGGCGTCGATCTCGACCCGCTCCAGCCAGTCGGTGGCCTTGTTTCGGATGTCGCCGTAGTGCCGCGCGCCCACAGCCATCAGCCGCTCGCCCACGTTGCCGCCGGCGCTGACACCCATGCGCAACCCGTCGCGGGCGTGCTGGTGGACAAAGGCCCAGTCGGTGCGGCTCAGCATCCTGCGTTCGGGTTCGGACATGGTGACGGTGTCCTTGGGCCCGTCGGTGCGTGTGTCGAACACCACTTGGCCCGCATCCGGCGCCAGATGCCCGGCCATGCAGTTGAGAAGCGTGGACTTGCCCGATCCGCTTTCGCCGACGATGCCCATGACTTCGCCAGGATAAAGGTCGAACGACACATCCGCGCAACCGATATGCGCGCCATATCGCTTGGTGATACCGTGTACCGAGAGCAGAGGGATCATGCGGCATCCTTTCCCTTGTGGCCCGCCGCCTGACGGGCTGCGCAATAATCAGTGTCGGAGCAGACGAACATCCGCCCGCCCGCGTCGTCGACGATCACCTCGTCAAGATAGCTGTCGGTGGCACCGCACAGCCCGCAGGGGTGATCGGCCTTGCTTGGCTCGAACGGGTGATCCTCGAAATCGAGGCTGACGACCTGCGTGTAAGGCGGCAGGGCATAGATGCGCTGTTCGCGCCCCGCGCCAAAAAGCTGGATCGCCGCCATGTCGCCCAGTTTCGGATTGTCGAACTTGGGGATCGGGGACGGATCCATCACATAGCGCCCCTCGACCTTGACCGGATAGGCATAGGAGGTCGCGATATGGCCGTGGCGGCTGATGTCCTCGTACAGCTTCACATGCATCAGCCCGTATTCCTCGAGGCTGTGCATCTTGCGCGTCTCGCTTTCGCGCGGTTCGAGAAAGCGCAGGGGTTCCGGGATCGGCACCTGGTAGACCAGGATCTGGCCGTCGGTCAGCGGCTCTTCAGGGATGCGGTGGCGGGTCTGGATCACGGTCGCGTCGCGGGTCGCGGTGGTCGTGGCCATCCCCGCCGTCCGTTCAAAAAAGCTGCGGATAGAGACCGCATTGGTCGTGTCGTCAGCGCCCTGGTCGATCACCTTGAACCGGTCTTCGGGCGTGAGCACGGCGGCCGACACCTGCACGCCGCCGGTGCCCCAGCCGTAGGGCATGGGCATTTCGCGGCTGGAAAAGGGCACCTGATAGCCGGGAATGGCCAGCCCCTTGAGGATGGCGCGCCGGATCATCCGCTTCGTCTGCTCATCCAGGTAGGCAAAGTTGTAGTCGGTGTCGCGTGTCACAAAACGGTCTCACTTTTATGTTCAATGCCGACCCAAGGATGCACTTGATCATGGAGGCGATATGTCGACGTTGTTTTTCCTGCTGCCGTCCCTGGCCGTGGTTGCGATTGCTGTGATTGCAATCGATCTGATGATTGGCCGGGCCATCTTGTGGCTTTCACCGATCCTGGCCGACGACGTGGCCGGGCCGGACGGTTGGCTGCTGGACACGCAAGGCGCGAAGGGCGTGTTCGACCGCCGCCCGCGTTTGCCGGTCTAAAGCGACAGGACGAAAGGGGCCGGGTCATTCCGCGGCCTCTTGTGCGCTGCTTGCGCCCGCCTCGCGGCGCAGCTTGCGGACCAGTTCCAGTTCGGACTGGAAATCCACGTAATGCGGCAGCTTGATATGTTCCAGAAAGCCCGTCGCCTGGATGTTGTCGGCGTGATAAAGCACGAATTCCGTATCCTGGGCCGGCGCGCCGACGTTGTCTTCGCCCAGCTCCTCCCAGCGCAGCGCGCGGTCCACCAGCGCCATCGAGATGGCCTTGCGCTCGCTCTGGCCAAAGACCAGCCCGTAACCGCGGGTGAATTGCGGCGGCTCGGTCTTTGAGCCCTTGAACTGGTTCACGGTCTCGCATTCGGTCAGGCAGACCTCGCCGATCTCGACGGCAAACCCCAACTCGGGGATGTCCATTTCAACCGTCACCGTGCCGATCCGCAACTCGCCCACGAAGGCGTGGTTGCGGGCATAGCCGCGCTGCGTGGAGTAGGCGAGCCCGAGGGTAAAGCCTTCGTCCGCCCGTGCCAGCGCCTGCAGGCGAAGCGCGCGATCTGCCGGCATCTCGAGCGGTTCGCGCGTCAGGTCAGGCGGCGGCGTGTCGTCCTCCGGCGCCTCTTCGATCAGGCCTTCGCGATTCAGGAACTCCGTCACGTGGGGCACGGCGCCGGGCGTGGCTTCGCGCGTGGGGGCGGCGGGCACTGCGCCGTCGGCGGCGAGTTTGAAGTCGAGCAGGCGATGGGTGTAATCGAAGGTCGGCCCCAGAACCTGTCCGCCCGGTAGATCCTTGAACGTGGCCGAAATGCGCCGATCGCAGTTCATGGCGCCTGTATCCACAGGCTTTGATGCCCCGAACCGCGGCAGGGTCGTGCGGTAGGCGCGGATCAGAAAGATCGCTTCGATCAGGTCACCGCGCGATTGCTTGATCGCCAGCGCGGCAAGGTCGGGGTCGTAAAGCGACCCTTCGGCCATCACCCGGTCCACCGCCAGTTTCAGCTGTTCGCGGATCTGCGCGATGCCAAGCTCGGCGACGTTGGTGTCGCCCCGCCGCTCTTCGCCAAGCCAGGCATGGGCGCTTTCGATGGCGCGTTCGCCGCCTTTGACCGCCACGTACATCAGGATACCTCGGTGGTTCGCGGCAGGGCGGCAAGCTGTCGGCCGCTGGTGAAGATGAAGTCGAGCCCAAGCGGAAAGAGCGCGCGGTTCGCCTGAAAGGCCGCGATCTCGGGCAGCGACAGCGCGGCCTGCGACGGGATGCCGGGCCCCCGCAGCGTCGCACCCGAGGCGGTGAGTTCGTCGCATTCCACGATCAGCGTGGCGGAGCGGTCGGGGTACTGCGCGCTGCCGATCGGATAGGTGGTCAACGGCAGCAGCGCGTCCCACGTGCCGACGGCAAACATGCAGTGCGACGGGCCTGCCACCGGCGCCCCGGTGTGAAAGGCAAGCCAGGCGCGCACGTCAACGGTGTCGGCGGCCCCGGCCAGGTAGACGGGCGTGTCGGTGTCGCACAGGGTCAGCAACACGCCGCCCGCCGCCGTCGACAGCGGCGCGGGCGGCGCCGCGCCGGTGATGTCGCGACGGATGCCGGGGCGGGCCATCGCCTCCATGATGCTGCGGAACGCGTGTGCGGATTGAACGGCGGGGGTGTCGAACCCGCCCGAGAGGGTGTCGGCCCGCATCAGTCTTCCCCCCGGGTCATGGTGAAGAATTCGACCCTGGTCGCCGCGGCCTTGGCAGCGCGCGCCGATTTTGCCGCTGTCTGCTCTGCCGCGAGGATGTCCAGAACCGCCGCGCGCACCTTTGCCGCGTCCGGTCCCTGCATCAGGGCATCGACCAGCGCCGCCGCTTCGGCATCGGCTTTTCGCCGCCCCTGGATGTAGGCATGCCCGACCTCGCCAGTGTCGAGAGACAGCGCGCAGCGCGTGACCGTCACCTCGCCAAGGTTGAACGGCGCACCGGTCGCCCCGGCGCGGCCCCGCACCATGGTGCTGCCGATCTCGGGCGCGCGCAGCCAAGTGAAGGGCGGGCGCGTCATCGCCGCATCGAGCAGGGCGGCAACGCGCCCCTCGGGCGCCTTGGCCAGAAGGCTCATCCAAGCCTTGCGGTCAGGGTTTTCGTCGAAAGCGTCTTTCATCTCGACAACTATTCCAGATACTATACAACTATACACATATTAGCAGATTTGCGGTCCGAAGACAGGGGAGATTTGTGAAAATTGCGTGACGCGTCCGGCAAGACTCCGATCTGGCAGGCCATTGCCGATGCTCTGCGCAGCGATCTGGCAGAGCGGCGGTATGGCCCCGGTGACAAGCTGCCGACCGAGGCGGCGCTGGCCGAACGCTTTGGTGTCAACCGCCACACGGTGCGGCACGGAATCTCTGCCCTGGTCGACGAAGGGTTGGTACGGACGCGGCGCGGGTCGGGCGCCTATGTGGCAGCCCCGCCGACGGATTATCCGCTGGGTCGGCGCGTCCGGTTTCATGAAAACCTGATCGCCGCGGGGCGTTCGCCGGCAAAGCGCGTTCTGCTGGTCGAGGAACGGTCCGCCACGGACGGCGAGGCGCGCGCGCTCGATCTTCCCCCCGGCGATCTGGTCTGCGCCTATCACGGCCTTTCGCTGGCGGATGGCCAGCCTGTCGCGCTTTTCGAAAGTATCTTTCCGCTGGCGCGCCTGCCCGGAATCAGCGCGGCGTTCAAGGCAACCGCCAGCGTGACCGAAGCGCTGCGCGTCGCGGGGGTTGCGGACTACACCCGCGCCTCTACCCGCGTGACCGCCGTCCGCGCCTCGGCCACGCAGGCCCTGCACCTGCAACTGACGGAGGGTGATCCGCTGCTCAGAACCTCTGGCGTGAATGTGGACGAAGCGGGGGTGCCGGTCGAGTTCGGGCGCACGTGGTTCGCCGGGGACCGGGTGACCCTGACGCTGGAGGGCCTGGGGGTTTGAATGAAGGGCTAGGACCTGCGCCGCGATCCGGACCGCCACACGCGGGATCGCAGGGCCGGATCAGCGTTCATACTTGTCCAGAAACGCCTCGGCGCTGAGGGTTCTGAAATCCGCCAGCGCGGCGCGCAGCGCGTCATGCGACCAATCCCACCACGCCAGTGCGATCAGACGGTCGGCGATCGCGGGCGGCTGGCGCGGGCGCAGCGGTGTCGCCGGCGTGCCCGCGACGATGGTGTAGGGGGCCACGTCCTTGGTCACCACGGCCCCGGCCGCGACAACCGCGCCGTCGCCCAGCGTCACCTCGGGCTTGATCATCGCCCCGGCCCCGATCCAGGTGTCGTGGCCGATATGAGCAGTGCGCGATCTGCGGCGGGCAAAGAACGCCTCGTCCCGTCGGGCATCGTCCCAATAGTCGTCAGAGCGGTAGAGGAAATGATGGCAGGCCGCCGTGTGCAACGGATGATCCGTCGCGCCGATCCGGGAAAAGGCGGCGATGTTGGCGAACTTTCCGATCCGGGCGTTGGCGATATCGGCATAGCGGTCGCAATAGCTGTAATCGCCGAAGATCGTGTTCGCGACGCGGCTGCCCTTCCCGATCTCAACGTAGGCGCCAAAGATGCTGTCGCTGACCTCGCAGTCGGGATGGACAAAAGGCGTGTTGGCGGAAAGGCGAGGCATCAGTCCTTGCGTCCGATCAGCCTGCCGCGCAGCCAGCCCGAGAACCAGTCCATGAACATCACCATCAGGACGATCAGAACGATGTAGTACGCGACCTCTTCCCAGTCTTTCTGGGTCTGGATCGCCTGGGTCAGCATCAACCCGATCCCGCCGCCGGTGATCGCGCCGATGATGGTGGCCGAGCGTGTGTTGGATTCGAGGAAATAGAGGATCTGCGCCAGCAGCACCGGCACAACCTGCGGGATCACGCCGAAGCGGTAGCGTTGCAGCGGCTTGGCGCCGGTAGACGCGACGCCCTCGATCTGCTTGCTGTCGACGTTTTCCAGCGCTTCCGAGAAGATCTTGCCGAAGGTGCCCGTGTCGGTGATCAGGATCGCCAGCGCACCCGTCAGCGGGCCGGGGCCAAAGGCGCGGGCCAGCACAACGGTCCAGATCAGCGCATCGACCCCCCGCACGAAATCAAACAGCCGCCGCGTGGCCGCCCGCAGGATCATCAGCGGGGAAAAACGCTTGGCCGCGACAAAGGCCAGCGGCAGTGCGATCATCGCAGCGCCCATGGTGCCAAGGAACGCCATCAGGATCGTTTCGCCAATCGCCCAGGCCACGTCCTTGTGCCGCCACATGGCGTTGTTCCACCAGTCCGACACCGCGCCGCTGATATTGCCGCGGGCGGGGTCGATCCGGTCGCCGAACAGGATGGAGCCAAGGCCCTGCCCGTGATAGGGGCTGTCGAGCGTGAACCAGAACAGCTCCCACCCCGGGAAGTAGTTGAACACCTCGGTGCGCGCGCCGGTCATGGTGATGCGCCCTTCGGGCGTGGTGATCGCGATGCGGCGGTTCGAGGCGGAAATCCAGTCGGGCAGATCGTCCGGCAGGTTGGAGGAGAGGCTGCGGCCCTCGGCCCGTACCTCGATAAGCTCAAAGCCGGGAATGTCGATTTCGGTCCGGTTTTCCGGCAGGTAGCGCACGATGTGATCACCGCCGAGGTCGATGGTGACGATCTCCTCTCCGCTGACCCAGTCGGGGCGCATACCCTCTGGATAAGTGCCCTTGCGTTCGCCCTCGATGGCATAGGTGACCTCGCCCGACCGGTTGTCGCGGGTCACGTGCACCTTGTGCGACCAGCTGTCCGACGCCAGCGTGACCGCATTGTCCAGGCTGGCCCGCTGCGCAAGGCCGGGGATGTCGAAGGCAAAGAAGATATAGGTCAGGTAAAGCAGGATCACCGCCGGGATGCCGAAGGCGACCAGCCGCTTTCGCTGAAACAGCGCATCGGTCTCTTGCTTGGTCAGGGTCAGATCCGCTGCGGTCATTGGCCGTGCCCCTCTGTCAGTCGGTTGCGGTAGTGGCTTGACAGCTGATCGAAGAACACGATCGTGCCGAAGAGCAGGATGAAGATGGCCGCCGCCTCGTCAAAGCGGCCGGGGCCCCAGGCCATGGCGTTGCGCAGCTCGTACCCCAGGCCGCCCGCGCCGACAAAGCCCAGGATGGCAGAGGCGCGAATGTTGATCTCGAACCGCAGCAGCGCGTAGCTGAGGTAATTCGGCGCGACCTGCGGCAGCACGCCCAAAAGCATGCGCTGCATCCAGCTTGCCCCGGTCGAGGCAAGCCCTTCGACAGGTTTCAGATCGGCGTTTTCCGCCACTTCCGAAAACATCTTGCCAAGCGCGCCGGCGGTGTGGATGGCAATGGCAATCATCGCGGGCACCGGGCCGCCGCCCAGAACGAAGATCAGCACCAGCGCGATCACGATCTCGGGCACCGCGCGCATGATGTCCGAAAAGCGCCGGAACAGCGGAATCAGCCGCGGCCATTTGGCCAGGCCCCTGGTGCCGAGAAAGGACAGGAACAGCCCGGCAATCGCCCCGATCAGGGTCGACACGGCGGCGATGTTGACGGTTTCTACCAGCGCAGGAAAGAATTTGACGATCAGGCCGGGAAGATCGGCGCGCTTTTCCCACGCCTCCGAAAGCACTTCGGCGGGGTAGTCGCCGACATTGTGCAACCCGTCCCAGAAACCGCCGGCGTTGCGAGCGTCGGCGATGTTGAAGCCCGACACCATCAGGACGACAAAGATCAGCAGGGTCAGCCCGCCATAGAGTCTGCGCCGCTGTACCTGCGCCATATAGCTGGACTGAATGCTGTTCACGCTGTGTGGCGCGCTGCTGAGTGATGTCTCTGCCATCCTGCCCCCGGGCACAAAAAATTCCGGCAGCCCCGTTAGGAGCTGCCGGAGACGTCATTGAAATGGCTTAGCCGCCGATCTTGGCCTTGCGGGCCTCGATGACGGAAATATAGGCGTCGTGCCCGATCGGGTCGAAGCCGAGCGTATCGCCCGCCGCGACGCCGTAGGCGCATTCGGGATCCGTTTCATAAAGCGTGTCGACCAGTTCGGTCATCTTCGCCTTCACGTCATCCGGCAGGCCGGTGCGCAGCACGACCGGGCCTTCGGGGATGACGTTGGATTTCCAGATTTCAACCAGGTTGTTCATGTCAACGAGGCCCGCATCGACGGCCTTGCGCAGGGCGCCCGAATTGTAGCCGTCTTCCCAGTTGCCCTGGGCATCGGCCCAGGTCACGCCGCCGTCGATGTCGCCGTTGGCCACTGCGACGATGGTCTGTTCGTGACCGCCGGTGAAGGTCACCTCGCCGAAATAGTCACCCGATTCCATGGTGGCGCCGGTCTGGGCGGGGATCTCGATCGACGGGATCAGGTAGCCGGAGGTCGAATTCGGGTCGCCGAAGCCGAACACCTTGCCCTTCATGTCCTCGAGCGAGGTTATGCCGCTGTCCTTGCGGGCGAAACCGATGGAATGGTAGCCGTAGGAGCCGTCGAGGTTGATCTTGACCAGCACCGGTTCCACCGCTTCGGCATCCTGCAGGTAGACGGCCGCGTAGCTGGAGGCGCCCAGCCACGCCATGTCGAGCGTACCGCCCAGCAGGCCCTGGATGACGCCGTTGTAGTCGGCCGGAGCAAAGAGCTTGGCTTCGACGCCAAGCGCCTCGGAGGTGTATTCCTGCAGGCAGGAGAACGAGGTCATGCGGTCCTGAGCGTTTTCGCCACCCAGAATGCCGATGCGGAATTCGCTGATGTCCTGGGCGAAGGCGCCGGTGCTCAGGGCGGTGGTGGCGGCAAGCGCCAGTACGAGGGTCTTTTTCATCGTTCTCTCCGTTGGGTTTGATGAAAATTTCCCGCGCCGATCACGCGGGATGAACTGGCTCAGACGTAGGCTTCCGCCTCGCGGACCTCCGCCTTGTCCAGTGTTTCGATTTCGGTCGAGGTCGCGGCTTCGGAAAAATCCGCGCCCGCACCGTAGATGTCGCGCGCCACCCCGGTGGTCAGCTGCGCGGGCGTGCCGTCAAAGACGATCCGGCCATCGCGCATGCCGATCACACGGTCACAGTAGCGGCGTGCGGTATCCAGCGTGTGCAGGTTGGCGATGACCATGCGCCCGTCTTCCTCGTGGATCGCGCGCAGGGACTGCATGACCACCTGTGCGTTCATCGGATCGAGTGATGCGATGGGTTCGTCCGCGAGGATGATCTTGGGGTCCTGCATCAGGGCGCGGGCGATGGCGACGCGCTGCTGCTGCCCGCCCGACAACGCCTCGGCCCGTTTCGGGGCCTGTTCGGCGATGCCCAGGCGATCAAGGATTTCGATGGCCTTGTGGATGTCGGACTGGGGGTAAAGGTTGAACATCGTCGCGAAGGTCGACCGCCGGTTCAACGTGCCGTGCAAGACGTTCGACACGACATCCATACGCGGCACCAGGTTGAACTGCTGAAAGATCATCGCGCAGCGGGATTGCCAATGACGCTTGGCCGCGCCGCGCAGAGCGGTGATGTCCTCGCCTTCGAAGGTGATCACGCCGCTGGTGGCATCGCTCAGCCGGTTGACCATGCGCAGCAGCGTGGATTTCCCGGCCCCCGACCGGCCGATGATCCCGATCATGGTCGGCTTGTCGACAAGGATGCTGGCCGCATCCACAGCCGTCTTGTCCCCGAACCGCTTTGTCAGCGCGTCGATCTTCAGCATGCCACCCCCTTGGTTGGGAGCCGCGTAAATCGGTCAGGCGACAGCTGCGTGACGGTTTTGATTCAGGTTCTTTGCATTTGTGCAACGAATTTGTGACAAGCCCTGCCCTGACGGGCTTTGCCGGATCCGACCGCGGCGCAACAGTCATAAAAACTTATCCACAGGCCGTCATGAAACTGTTACATTTCACGACCTGATCGCTTAGGCTTTGTGCATGTCCCTTCGTTTTTTGCCCCTGCTCGCCCTTTCCATCGCCCTTCCAAGCGTCGGGCAGGCAAAGATGTCCGACCTCAGCTGCGATGACAGGGGGCGCATGACAACTATGCTCACCACCGTCCTGGGCGCTGAACGTCAGGGGATGGGCCTGCGCGATCCCGACACGATGCTCGAGGTTTGGGTCAGCCGCGGCAACGGCGAATGGCTGATCGTGCAGAACTATGCCAACGGCACGTCCTGCATCGTCGCCATGGGCGAACATTGGGAACCTGCCGATCCGGGGCCGGCCTAGGCCCGCGCTGCTGGCAAGCCGGGGTCACATGCTGTTTCGCAGGATCTCTAGATAATCCTCACGCGTGGCCGTGCGCGGGTTCGTGGCGTGGCAATGATCCTTGAGCGCCGCATGCGATACATCTTCGATCATCGCGTCGGTCACGCCCATGGCCCGCAACCCCGAAGGCATGCCGATCCGCGCGTTCAACGCGGTGACATAGCTGTCGGGCGCGTCGCCCATCAGGGCCGCCATGACATCCCATTTGTCGCCGATCACCGGCCGGTTGAAGCGCAGGACTTCCGCCAGAAGCACCGCGTTCAGCGTGCCGTGGTGCAGGTTCAGCTCCCGGATCGCGCCAAGCGGATGGGTCAGGGCGTGGACCGCCCCCAGCCCCTTCTGAAAGGCCATGGCCCCTTCCAGCGCCGCGGCCATCATGTCGCGCCGCGCGGTGCGGTTCTGGCCATCCTGCGTTGCGGTTTCCAGAGACCGCAGCGCGCAGCCCAGCCCGTGCAGGGCGATCCCGTCGGCGGGCGGGTTGAAGGCCTGCGACATGTAGGTCTCGAGGCAGTGGGTCAGCGCATCCATCCCGGTCGCCGCAGTCAGCCCGGCGGGCAGCCCGTAGGTCAGTTCCGGATCGCAGAGCGCGATGCTGGGCAAGAGGTAAGGCGACAGAAGACCCAGCTTGCGCCCGTCTTCGGTGATGATGACAGCGGCACGGCCCACCTCGGATCCGGTGCCGGCAGTGGTGGGGACCGCGATCATCGGCGCGATATCGGGGCCGATCTTGCCTGCCCCGCCGTTGACAAAGGCGTATTGCCCCAGCGGCGCGGGGTGCCCCGTCAGGATCCGCACGGCCTTGGCCAGGTCGATGGGAGACCCGCCGCCCAGCCCGATGATCCCGTCGCATCCCTCTTCGTTGTAAATGGCAAAGGCATCCATGGCTGCGGCTTCGGTCGGGTTCGCGGGCGTCCTGTCATAGATCGCGGCGGTGCCGACAAGCTCTGCCACCTGCGCCACAAGGCCCGTCGCGGCCAGCCCTGCGTCGGTCGCAATGAGCGGGCGTTTGATGCCAAGGTCCGACAAAAATTCCGGCAGGCGATTAATTTCGCCTTCGCCGAACTCGATCCGGGTCAGATAGTTGATCTGTGCCATGGTGTCGGGTGTCCTTTGGTCAGGTGGTGGGGTGTCCATCGGTGACGTTTTGCAAGACGTGTGCGCCCAGGACCAGCTTTGCCAGGGCTTCGGAGGATCGGCCCTGTGCTGTGGCTCGATCGCTGTCCGACCGGGTGGACAAGGGATGCGGGGCGGCGCGCATGTCGATCTCGGAGTCCGTCTGACAGTGCATTGATCTGACGATTGATTCTAGTCATCCGATGAGCCAAGGGAAACATCTCTCTGCAGATGACCTGACGACCCTGGAACAGGCGCGGTCAGGATCGTGCCGGGCGGTCGACGCCGTAATCGCCGCAAAGCTCCGACAGGACCGCGTGCAGCCGCGCGATGATTTCAGCCCGGGGTGACGCGGTCCGCTCCACGATGCCGATCTGGCGGTTCACCTGCGGCGTGCCAAAGGGCAGGCGGGTGATGTTCAGATCCTCGGGTTCCTGCAAGGCCACGTGGGGCACCACCGATATGCCCAAACCCTGCCGCACCCCGGTGACGATGGACCCGATGGTGTCAATCTCGGCCACGTCATTGGTCACAACGCCGAGGCGCGACAGTTCGGTGTCGATCAGGTTGGCCAGCGGCACGGCGCTGCGAAAGCGGATATAGGGGCGGGTGTTCAAAAGCTCGATCGGGTCGCTTGCCTCCATGCCGCGCGGCGCGATCAGCCAAAGCGGTTCACGTAGGAACGGGCTCCACCGCAGGGCACCGGGAAAGCCCAGGTGTTCCGCCACGATGGCCGCGTCGAGCCGCCCGGCCGCCACGTCGGCGATCAGCGTGCTCGAAAGCGAGACCCGCAGGTTCGGCTTGAGATCGGGATAGCGCTGCCGCATCTGCACCAGCGCCCGGGGCAGGAGGTTCAGCGCGCTTGACCGGACCGACCCCAGCATCAGCGTCCCGGCAATCTGATCGCCGCGCAGGCTGGCCTTCGTATCTTCTTCGCGACGCAGGATGTCCTTTGCCATTTCAATGACCTGAAGCCCCTCGGGCGTCGTGCGTGGCGGGCGGGTGCTGCGGTCGAAGATGGTCACGCGCAGCTCTTCCTCGAGCGCGTGAACCTGCTGGCTGACGGCCGACGGCGTCAACCCGACCACATCCGCCGCCTGCGCAAAGGTGCCGTGCGATTGAATGGCAAGAAGGGTCCTGAGCTGCCGGGTGTCCATCATCAAATCCAGTTATTCTAAATTTAATAACCAGAAATCCGCGCTTTTGTGAAGACAAACTTGGTATTAGGGTGCCCAGTCAAGGAGGACCCCGCAGCCCGGTTCGGGAGACCGCTGCGGACCAATCGAGAGAACAGACAGGAAATGGCGCGACCCGATAGTTCGGGACGCCGTGGAGACACGCGCGATGAGCAAGACAATCCTTGTGACGGGACCAGACCTTGATCCGGCGGCTGCGCAACTGGTGGCGGAGCATGGGTACGAGACGGTGCACACCCCGCCCTATGCCGACAGCGCGGTGATCTCGGACTACCTGATCGAGACCGGCGCAGATGGGATCGTGTCGCGCATGGGCCGTCTGGATGCCGCCGTGATGGATGCGGCGCCGCAGCTCAAGGTGATCTCGAAACACGGGGTCGGGGTCGACAATATCGACATCCAGGCCGCCGCCGACCGGGGCATTCCGGTGCTGGTTGCCACCGGTGCCAACGCGGTGTCGGTCGCCGAACACGCGATTGCGCTGCTGCTCGCGACGGTCAAGCGCATTCTGCCGCTGGACGCGGGCCTGCGCGCCGGGCGCTGGGACAAGCCGGGCTTTTCCGGGCGCGAGATTGCCGGGTCGACCATGGGGCTGATGGGCATGGGCGCGATTGCCCAGGCTACGGGCCGCATGGCCAAGGGCCTGGGTCTGACCCTGGTGGGCTTTGACCCCTACGCGCCCGACAGCGCATTCGAGGAGCTGGGCGTCACACGCTGTACCACGGTCGAAACGCTTTTCGCGCAGTCCGACATCCTGTCCCTGCATTGCCCGCTGACCGAACAGACGCGCGGCCTCCTGAACGCTGACAGCATCGCGCAGATGCCCCAGGGCGCTTACGTCATCAACACCGCACGCGGCGGGCTGATCGACGAGGCCGCGCTGGTCGATGCGATCCGGGCGGGCCATCTGGCGGGGGCGGGGCTGGATACCTTCTCGGTAGAGCCGCCCAGCCCGGACCATCCGTTCTTCGCCGCGCCGGAAATCGTGCTGACCCCGCATGTCGGCGGCGTGACCCGCGAGGCCGGCGCGCGTGTCGGCGTGGATGCGGTGCGCGGGATCTTTCAGATCCTGGCTGGTCAGCCCGTCGCCCCCGAACGCATCATCAACCGCAAATTGCTGGCCGCCGCCCGGGCGGAGCTTGCCAGCGTGGAGAAATAGCCATGACCATCGGTTTCCGCATCCTCAAACGCGACCGCGTCGCCCCTGCCGACATCGTCGCGGAATTCGCCAAGCTGCCGGTCGCCAACGTGTCCGACAGCATGTCGCGCATGACCGCAGGCGGGCCGACCCTGCGCCCGATGCACACATCCGGCGGCATGGCGGGTGTCGCGCTGACGGTCAAGACGCGGCCCGGCGACAACCTGATGCTGCACGCGGCCATCGACCGCGCGGTGCCCGGTGATGTGATCGTCGTCGACGCCGGCGGCGCGCTGGACAATGCGTTGATGGGCGAGCTGATGCTGGCCTATGCGATCAAGCAGGGCGTCGTGGGCTTTGTCATCAACGGTGCGATCCGCGATCTGGACCAGTTCCGCGAAATGAACCTGCCCACATGGGCGGCGGGTGTGACCCATCGCGGCCCCTACAAGGACGGCCCGGGCGAGATCAACGTGCCCGTGGCGCTCGACGGCATGGTGATCCATCCCGGCGATATCGTGATCGGCGACAGCGACGGCGTGCTGTGCGTGCCCATTGACGCGGCCGAAACCGTGCTCAAGGCCACGCAGGCGAAATCGGATGCCGAGTTAAAGCAGATGGCCGCCATTCAGGCCGGAACCAACGACCGGGCCTGGGTCAACCGCACGCTCAAGGAACGCGGCTGCGCCCTGCCCGAGGACTGAATCACCCGCATGCAAAGGAGGAGTAACATGCTCAATATCTTCAAGAAGACCGCCATCGCCAGCGCGATGTGCCTTGCCGCAGGTGCGGCGCTGGCTGAATATCCGGAAAAGCCGATCGAGGTGATCGTCGGTTACTCCGCAGGCGGCGGCACCGATGTGATGGCCCGCACCGCGGCGCCCTTCATCGAGAAATACCTGGGCGAAGGCGCGAGCCTTGTGGTCAAGAACATGCCCGGTGCCTCGGGCCAGATCGGCGTGACCGAGGCGGCCAACGCCGAACCCGATGGGTACACGCTGGGCACCTTCAACCTGCCGGGCATGATGGCCCGCACCATCGACCGCGAGGCGGATTACGACCGCGAAAGCTTTACCTACCTCGCCAACGTCGTGAACGATCCCAACGTCATCGTGACATCGAAAGGCAGCGGCCTGGACACGCTGGACAAGCTGATCGCCGAGGCCAAGGAAAACCCGCTGGCCGTGACCGTCGGCATGTCGTCGCTGGGCGGCGATGACCACTTTGCCCTGATCAAGCTCCAGAACGCCACCGAAACCGAATTCACCATCGTGCCGTTCAAGGGCTCCGCGCCCGCGCGCACCGCGCTGCTCGGTGGTCACGTGGCCATGGGCATCCTCAACATTTCCGAAGTGGCCGAATTTCAGGACCAGCTGAACGTGCTGGGCGTCGCCACGACCGAGCGGTCGGAATTCGCCCCCGACCTGCCGACCTTTCAGGAGCAGGGGCTGGACCTCGTGAACGGCTCCATGCGCGGGTTCATCGCGCCCGCCGGGCTGCCCGAGGATGTGCAGGCCAAGCTGCTGAACGCTTTCACGCAGCTGTCGGACGATCAGGAATTCCTTGATGCCATGGCCGCGACCGCCAACCCGGTCGAAGTCGTGACCGGCGAGGATTTCAAACAGCTGACCTCGGACCTCTATGACCTCGCCAACAGCGTGTGGGAAACCACGCCCTGGAACTGAGGCGACGCGCGTGAGGGGGCTTTCTCCCTCACGCCTTCCGTCCGGTGAGGGGGCGCCCCCTCATGCCACTCATCCCTCACACCAAAGGCAAATCCATGCCCGAGAGCCGCAATTCCCGCCTGACCCGGCCCGAGACCCTGACCGCGCTCGGTATCATCGTGACAGCCTGCGGGTTCCTCATCCCGACCTCCGACCTGCGCGCGATCTCTGCGCTCTTGCCCGCCGTCATGCTGATCGGCCTGATCGTGCTGTCGGTCCTGCTGTTGCTGGCGGATCAGCGCAAGGCGGCAGAGGGGGTGCCCGCACAGCCCATGACCAAATCACCAAAGCGGGTGGTCGGGGCCTTCTTTCTGATCGTCGCCTATGCGCTGGCCACCGATTTCATCGGCTTCTACGTCAGCACCGTTGCGACCATACCGCTGGTCGCGTGGATCTTCGGCTATCGCAGCCCTGTGGGGCTCTTGATCGCCACCGTGATCGTCACAGGCACCATCTGGGCGATCTTCGATTTCGGGATGAGCCAGGAATTTCCCTCCGGCCGTCTGTGGGGGCGCTGAGCCATGTATGCCGATCTTCTGCACGCCTTGCCGGACGTCTTTGCCTTTACCAACTTCGCCGCCGTCATCATCGGCGTGATCGCGGGCATCGTCGTCGGCGCCATGCCAGGCCTTTCGGCCACCATGGCGATTTCGGTCCTCGTGCCCTTCACATTCGGGCTTGAACCGCTTGTCGCGCTCGGCCTTATGGCGGGCATCTACAACGGCGCCATGTACGGTGGCGCGATCCCCGCCGTGCTGCTGCGCATCCCCGGCACGCCTGCCGCCGTCGCCACCACCTTTGATGGCTACCCGATGGCACAGAAGGGCGAAGGCGGCTTTGCGCTGCAAGTCGCCGTCGTGTCGTCGGCCTTCGGCGGCATCGCCTCGGCCTTTGCGCTGATGCTGCTGGCCCCGCCGCTCAGCCGCGTGACCCTGCTTTTCGGCCCGTCCGAGGTGTTCTGGGTCGCGGTCTTCGGGCTTGCCTCGATCATCTTCCTGCTGGGCGGCAACCCGGTCAAAGGTCTGATTTCGGCCTGCTTCGGGGTCTTCGTTTCGGTCATCGGATCGGACCCGATCTATGGCAACGACCGCTTCACCTTTGGCCAGCTTGAGATGCTGGACGGCATCAACATCGTGATCCTTCTGGTCGGCCTCTATGCGCTGCCGCCGGTGATTGACCTGCTGGAAACCCCGCTCAAGACCGATGGCGTCAACAGCTCCAAACTGGGGACAGAGCCGATCTGGAAAGCCCTGCCGCGGATGAAATACCTGAAGACGTGGCTGCGCGGGTCGTTCATCGGTATCTGGATCGGCATCCTGCCCGGCGCGGGCGGCTCAATGGCGGCCTTCATGTCCTACAACGAGGCGCGCCGCACCTCGAAGACCCCCGAGACCTGGGGTGAGGGAGAGCCTGAGGGCGTCGCCGCCGCAGAGGTCGCCAACAATGCCGATACCGCGTCGGCGCTGATCCCGGCGCTGACGCTGGGCATCCCGGGCACCGCCGTGGCGGCGGTCATGCTGGGCGGCCTGCTGGTGCATGGTCTTCAACCGGGGCCGATGCTGTTCAGGGACAATCCCGACATCGTCTTCGGCTTCATGTGGCAGTTCCTGTTCGGCGCGATCCTTCTGGTGCTGCTGGGCGGCTCGCTGGCCACCAACTCCTTCGCGCGGCTGCTGAACCTGCCGCGTCCGCTACTGGGATCGGTGATCATCGTGCTCATGCTGATCGGCGTCTATTCGATCCATGGCCGCATGTTCGACGTCTACCTGATGCTGGGCTTTGGCGCGATCGGCTGGGTGATGGACCGGCTCAAGTTCCCGCTGCCACCCGTCGTGCTGGGCCTGATCCTGGGTGGTTTTGCCGAGGAAAACCTACGCCTTGCCCTGCGGATCGGACGCGGTGATCCGATGGTGCTGTTCCAGAACACCACCAGCCTGATCCTGGTCGCGCTGACCGTGGCGGTGATCGTCGGGCCGACTCTGAAAAAGCGCTTTGTCGACAGCCGCAAGTCCACCGCGTGAGGACCGGCCCGCCGCGGCGCAGGAAAAACCTCTTGCGCCGCGGCGAACACCCAAAAAACCGGGCCACACGTCCCGGCCGAACGATTGAAAACTGGAGGAAAATCATGACGTTCAAAACCCTTGGCGCCGCTGCGCTGATCGCCGCTTCCACCACCGTCGCGCATGCCGACGACTGGACCGCCTACACCTACTCGTCCGTCTCCACGACCTCTGCCGTGAAGGGCATGAACCGCATCGTGGAGCGGGTCGCGGCAGATACCGACCTGACCATCGACCTGCACCTGGGCAAGACGCTGCAGATCGCCTCCGCCGACATCACGCAGGCCGTGGGCGACGGCATCATCGACATGGCGGCGGATTTCTTCTTTTCCGGCTCCGTGCCGCTGGCGCGGGTGCTGAACCTGCCGATGCTGATCGAGAATGACGAGGAATGGGCCAAGGCCTACGCCGCGATGGAACCGACGTTGGAGGCGGCCTTTGCTCAGCAGGGCGTGGTGCTGTTGGGGGGCTACCGCTATCCCGAGCAGACGATCTTTACCACCTTCGAGATCAACGGCCTTGCCGACCTTGAGGGTCACAAGATCCGCGTGACCTCGCCCGAGCAGGGCAAATTCATCGAGGAATTCGGCGGCGCGCCGATCACCCTTTCCGGCTCCGAAGTGCCAACCTCGCTGGAGCGTGGCGTGATCGAGGGCGTGCTGACCGCGTCGGCAGGTGGCGCCAAGAACTGGCACGAATTCCTGCCCTACAACTACCGCTTCTCGGTGAACTACGGCAACTCGATGATCATCGCCAACCAGGACAGTTTCGACGCACTGTCCGAGGACACCCAGGCCAAGCTGCGCGAGATCGTGGCCGAAGAGGGCCCCAAGACGACCGAAGCCTTCCTTGAGGACGAGGAGGCGCAGAAGGCGTCGCAGGCGCAGGCGGGCATGACGCTGGTCGAGGCCGCCGATGGCGATGCGGAGATGGCGAGCGAAAAGCTGGCGCCGTTCTGGGAAGCCTGGGCCGAGTACAACGGTCCGGAATACGTCGAAGCCCTTGCCACCGTGCGCGAAGCCATCGGCAAGTAAGATGCAAGCGCAAAGCAAAACGGGGCCGGTTTCGGCCGGCCCCCTCTTCGACATCGCCGCGCGCATCACCGGCGCGGCCACCGGGCTCGTGCTGGTGGGGCTGGTCACGCTCGTCTGCCTCGAGGCGCTGCTGCGCGGCGGCTTCAACTATTCGCTGGGCTTTGCAGAGGAGCTGACGGGCTATGGCGTCGTCTTCGTGACCTTCTTCGGCGCAGCGCTCAGCTTGCGCGGCCACGCGATGTTCCAGGTGCATTTCCTGCTGGATACCTGGCCCGAGGGCACACGCCGCTGGCTGATCCGCGTCTTTGTCCTGATCGCGCTGGTGATCTGCGTGATCCTCGCGTGGAAGACGAAGGACCTGACGCTGTCCTCCTTCTCGCGCGGCAAGTTCGCCCCGACCGTCCTGCGCACGCCCTTGTGGATCCCGCAAATCATGCTGCCGCTCGGGTTTTCCGTGCTGGCGTTCTTTCTGGTCGAGCAATTGCTGCTGACCTTCCGCAAATCCGGGGACAAGTAAATGGAAGCGATCCTCGCCTTCGGCCTGCTGATCGGCCTGATCCTTGGCGGCATGTGGGTGCAATTCGCCGTTGCTGGGGCCGGGCTCACCTATATCTGGCTGCTCAAGGGCTTTGGCGGCTGGAAGGCGCTCGGCCTCGTCAGTTGGGGCGCGGCCAACAGCTTTACCCTCGCCGCCATTCCGCTTTTTGTCCTGATGGCAGAAATCCTGCTGGGCTCGGGCCTCTCGACGCGGCTTTATAACGGCGTCGCGCCCTTCATGCGGCGGCTGCCGGGGGGCCTTCTGCACACCAATATCGCGGGCAGTGGCATCTTCGCGGCGATCTCGGGCGGCTCTGCCCCGACCGCCGCGGCCATGTCCACCGTTGCCCTGCCGGAGCTTTCGGCACGCGGCTACAACAAGCGCCTCGTCGCCGGATCGCTGGCCGCGGGTGGAACGCTGGGTATCCTCATTCCGCCCTCGATCACGATGATCATCTACGCCACTTTCACGGAAACCTCGATCGCGCGGCTCTTTGCCGCCGGTCTGGTGCCGGGCATCGTTCTGGGGCTGTGCTACATGGGGTTCATCATGGCGCGCGTGCTGATGAACCCGTCGCTTGCACCGAAGAACGACACCAAGGCCAGCGCCGGCGATCTGGGCCGCGCGCTTCTGGACATCGTGCCGTTCCTCATGCTGATCGTGATTGTCCTGGGCAGCATCTACGGCGGCTTCGCCACCCCGACCGAGGCCGGAGCCGTGGGCACCGTCGGCGCCATCCTGATCGCCGGGCTCTATCGAAAACTCAGCCTGAAGCTGCTGAAAGACGCGCTGTCGCGCACCGCGTCGATGAGCGGCAACATCCTCTTCATCGTCTTCACCTCGATGATCTTCGCCTATGCCACCGCGCTGTCGGGCATCGGAGAGGACCTTGTGGGCATGCTGGAAGAGGCCAATGTCTCCCGCCTGACGTTCCTGCTGATCATCATGGTGGTCTTCGCGATCCTCGGCTGCTTCATGGAGGGGCTGGGGATGATCGCGATCATCGTGCCGGTGATCTTTCCGGCGCTGATGGCGCTGGATGTGGACCCGATCTGGTTCGGCGTCTTCGTGGTGATCCTGGTGGAGCTTGGCCAACTGACGCCACCGCTTGGCGTGATCCTGTTTGTCGTGGCAAGTTCGTCGAACGAGGTGAAGGTCGAGGATGTGATCATGGGCACCTTGCCCTTCTTCATCATCATCGTCGCCTTCATGCTGCTGCTGATCGGCGTGCCGGATATCGCGCTCTTCCTGCCGGAGTTCACGTTCGGATGACCCCCACCTATCCCTTCCCCGAACCGGTGGTCATCGACGCCGAGGTGTTCACAGAACTGCCCGCCGACCTGCGACGGACCGGTCAGCCGTCCTACTGGGCGGAAAAGAACCGGCGCGGCACGCCTGCGGACAGTTTCCTTGAAGGGCCGTCCTTTGACCGCGACGGCAACTTCTGGTTCGTCGACATCCCCTTTGGCCGGGTCTTCCGCGCCGACACGTCGGGCGGGATCACCCAGATCGCGGAATATGAAGGCCAGCCCAACGGGTTGAAGATCCATCGCGACGGGCGGATTTTCCTCGCGGATTACCAGAACGGCATCATGCGGCTCGACCCCGACACAGGCGCCGTGACCAAGGCGCTTGGCGACGCCGACACCGAAAGCTTCAAGGGGTGCAACGATCTGCATTTCGGGCGGGACGGCGCGCTCTATTTCACCGATCAGGGACAGACCGGGCTTCAGGACCCCTCGGGCCGCGTCTGGAAATGGGTGCCCGAGACCGGCGCGCTCACCTGTCTGATCGACAAGGTGCCCAGCCCCAACGGGCTGGTGCTGGACCTGGCCGAGCATGTGCTGTTTCTCGCGGTGACGCGGGCCAATGCCGTCTGGCGCCTGCCGATGTCGCCCAGTGGCCGCGTCAACAAGGTGGGGCTGTTCATTCAGTTCTCGGGCGGGCGCGCGGGGCCCGACGGGCTGGCGCTGACGTCTGATGGTGGCGTCGTGGTCTGCCAGACCGGCATGGGGCTCGTATGGGTGCATGATGTGCTGGGACGGCCCATTGCCGTGGTGCGCAGCCCGCGTGGGCTGGGCACGACCAACTGCGCCTTCGGCGGGCCGGGGCGGCGGACGCTCTACATCACCGAGTCCGACAGCGGCAGCATCCTGAAGGCGGAGTTCCCCGCAGAGCTGGGCATCGCAGGCGCGCCGACCATGGCGCTGCAAGAGCCGTAGGATGAGAGCGCAACGACCCTAAAGCCCCGGGCGGACCGTGATCCGCCCGGGTTCGCCCATCAGAACGGGCTGTCGGGGTAGTAGAACTGCTCGGCATTGTCCTGGGTGATCAGGACCGACCCGATGGTGAAGGTGCCCGAAACCGGCGCGTTCGAGGTCATGCCGACCGCCGTCATCTCGATCGCGGTGGCGATCATCGAGGGCGGATAGGTCACGTCGGCGGGGATCATCGCGTCGCCGTCCATGACGCGCTTGACCATCTCCTTCATGCCGGCACCGCCCAGAACGAACTGGATATCGTCGCGGCCCGCTGCGTCAATCGCCGCAAGCACGCCGACCGCCATGTCATCGTCCGAGGCCCAGACAGCGTCGATCTGTTCGTGCTTGGACAGGAAATCCTGCATCACGTTGAAACTGTCGTCGCGGTTCCAGTTGCCGTGCTCCATGTCGATGATCTCGATCCCCGATCCTTCGATGGCAGACTCGAAGCCCTCGACCCGCTCGTTGTCGATGGTGGTGGGGATGCCGCGCAGCACGACGATCTTGCCACCGTCGGGCATCTGCGATGCCATGTATTCGCCCGACACGCGGCCGAAGCCGGGGTTGTCGCCCGCGACGTAGAGATCCTCGATCCCTTCGACCGACAGGCCGCGGTCCACGACCGTGACCCAGGCGCCGCCTTCGGCGACGGCCTGCACCGGTGGGGTCAGCGGATCGGATTCGAAGGGCAGCACCACGAGCGCGTCGATGTTGCGCGTGGCCACCATGTCTTCGATGTCGTTGACCTGCTTGCCGGGATCGGATGCGGTGGCCAGCACGAAGTCGAGGTTGGGATAGACTTGCTCGAGCCGTTCGACGGTTTCCTGCGCGTGGAAGTTCATGCCGCCGGCCCAGCCGTGGGTGGCGGCCGGGATCGACACGCCGATCACCTTGGTTTCGCCGTCCTGCGCCAGCACCGCGCCTGCGGTCAGCGTCAGGGCCGTGCAACCGGCCAGCATCATTTTCATATAGGACATTTTCGTTCCTCCCTTGGGTAAGCGGGGCGTTCAGCCCTTCGCCTTGGCTTCTCGCTGCAGAATCACGGCGAGAATGATGATGACCCCCTGGATCGCGCCATTGAGATAGGGCGACACCAGGTCGGTCAGATTCAGGATGTTGTCGATCATGCTCAGGATCAGGACACCGATCACTGTGCCCCAGACGCGGCCGAAACCGCCCTTGAGGATGGTGCCGCCGATGATCACGGCGGCGATGGCCTCAAGCTCCCACAGCACGCCCGTTGAGGCCGAAGCAGAGCCTAGGCGCGGCACGTACATGATCGTCGCGACGCCGACGAGCATGCCCAGCATGGCGTAGGT
Organism: Thalassococcus sp. BH17M4-6; assembly: GCF_049323015.1. Classification (NCBI taxonomy): domain Bacteria; kingdom Pseudomonadati; phylum Pseudomonadota; class Alphaproteobacteria; order Rhodobacterales; family Roseobacteraceae; genus Thalassococcus; species Thalassococcus sp. BH17M4-6. The sequence continues at coordinate 168,471 of NZ_JBMPGU010000007.1, forward strand.
CATCAGGCGTGTGCGGTTCACGTTGACGTTGGAATAATGCGCCACGTGTTCGTTCGATCCGGTGGCCGCGCAGTGACGGCCAAAGCGTGCCCGGCTCATCAGGATTTCCCCGACGATGACGGTCAGGCCGAAGACGATGATCGGCCAGCTGATGCCAAGCAGACCATCGAAATAGACCGGTCGGTAAAAGGTGCGCAGCCCGAAATCGAGCGACAGCGTGCCGCCATCGGCAAGCCATGTGACAAGGCTGCGGTAGATGCCCATGGTGCCCAGCGTGACGATGAACGCCTCGATCCCCAGCGTGGTGATCAGGAACCCGTTCAAGAGCCCCGCAAGAATGCCCGCGATCAGCGCGACGGCCATGCCCAGCAGGATGATCGGGATGCCGATGCCCAGCGTTGGCAAGGCGGCGTTCATCACCAGGATCATCAGCCCCGCGATGAAGGCTGCCATGGACCCGACCGACAGGTCCAGCCCGCCCGCGGTGATGACGAAGGTCATGCCCACCGCGATGATCCCGATGAAGGCCGAGCGTGCCAGCACGTTGGTGATGTTCGCCGCACTCAGGAAGTTCGAGTTGAGCAGCGTGCCGATCACCAGCAACACGACCAGCGCGATCACCGGGCCGAGCACGCTCATCGACGGCAGGTTGCGGGATTTCGGCGGGCTCACGGTTTCGGTCGTCATCATGCCACCCTTTCGGTGCTGTCCGCGCCGACGCCCATGGCGTGGCGGACGATTGTATCTTCCGAGATCGCGTCCCCTTCGAGCGTCGCGGCCAGCCGCCCCGTCCGCATGACAAGCACGCGATCCGAAAGCCCGATCACTTCCTGCATCTCGGACGAGATCACGACGATGCCGTGCCCCGCATCGGCCAGCTGGCGCAGGAAGGTATAGATCTGTTGCTTGGTCCCGATGTCGATGCCGCGGGTCGGCTCGTCGACGACCAGGATTTGCGGATCGGACTGCATGACCTTGGCCAGCAGCAGTTTCTGCTGGTTGCCGCCCGACAGGTTGCCGACACGCACAGACCGCTGCCCGGCGCGGATGTCGAAATCCTCGATAGCCTTGTCGAGCGCACGCTCTTCGGCGCCGCGGTCGATCAGCACGCCGCCAAACTTGTGCAGCGCCTGCAGCGTCAGGTTCTCGCGCAGGCCCTTGTCGAGCAAGAGGCCCCGCAACTTGCGATCCTCGGTCAGGTAGCACAGGCCATGCGCCAGCGCGTCGCCGGGTTTGGCGATGGTGACAGGCTGGCCCGCAATCTCGATCCGTTCGGCGTTTGCGGGACGCAGACCGCACAGCCCCTCCATCGCCTCGGTCCGGCCCGAACCGATAAGTCCGGCGATACCAAGGATTTCGCCCCGGTGCAGATCGAACCCTATGCCGCTGGCGTGGCCCGGCACATCGAGGCCCCGCACGCTCAGCATCACCTCGGCCTCTGCCGGGGCGGTCTTGTCCGGGTAAAGGTCGGACACGTCGCGCCCGACCATCGCGGTCGCCATCGCGTCTTCGGAAATCTCGTGCACTGGCCCGTCGTGCACCACCGATCCGTCGCGCAGCACCGTTACGCGGTCCGCGATCTCGGCCACCTCGCCCAGCTTGTGGCTGGTGAACAGGATCGCCGTGCCGCTGTCCTTCATCGCGCGCACCTGTTCGAAAAGCACGCGGGTTTCGGTGCCGGTCAGCACCGCGGTCGGTTCATCCATGATCAGCACCCGCGCGTCGCGGCTCAGCGCCTTGGCGATCTCGACCATCTGTTTGTCCGAATTCGACAGCTTCGACACCAGCGTATCGGGATGCACCTTGCAATTGACCCGGTCCAAATATTCGCGGGTCAACTGCCGCATCCGCGTCTTGTCCAGCAGCCACCCGCGCCGCAACTCGCGACCCAGAAAGATGTTCTGCTCGACCGTCAGCTGTTCGGCCAGGTTGAACTCCTGATGGATCATCACGATCCCGGCCTCTTCGCCTTCGTGCAGGGTGTCGAATGTCACCTCCTTGCCGTCCAGCAGGATGCGCCCCGACGTGGCGGGCTGGTAGCCTGCAAGAATTTTCATCGTTGTGGATTTGCCGGCCCCGTTCTCACCGATCAGGGCCAGAACCTCGCCCGCCCGCAGCTCCAGCGACACGCCGTGAAGCACTTCGACCGGGCCGAAGGATTTCGTGACATCACGCAAGGCCAGGACGGGCGTGGTCGTCATATCGTGGTCCAGGCAGAGTTGTCGCGGGATGAGGCCACGCAGGCGCGTATGAACGACATCCCCTCCATCCCGGCCTTGATCCCCGGCAGCTTGCCCATCACCGCGTCCCGGGCTTCTCCGCCCTGTACCGCGCGGATCGCCGTCGCGGCCTCGGTGTAGATATTGGCGAACCCTTCAAGATAGCCTTCGGGGTGACCGGGCGGGATGCGGCTGACGGCGGTGGCGGGATCGGTCGCCCCGGCGCCGTTGCGGGTAATCCGGCGGGTGGGTTCGCCGTGCGGGGTGAACCACAGATAATTCGGATCTTCCTGCGCCCATTCCAGGCCGCCCTTGTCGCCATAGATGCGCAGGCGCAAGCCGTTTTCGCAGCCGGGGGCCACCTGGCTGCACCAGAGCATGCCGCGCGCGCCGCCTTTGTACCGCAGCATGATATGGGCATTGTCGTCAAGCTGCCGCCCGGCGCCAAAGCTGTGCAGGTCGGCCGCCAGTTCTGCACCCGTCAGACCGGTCACGAAGGACGCGAGGTTGTAGGCATGGGTGCCGATGTCGCCGATGGACCCGCCTGCGCCCGACCGTTCGGGGTCGGTCCGCCATTCGGCCTGCTTCACGCCCTCGGTTTCGACCGCATCGGTCAACCAGTCCTGCGGGTATTCGGCCTGAACGATGCGGATCTTGCCGATGTCGCCACCCGCCACCATCGCCTGCGCCTGCCGGATCATCGGATAGCCGGTGTAGTTGTGGGTCAGCACGAACAGCGCATCCGACGCCGCCACGGCCTGTTCCATTGCCTGGGCATCCTCCAGCGTCGCGGTCAAAGGCTTGTCGCAGATGACGTGGATGCCGCGGTCAAGAAAGGCCTTGGCCGCGGGGAAATGCACGTGATTGGGGGTGACGATGCTCACTGCCTCGATCCCGTCGTCGCGGGCGGCTTCGGCCTCGGCCATCTGCTCGAAACTGCCATAGGAACGCGCGGGATCGAGGCCGAGTGCCTCGCCGCTCGCCTTGGCCTTTTCGGGTGTCGAGGACAGCGCGCCCGCGACCAGGTCGAAATGGTCGTCGATGCGGCTGGCGATCCGGTGCACCGCGCCGATGAACGCGTCGTTGCCGCCGCCGACCATGCCAAGTCTGATTCTGCTCATCCGCCCAACCCCAACAGCTTGCGATTCGTTGCCTCGTCGATATCGCCGCCGGCGAAATCGTCGAAGGCATGCGGCGTGACGCGGATGATGTGATCCTTGACGAACTGCGCGCCTTCGCGGGCGCCGTCCTCGGGGTGCTTGAGCGCGCATTCCCATTCGACCACGGCCCAGCCGTCGAAATCGTTGGCGGCCATCTTGGCAAAGATCGCGCCGAAATCGACCTGCCCGTCCCCGGGGCTGCGGAAGCGGCCCGCGCGGTTCACCCAGGGCTGATAGCCGCCGTAGACGCCCTGACGGCCGGTCGGATTGAACTCTGCATCCTTGACGTGGAACATCTTGATGCGGTCGGCATAGATGTCGATGTTGTCCAGGTAATCGAGGCACTGCAGCACGTAGTGCGACGGATCATAAAGCATGTTGCAGCGCTTGTGCCCGTCCAGCCGTTCCAGGAACATCTCGAACGTGACGCCGTCGTGCAGATCCTCCATCGGGTGGATTTCATAGCAGACATCGACGCCGCAATCCTCGGCATGATCCAGGATCGGCCGCCAGCGGCGGGCGAGTTCGTCAAACCCCATCTCGACCATGCCCTGCGGGCGTTGCGGGAACGGGTAGATGAAGGGCCAGGACAGCCCGCCAGAGAATGTCACATGCTGCGCGATGCCCAGGTTCTTGGACGCGGTCAGCGCCTTTTTCACCTGCTCGATCGCCCAGTCGGTGCGCGCCTCGGGTTTGCCCTGCACCTCGGGGGCGGCAAAGCCATCGACCCAGGCATCATAGGCGGGATGCACGGCGACAAGCTGGCCCAGGATATGGGTCGACAGATCCGTGACCTCGACCCCGTTGTCGCGGGCCTTACCTGCCCATTCGTCACAATAGGTCTGCGAGGTGGCAAGTTTGTCCAGATCGACCAGCCGCGCGTCCCAGACCGGAACCTGCACGCCCTTGTAGCCGCAGTCTGCGGCCCATTTGGTGATCGCCTCCCAGGAATTGAACGGTGCCTCGTCGCCAGCGAACTGTGCCAGGAACAGGCCCGGCCCCTTGATGGTTTTCATGGTATTCCTCCCTCCCGCGTCTCAGACGTATCGATTGACGATATTTTCCAGCTTTTCCTGCTGGCCCGAGCGCGGCTCCGGATTCAGGTTATCCGCCTCAACCCGTGCGGCAACCGTTTCCAGATCACTCGCCAGCATTTTCTTGGCGGCGTCGGTGTCCCATCCGGCGTAGCGGGCGCGGCGCGGCGCCTCGAGCGCATCGTCCTCGAGCATGCGCGCCGCCGCCTTGAGCCCGCGCGCGCAGACGTCCATCGCGCCCGCATGGGCGGCGATGAGGTCGGACGGGTCCAGCGACTGCCGCCGCAGCTTGGCGTCGAAGTTGGTGCCGCCACGCCCGAAACCGCCAGCCTTTAGTACTTCGTAATAGGCCAGCGCCACCTCGGGCACGTTGTTGGGGAACTGGTCGGTGTCCCAACCCGACTGGTAATCGTTGCGGTTCATGTCGATGGACCCGAGGATGCCCAACTCGCGCGCCAGCGCCAGTTCGTGTTCGAACGAATGGCCTGCAAGGATCGCGTGGCCCTGTTCGATGTTGACCTTGACCTCCTGCTCCAGTCCGAACCGCTGAAGGAAACCGAATACCGTCGCGACGTCATAGTCGTACTGGTGCTTCGTCGGCTCCTGCGGTTTCGGTTCGATCAGGATCTGACCCTCAAAGCCGATCTTGTGCTTGTAATCGACGACCATCGACAGGAAGCGGCCCATGTGATCCAGCTCCTGCCCCATGTCGGTGTTCAGCAGCGTCTCGTAGCCTTCGCGGCCCCCCCAGAGCACGTAGTTTTCACCCTTGAGGCGGTGCGTGGCATCCAGACAGTTCTTCACCGTCGCCGCCGACCAGGCATAGACATCCGGGTCGGGGTTGGTCGCGGCGCCCGACATGAAACGACGGTGCGAAAAGAGGTTCGCGGTGCCCCAGAGCAGCCGGGTCTTCGAGCTTTCCATCTTCTGTTCGAAGAGGTCGATGATCTCGTCGAAATTGCGTTTGCTTTCGGCAAAGCTGTCGCCCTCGGGTCGGATGTCGTGGTCGTGCCAGCAGAAGAACGGCACGCCCAGGATGTCGAACATCTCGAACGCGATCTCGGCCTTGAGGCGCGCGCCCTCCATGGTTTCGCCCCACCACGGACGGTCGAAGGTCTGGCCGCCGAACGGGTCGCCGCCGGGCCACGCGAAGCTGTGCCAATAGGCGACGGCAAAGCGCAGGTGATCCTCCATGCGCTTGCCCATGACCGTTTCGTCAGGGTCGTAGTGCCGGAACGCCAGATCTTCGGCGTCGGGGTCGTAGCGCAGCTTGGCGATGCCGTTGAAAAAGTTGCTCATCTCGGCGGCTCTCCTCTTGTCTTATGGTTTGGATTGGGATGACGCGGCCCAGACCAGGCCACGACGCAGGATTTCACGCGCTTGCGGGTGCGACAGCTCGGTCGCCTCGTGCCCCAGCGCAGAATAAAAGACCCGGCCTGCACCGAACCGGCGGGTCCAGACCACCGGCATCACGGTTCCGGCGGTCTCGGGCGCATGTTGGCCCGAAAAGGTCGTTGTCGCCAGCACTTCGTTGCCGGGATCGACATGCATGAAATACTGTTCGGAGTGGTAGTCGAAGCTGTCGATGCCCTGCATCAGCGGGTGATCGGGCTGCGTCACCTCGACCCGGTAGTCGATGAAATCGCCCGGATGCGCGACCCACTGGCCGCCGACCATGAACTGATAGGCGGGCGCATCGCGAAACGCGTCCCCCATGCCGCCGTGAAAGCCGCCCAGCCCCACGCCGCCCCGCACCGCGCTGCACAGCCGGTCGATGCCGTCGCGGTCCGACGCGACCTGCGTGACCATCGGCACGATCAGGCTGTAAGCGCTCAGGTCATCCGATGTCAGCACGCCGGTGCCCTGGACCGAGGTGACCGCCATCCCTTCCTGTTCGAGCAAGGCCGATACGACCGCCGCGCAGGCTTCGGGATCGTGTCCTTCCCAGCCGCCCCAGAAAATAAGCGCGCGCGCATCGGTCATGTCAGCTCCGTTTCCAGCGCCTGCGGCCGTGCGCAGGTGCTTGTGACGTTGATCGTGGTCTTGCTGTCTGCCGCCCGGTGCAGCGCGTCGATGATTTCAAGCACGTGCAGCGCCAGCGCCCCGCTGGCCCGGTGGTCGCGGCTGTCGCGGATTGCGGACGCCATGTCGGCCAGCCCGATGCCGCGCCAGTTGTCGGCGCCATAGGGCCTGTCGGACGCGGGAAGCGCGGTGCCGTCGCCCAGCGTCACCTCGCCATCAAACCGGTTGGGGTCGGGCAGGCGCATCGACCCGCCTATGCCATAAAGCTCAAGCGGGCTGTGCCAGTGCGCTGCGACGTCAAAGCTCATGGCGATCTGCACCAGCGCGCCGGTCTCGAACGCCAGCAGGCCCAGCAGATGGGTGTCTACCTCGACCGGGACGGTCTGCCCGGCGCGGTCCCCGGTGGCGATGCGCCGTTCGCTGCGCGGACGGCCCGACATCGACGCGACCTCGCGCACCGGGCCCAGCAGGTTCACCAGCGCGGTCAGGTAATACGGCCCCATGTCCATCAGCGCGCCGCCGCCCGGATGGCTGTAGTAGAAGTCGGGGTTGGGGTGCCAGCGTTCGTGGCCCGCGACCATCATCGTGGCACTGCCGCCGATGGGGCGCCCGACCCGCCCGGCATCCAGCACCGCGCGCGCCGTCTGGTGGCCACCACCCATAAAGGTGTCGGGCGCGCAACCGATCCGCAGGCCCCTGTCATCCGCCAGCCGCACAAGCGTCTGCGCGTCGCTCAGCGAAGCCGAAAGCGGCTTTTCCAGGTAAAGGTGCTTGCCCGCCTCCAGCACCTGCCGGCCAACCGGCGCATGGGCGGCGGGGATGGTCAGGTTCAGCACGATATCGATGTCATCGCGGGCCAGAAGGTCGTCCACGGACAGGGCGGGCACGCCCCGCACCTTGGCCACAGCCTCTGCCGCCTCGGGCCGCACGTCCGCGACGGCGCGCAGCGACAGGCCGGGCAGGCGGGCGATGTTGTCCAGATAGATGCCGCTGATCACGCCGCAGCCGATGATGCCGATGCCCGTATCGCTCATGCGGCGGGCCTTTCGATCCGGCGTCCGTCCTCATCGAACAGGTGGAAGCGGTCGGGATCGGCGCGCAGCTTCAGATGCTCTCCGTCCTTCAGGCGGATATGCCCCGGCAGGCGCACGGTCATTTCGCCCACGCCGTCGACCCGCACATAGGCGATGGTGTCCGACCCCAAGGTTTCCACCACGCGGGCCCTGGTTTCCCAGCCGTCGCCATCGGTGACCTCGACATCCTCGGGGCGGATGCCCACCGTCGCGATGTCGGGTCTGCCCACGGCCTTGCCGGGCAGAAGGTTCATCTTGGGTGATCCGATAAAACCCGCGACAAAGACCGAGGCGGGCGTGTCGTAAAGGTCCATCGGCGTGCCAATCTGTTCGATGCGGCCCTTGTTCATCACCACGATCTGATCGGCCAGCGTCATCGCCTCGACCTGGTCATGGGTGACGTAGATCATCGTTGAGTCGATGGACTGGTGCAGCTCGGCCAGCTCCACCCGCATCTGGGTGCGCAGCGCCGCATCGAGGTTCGACAGCGGTTCATCGAACAGAAACACCTTGGGGTTGCGCACGATGGACCGCCCGATGGCGACACGCTGGCGCTGACCGCCCGAGAGTTCGGATGGTTTGCGATCCAGGTAGTCCTCAAGCGCCAGGATCCGCGCCGCCTCGGCCAGCCGCCTTTCACGCTCCTCGGTCGGCACGTTCGATATGCGCAGGCCAAAGTCGATGTTCCGCGCGACGGACATATGCGGGTAAAGCGCGTAGGACTGGAACACCATCGAGATGCCGCGCTTCGACGGCTCATCCTCTGTCACGTCGGTCCCGCCGATGCGGACCGTGCCGCTGGTTGGCCGTTCCAGCCCGGCGATGAGCCGCAAGAGCGTGGACTTGCCGCAGCCAGACGGGCCGACCAGCACGGTGAAGGATTTGTCGGGCACGTTCAGCGACAGATCGGGGATGACCGTGAGGCTGCCGAAGGACTTGGTGACGTTCTCAAGACGGACTTCAGCCATGCCGGGCCTCATAGGTAAACGACAGGAAATCGGCGTAGCGGCCCCGGCCCGAGGTATCGTGGGCACAGATGCCGACGAAGGCGCCGGTAAAGTTGTTGCCGGGGCCATTGCCCGCCTCGTCGGAAATCGCGGACTGGTCGAGCGTGACGCCCGCGTCGGTCCAGTCGCCGTCGCCAAGGGCATAGCGGAACCGCAGCGTCGGCCCGTCAACATCGCAGCCCAGCCGGACCGGGCCGATGCCTGGCAGCGGAACCGGGGCGATCGGATAGTCGATCCGCGCGTCGGGCCAATCGGCAGCGCAGCTGTAGATCGTCAGGACCCGTGCGCCATCCTCATCCGCGGTGACGGCAAGGTAATGGAACTTGTTGCGCCCGTACCAGGCGATGAGGCCCGCGAAATGCTGGTAATCGCCGGGCGTCAGCGCGATCTCGGTCTCGGCGGCAAACGCTAGCGCGTCTTGACGGCGGGCGACCAGCGCGTGTTCGAATTGCGAACCTGGGCTTTCGCGCCCGAAGATCCGCAGCGCGCCGGGGCGTTCGGTGGTCGAGAAGAGGCGCGCGTGTTCGGGCGTGCGCAGCCACTGGAATTCGGGCGGCAGGCCGTCCTCGAACGTGCGGTGTGGCGGGATCGTCTCAACCGGCGCTTCGGGAAGGTCGGGGCCATCTATCTCGACCGCGGGTGCCACCCCGCCGTGGGCCAGCCGGGGAAACGCGCCGTCCTCCCACACCAGCCGCTGGATCGCGGTTTCGCGCCCCAGCGGCGACCGGCGCACGTCGTCGGCATGGATGCCCGCGCCTGTCAACTCGGTCCGGGTTTCGGGCAGGGGGCGCGAACACAGGTGGACCATGAAATGCTCACCCGTCTGCGTTTCCACGATGTCGGCATGGCCCGCGCGTTGCAGCAGATGATCGGGGGCGGTGTCCTTCGCCGTCAGCACGTGCTTTGCCGGATCGGTCTCGTAGGGGCCGAAGAGATCGCGCGACCGCGCCATGGTCACCGCATGGTCATAGCCGGTGCCGCCCTCTGCCGTCAGCAGGTAGTACCAGCCGTCGCGGCGATACAGGTGCGGCCCCTCGACCAGCTTGTGATCGGTGCCGCGGTAGATGTTGCGCACCTCGCCCACCAGCCGCTGCGCCGCGACGTCGTATTCCTGGATCACGATCCCGCCGAACCGGTCGCCACCCTGCTTGTTGTGGTTCCAGATCATGTTGAGCAGCCACTTGCGCCCGTCCGCATCGTGAAAGAGCGACGGATCGAAGCCAGAGGAATTGAGGGTGATCCGGTCCGACCAGGGCCCGTCGATCGTGGGCGCGGTGACAAGATAGTTGTGGCTGTCCTTCCACGCGCCGTCGCGGCGTTTCATGTCGGTGTAGATCAGCCAGAACTGCCCGTCCGCATGGCTGAGGCAGGGCGCCCAGACGCCGCCCGAATCCGGATCGCCGCGCATGTCCAACTGGGCCGCGCGGGTCAGCGGGCGGGTCACCAGCCGCCAGTTCTTGAGGTCGCGCGAATGATGGATCTGCACGCCCGGGTACCACTCGAACGTCGAGGTGGCGATGTAGTAGTCATCGCCCACCCGAACGATGGACGGGTCGGGGTTGAAGCCGGGCAGGATGGGATTGGATATTTTCAACGGTCAGCCTTTCACGGCACCGCCGGTCAGACCGGCGACGATGTATTTCTGGGCGGCAAGGAAGAAGACGACCGCGGGCACCAGCGACAGCGTCACGAAGGCCAGCGTCTGGTTCCACTGGGTCACGTATTCGCCGCGGTACTGCATCATGCCCAGGGGCCAGGTGAAGACCTCGCGGCTGTTGAGCACGACCAGCGGCAGCAGGAAGTTGTTCCAGCTTTGCACGAAGACGAAGACGCCGACGGTGGCCAGGATCGGGGTCGAAAGCGGCAGCGTGAACATCACGAAGAACCGCACGTAGCCGCAGCCGTCGATATAGGCGGCTTCGAAAAGTTCGCGCGGCAGCTGCGCAAAGAATGTCCGGAAGAGCAGAATGGCGAGGCTGAGGCCAAAGGCCGTCTGCGGCAGGATGACGGCCCAGTAGGTATCCAGCAGGCCGATGTCGCGAATCTTGATGAAAAGCGGCAGGATCGCGGTGGCAAAGGGGAACATCAGCCCCAGCAGCAGGTAAGAGAACAGGAAGTTCGACCCGAAGAACTTGATCTGCGCAAAGACGTAGGCCGCCGCCGCGCCGACGATCAGCGTCAGGATCACCGCCGCCGACGAGATCAGCATCGAATTGCCCAGGTAGCGCCAGAACGCCGGATCGCTCAGGATCGCTCCGTAGAATTCGGTGTTGAACGCGTCGGGCACCGCAAAGGCCGCCGTCCGGATTTCGGCATTGGTCTTGAACCCGCCCATCACCGTGGCCCAGAGCGGGGCAAGCACGAAGCTTGCCACGATCAGCAGCAGGCTGAGCCGCGCGACGTTGCGCCAGACGTTCGGACCGGTCATGCCGTGCCTTTCTTCATGAAGATGCGCTGGTAGAACACCGCCACCAGCACCGCGACGACGAAGAGCACCACGCCGACCGCGCTGCCGAACCCGATGCGCAGCCGCGTGAGGCCGAATTCGTACAGGTAGGTGACGATGGTATGCGTCTGGTTCGACGGCCCGCCATTGGTGAGCGGGATGATCACGTCAAAGACCTGCAGCGCGCCGATGATGGCAAAGAACGCGCTGACCGCGATGGCCGGTTTGATGTGCGGGATCTGCACGTGCCGCACGATCTGGGTGCGGCTTGCCCCCTCGATCTGCGCCGCCTCGATCTGGTCGTCGGGCACCCCCTGAAGGGCGGCGATGTAGATCATCATGTGAAAGCCGAAATACTTCCAGACGATCACCACCATGATCGCGTAGAAGGCCAGTTCGCGGTCCGCCAGAACAAAGAACCGGTCGATGCCGAGCGATGCGGCGATCGAGGCGGTGACGCCGTAATTGCCGTCAAAGACAAAGCTCCAGATCAGGCCCGCGGCGACCTCGGCCATGATGTAGGGGACAAAGAAGATCAGGCGGAAGACCGCGTTGGTGGGGGTCTTGCGGTAGATCAGAAGGGCCAGCAGCAGCGCCAGAGGCATCTGGACCAGCAGCGAGATGGCGACGATCTTGACCGTGTTCCAGACCGCGACGGAAAATACCGAATGGCCGAACATCTGTTCAAAGTTGCGCAGACCGACATAGTCCTCTGGCGTGCCGTAGCCGTTCCAGTCGTAAAAGGCATAAAGGCCAGACTCGCCCAGCGGCAGGATCACGAAGAGCGTGAACAGGATCAGCGCGGGCGGCAGCAGGATCAGCCCGGCCGTCAGCCGACCGTTCGTCGCGGCGCGGCGCACGCGGTCGCCGAAGGCCTGCCTGCGGTCGGGCGGCAGCATCGTGTCGGACATCGGATCGTTCCCCAAGGCGGATGGTGGCGCGCCCCGGTCGGGACGCGCCGGATCGGATCAGCGGAAGTTCCAGGCCTCCTGGACCCGTTCGGCCGCTTCCTCGGGCGTGGTGGCCCCGGCGATCAGGTCGGCGGATACGTCGTTGACCGTGGCCCCGACAGACGCCCCCAGAAACTGATCAAGGAAGATCTGGTGATAGTCAGAGCCCTTGATGTCCTGCGCGACCCGCTGGAAGAAGGCGTTGGACAGGGCGGCGTCTGCGCCTTCGACGATGGGGATGAAGATCCCGCGCTCGGCGATGGTTTCCTGGTTTTCTTGGTTCAGCATGAAGGACAGGAAATCGACCGCCTGGTCCGAGGCATCTGCCGTCACGGCCCAGCCGTTGATCCCGCCCAGCGTCGCGCCGTCGCCGCCTTCGGTCACAGGGTCCGAGATGGTGGGGAAGGGGATGATGGCCAGCTGGTCATCCGACAGGCCGACGCCGTCAGTGGCCCGGCCACGCATGGGCAGGTAATCCCAGTCGCCCATCAGGTGAAACGCCCCTCCGCCATCGGCGAACATGCCAGAGGCGGTTTCGTAGGTGGTGCCCATCACGCCCGGCTGGAACGGCTCCAGCGCGACAAGCTCTTCCAGATCGCGGCCTGCGGCTACAAAGGCCTCGTTCTCGAACCCGTTGCCCTCACCGGTCATGGCGGTGGTCACGACATCGGGTCCGCCTTCGCGCAGCGCCAGGTAGCTCCAGTAAAAGTGGACGGGCCACTTGTCCTGACCGCCCGCGATGATCGGGGTGACGCCCGCATCCTTAAGCGTCTGCACCGCCGACAGGAAGTCATCCCAGGTTTCGATGGCTGTGTGATCGACGCCGGCCTGTTCGGTCAGGTCGGTGTTGACCCAGAACACCACCTCGGTCGCGTAAAGCGGCAGGCCGACCAGCGATCCGTCCACGGTATAGGCGTTCAGCGCCGCTTCGGGGAAGGTGGCGCGGGTCTCGTCGCTCAGCACATCGTCGATGGCGCGCAGGAAACCGGCTTCGGACTGTTCGCGCAGGGTTTCCCCACCCCAGGAATAAAACACGTCGGGCCGCGCGTTCGACTGCAGCAGTGTCGGCAGCTTGGATTTGTAGGCTTCGTTCGCGATGTATTCGAAAACGACATCCACATCCGGGTTTTCCGCCTCGTAGGCCTGTTCGACCTCGGCATAGAACGCCTGCTCCTCGTCGCTGGGCTGCACGCGAAGGATGTTCACCTCCGTCTGCTGGGCAAGGGCGCTGCCCGCGCCAAGCGCGATGGCAAGCGCCGTGGTTGCGTAAAGTTTCATGTGGTGTCCTCCCGGGTGAAACGATTTCGTTCGTCAGTGTTTTGACTAACGTACGTCAAAAATTGACGAGGTAAAGCGGAATTGCGCGGACCGGGGCGGCCCGCCGGGGTGATCCTGCAATTTCAGATGGTCCGGTTCAGGGCAGGTTGTCGCGCAGGAAAATCTCGATCCCGACGCGATTTTCGTCTTTGTGAAAGGGTTTACCCTGCGCCAGGGCCAATAGCGTGCGGACGGCTGAACGCGCTTCTCTGGCGGGATCCTGCCGAATGACGGCGTCAATCCGACCCGTCAAAAGCCAGCGCCGCGAATGCTCGGTCAGTTCGTGCACCACGACCGTCGGGGTTGTGCGAATCGTGTTCAGCGCCGCAACCACGCCGCGGTTGCCCGCGCCCAGGCTGTAGACCCCCACGATGCCATCGGTCGATGCCAGCAAGGCGGTCAACTGCGCCTCGGCCAGTTCGGCATTGTCGCGCGCCTCAAGCGGCGGCAACGCTTCGAGATGCGGGAAATCCTCGGCCAGCACCTGGCGAAAGCCGGCGTAGCGGGCGGCATGGTCCTGCATCATCAGGGCCCCCGCGACGACCGCGATCTTGCCGGGCGTCGCGGCGCAGAACCGGCCCAGAAGCCGCCCCGCCGTGCGCCCCGCCCAGATATTGTCGATGCCGATGAAATGCGTGCGCAGGTCGGCCGGCAGGTCCGACACCAGCGTGACCACCGGAAGCTCTTTCCCGCGCAAGGTCTTCACCGCGTCGCGGACCTCGGGCGAATCCACCGCGACGAAGGCGACACCGTCAAAGGCGCCGGTGTCCATGGCGTTGAGTTCACCGGACAGCGCTGCCCCGTCGAAGGGCGGCACCATGCGCACCACCACATCGACGCCTTCGGCCACCAGCGGTTCGGCATAGGATGCGACCTCGGCCTCGAGGTTGCGCATGAAACTGTTGGCCCCGCCGGGCAGAAGGAACAGGAACCGCGTGCGCCGCTGCCGCGACAGGTTCGCCGCCGCGGTGTTGCGGACATAGCCCAGGGCGCGCACCGCCTCTTCGACCTTCTCGCGGGTCGAGGCCTTGACGGAGTTGCGCCCGTTGAGGACACGGTCGACGGTGGACAGGCTGACATTTGCGACGCGCGCCACGTCATGAATGGTCGATCTTGTCATCCGGAGCCTTCCGACGCTTTGCCGTTAACGGTAACAGTTTCACACATTTTCCTGAATATGCGCAAATTTGCAGGTCTGTCCCCCCCTTTTGCGGCCGGACGGTCCCGTTTGGGGTGCGATTGCCAAGTCCCGTGCGGTCCGTCCTAGCCCAGCAGTTCCGCGACAAGGGGGTTCGGAAACCGCCGGTCCAATGTCACCACAAAGAACGCCTCTTCGATGCCGTCCAGAAGCGCTGCCTCGGTCAAAATGCCGTCGGACAGTTCGTCCTGCACAACGATGGGCGGGATCACCGCCAGCCCCGCATCCTGTCGCGCTAGCAGGCGCAGCATCGCCATGTCGTCCGCCTCGGCCGCGATCTGCGGGGACACGCCCAAGCGTGACAACAGCGCGTCAAACCCTGTGCGCAGCGCGGTTTCCGGTGTCGGCAGGATCAGCGGTTCGGACGACAGCAGGTCAATGAGGGTGCGGGGCGGCGTGCCGACCCGTGCGGGGGTTCCGATCAGGCTGACCCGCTGTTCGGACAGGCGCTGGACGATGTAGCGGCTGACCGTGTCACGCGCCGGCGACAGGTTCGTCAGCACCATGTCGAGCGCCATCGCCTCGAGCCCGCGCAGCAGGTCGGCCTGGCTGCCCGAGCGCAGCACCACCTCGACGTCGCGGCGGCCGATCAGCGGCTGCAGAAGCTTGATCTGGAAGTTACGAGACAGCGTGGCCAGCGCACCGACCCGAAGCGCGCGCCGCCCGCCGCCGCTTTCGCGCAGGGTGGCGGTCAGATCTTCGGCGGTGCGAAAGATCGATTCGGCGTGATCCAGAGCGATTCGCCCCGCCTCGGTCAGGATCAGGCTGCGGCCCCGACGCTCGAACAAATCCTGGCCCAGCGACGCTTCGAGCGTTCTGATCTGCGTCGACAGGGCCGACTGCGACAGGTTCAGCGTGCGCGCGGCACCGGTCAGGGTGCCATCATGGGCGACCGCCCGGAAAAGCCGCAGATGGTGCAGGTTCAGGTTCGACATGGTTCTATAATATAGAACGTTTTCGTTTAATATAAGTAATTTCTTTATTCATGGCGCAGCGCTAGCTCCTCGTGAAACCCACCAAGAGATGGAGGTGCGCGATGTCGCCCGTTTTGACGATACTGCTTCTGGCCCCACTGGTGCTGCTGTGTGCATCCGCCGCCTATGCCCTGCGCCTGGTCGGCACGACGCAACGGCGCAGCGGTGTGTCCGAAGCGGCGGCCCTTGCCGCCCTGGCCTTTGCGACGGTGTCCGGCCTTCTGATGCTGACCGACGGCCCGGTCACGCTGCAGGCGTCCGCCGCCCCCTGGCTGGCGCTGCGTCTTGATCCGGTGAGCGCCACGATGATGCTTCTGGTCGCCTTCGTCGGCTGGATCGTCATGCGCTATTCCCGGACCTACCTTGACGGGGAGCCGCGCGAGGCGGTGTTCCATGCGCGGATGCTGGCCACGCTGGCGGCGGTGTTGCTGCTGGTGCTGTCGGGCTCGCTTGTCGTGCTCGCGGCGGCCTTCATGCTGGTGGGCATGAGCTTGCGGTCGCTGCTGCTGTTCTACGATGACCGGCCCGAGGCGCGCCGCGCGGCGACCAAGTTCACGCTGGTCTGGGGGTTGGCCGACGTGGCGCTGATCGGCGCAACCGCGCTCTTCTGGCTCGACCAGGGCAGTGTTGTGATTGCCGACATCGCGGCGGGCGCGCAGGACGGCCTGTCCTATGCAGGCTCTGCGGCGGTGGCGCTGCTGGTGCTGGTGGCCGCGCTGAAAACCGCGGCCTTTCCGGTGCACGGCTGGCTGACCGAGGTGATGGAGGCGCCGACGCCGGTGTCTGCCCTTCTGCACGCGGGGATCATCAACTCCGGCGGCTTCGTCCTCATCCGGATGGCCGAGGCGGTGCAGGCCACCCCCGGCGCCATGGCCGCGCTGGTGATGATCGGCGGGTTCACCGCCCTGTTCGGCGCGGTCGTCATGTTGACCCAGAACGCGGTCAAGACGGCGCTGGCCTGGTCCACGATCAGCCAGATGGGTTTCATGCTGCTGCAATGCGGGCTTGGCCTTTGGGCGCTGGCGTTGCTGCACATCGTGGCGCATTCGCTTTACAAGGCGCATGCCTTCCTGAGCTCTGGCTCGGCGATCGGGGCGGTGGCCTCGGTACGGCGGCCCGGGCCGGTGGCGGCCCCGAATTTCAAGGCGGTGGCCAAGGCCTTTGGCATCGCGCTGGTGCTTTACGGCGTGGTCGCCGGGGGCTTTATCGCCCTGATCGGGCCGAAGTCGGCGCAGGCGCTGGCGCTGGGCGTGATTCTGATCTTCGGCGTCGCCTACCTGATCGCGCAGGGTTTGGCGGATGCCGCCCCGGCGGAACTGACCAAGCGCACGACGCTCACGTCGCTGGCCGCGGCGCTGGCCTACTTCGCTTTTCAGCTGGTGGCGAAAGGCCTTTGGGGCGCGTCCCTGCCAGAACCGCCGGTGCCCGGGGCGCTGGAATGGGCGATGATCGTGCTGGCGCTGATGTCCTTCGGGCTGGTGGCGGTGGCGCAGGCGCTTTTTCCGCTGTGGGCGCACCATCCGTCCACGGCGGGCCTGCGGGTGCACATCGCAAACGGGCTTTACCTCAACACCCTGCTCGACCGTCTGATCGGCGGGCTGCGGGTCCAGAAGCATTCTTGATCGAAGGGGAAAACCGATGTTTCTCAAGCATGACAAGATCGAACCGGCGCGGGTCACCAACTTGCTGAAAGCCGCCGAAGCCGCCGCGCGGCAGGTGCCGCCGGCCTTTCCGCTGGACGCCACCGTCGCGGTGAACCCCTTTTTGGGCCAGTCGCACGAGGATCTGGCCCATGCCGCGGCCCGGTTGGGCCGGGTGGCCGGGGCGCGGCTGACGCTGCCCCGCTCGGAATACGCCCGCCTGATCGAAACGGGAGAGATCACCGACGCCGATCTGGCGGCGGCTCTGTTCGACAGCCCTTCGCCATTGAAGCCTGTGGACCTCATGGGACTCAAGGCGCAGCTTCGGCTGCCCGGCAAGGAGCCCGAGGCGCTGCCGACGGTGGCGGACCTTGCGGCCCGGGCCACAGGCACCGACTGGCCCGGCGTGATCCGGCGCAGCGTGGGTCTTTGGGCCGCAGGACATTTCGACCGGGGTCAGGCGCTTTGGACACCGGCGCCGGGGCAAGGCACCTTTGCCGCCTGGCGGGCTTGGGCCACCAATGACCTCACGCCGGAAATCGCCGGGCTGAGCGGGTTCTGCGCCCATGTGGCAGAGGCGCCGGATACGGCAGAGCGGGCGATCCTGCGCGCGTCGGAAACACTGGCCCTGACCGAGGCCGCGGCGGAAACCGCGTTCCACCGGCTTTATGCCGATCTGGGCGGCTGGGCGCAGCATGCCCGCTGGCTTTTGTGGACGGCCGAGTTGGATGGGCGCAGCGATCAGGCGCTGACCGACCTTCTGGCGGTCCGGATGATCTGGGAGGAGGCGCTTTTCCGGCACGTGCCCGGCTTGGCGGACGACTGGGCAAAGGTCGTGGCGTCACATGAGGCACCTGTCGAACCCGACACGGATGAGGTCACCGACGCCATCCTGCAAGAGGCGCGCGAGCGCGGATTCCAGCGGCGGATGGCGGCGGAACTGGCGATCCCCACGGGGAGGACGGACCGGCCCAGCATGCAGGTGGCCTGTTGCATCGATGTCCGTTCGGGCCCGCTGCGGCGGGCGCTGGAAGAGCTTGATCCCGCCATCGACACGATCGGCTTTGCGGGCTTCTTCGGCCTTCCCGTGTCGCACCGGGCGCATGGCACCGACCTGTCGGACCCGCATCTGCCCGCGCTGCTAAGCCCGGCGCTTCACGCCTCCAGCCATCTGGATGCGGCGCCCGAACAGGCGGCGCGCATCCGCGCCCGGACCGTGCGGGCCTGGGGCCGGTTCCGGCAGGCTGCGGTGTCGTCCTTCGCCTTTGTAGAGGCGGCAGGGCCGGTCTACGTGACCAAGCTGGTGCGCGATGCGCTTGGGCTGGGAGGTGAGCCTGCCGAGGCGTCACCGGCGCCGCGCTTCGATGCCGATCTGTCTGCCGAGGACAAGGCCGGGCTGGCGGCAAAGGTCCTGACCGCGATGAGCCTGACAAAGGGCCACGCGCCGCTGGTCGTCCTGCTGGGGCACGGCGCGTCGACCACCAACAATCCGCATGAAAGCGCCTATCACTGTGGGGCCTGCGGCGGGCAGGCGGGGGACGTTTCGGCGCGGCTGCTGGCCGGGCTGCTGAACGACCACGAAACCCGCGCCGGACTGCCTGCGCATGGGATCGACATCCCCGGGGACACGGTGTTCGTTGCGGGCCTGCACGATACCACCACCGACGCCGTCACGCTCTACCCCGATGATGCAGGGCCGGAGCATGTCGAGAAAATTTCCCAAGCCAAACAGGTCTTGCGGCAGGCGGGCCGGGCGGTTGCCACAGGCCGTGCCGAACGGCTGCCCGGGGCCCGGGCCGATACGGTGGTCAAACGGGCGCTCGACTGGGCTGAGGTGCGCCCGGAATGGGGGCTTGCGGGCTGTGCAGCCTTTGTCGCGGCACCGCGCGCGCATCTGGCCAGGAACCAGCAGGACGGACGGACCTTCCTGCACAGCTACGACTGGACGTCGGACAAGGGCTTTGCCACGCTGGAGCTTATCCTGACCGCCCCTGCGGTGGTGGCCAGCTGGATCAGCCTGCAATACTACGGCTCCGCCGTGGCACCTGAGGTCTTTGGCGGCGGCAACAAGCTGATCCACAACGTCACCAGCGGTATCGGGGTGGTCGAAGGCAACGGTGGCGTTCTGCGGGCCGGATTGCCGAAACAGGCGCTGCACGATGGGGAAAAGCCGGTCCACGATCCGCTGCGGCTGTCGGTCCTGATCGAGGCGCCCGAAGAGGCGATCCAGACCGTGCTGGACCAGCACGACGAGGTGCGCGCGCTCTTTGACAACGGCTGGATGCACCTTTTTGCGTTGAAATCCGGACGCCTCCACGCGCGTTATCGGCCTGGCAAAGGCTGGACCTCGCCCGATTGAGCCAAGGGGTGCGCCTGTCCATCGGGCGCACCTTTACGGCTGATGCCAGGCAGATCAGGTGTTGAAGAGGAAGTGCAGAACGTCGCCGTCCTTGACGGTGTAGCCCTTGCCCTCGGCCCGCATCTTGCCCGCGTCCTTGGCGGCCTGTTCGCCGCCGAGCGTCACGAAATCGTCGTAGGCGATCGTTTCCGCGCGGATGAAGCCACGCTCGAAATCGCCGTGGATCACGCCCGCAGCCTGCGGGGCGAGTGTGCCGGTGCGGATGGTCCAGGCGCGCGCCTCTTTCGGGCCGACGGTAAAATACGTCTCGAGGTGCAGCAGGTCGTAGCCCGCACGGATCAGCCGGTCGAGCCCTGGCTCTTCCAGCCCCATTTCCGACAGGAACATCTCGGCCTCGTCGCTATCGAGCTGTGCAATCTCCTCCTCGATCTTGGCGGAAATCACCACATGCGCATTGCCCTGTTCGGCGGCCATCTTCGCCACGGCTGCGGAATGGGCGTTGCCGGTGGCGCTTTCGTCCTCGGCCACGTTGCAGACGTAAAGCACGGGCTTGGTGGTCAGAAGCTGCAGTAGCTTCCAGGCGCGGGCATCCTCGGCATCGACCGCGACGGTGCGTGCGGGTTTGCCGTCTTCCAGCGCCGCCAGGGCAGCCTTCATCAAACGTTCCTGCTGGATTGCCTCCTTGTCGCCGCCGCGCACCTTGCGGGTGATCGTCTGCAGGCGCTTTTCGATGCTCTCGATGTCGGCGATCATCAGCTCGGTTTCGATCGTGTCGGCATCGGCGACCGGATCGACGCGGCCTTCGACATGGGTCACGTCGCCGTTGTCAAAGCAGCGCAGCACATGGGCGATGGCGTCGACCTCGCGGATGTTGGCCAGGAACTGGTTGCCCAGCCCTTCGCCCTTGGAGGCCCCTTTGACCAGACCGGCGATATCGACAAAGGTCATCCGGGTCGGGATGATCTGTTTCGACTTGGCGATTTCGGCCAGCTTGTCCAGGCGCGCGTCGGGCACGGCCACGTCGCCAACGTTGGGCTCGATGGTGCAGAACGGAAAATTCGCGGCCTGCGCGGCGGCGGTCTTGGTGAGCGCGTTGAAGAGCGTCGATTTGCCGACATTCGGCAGACCCACGATACCCATTCTGAAGCCCATCACATTCTCCTTTGCACGGTCGCGCCGCTTCTAGTGTCGTGGCGGCGTCTGCGCAAGGTGGCGTGTGGTCAGGCGGCGCGCAGATCTGGCAGGGCGCGCAACCACAACCGCCACAAGAGCGCCAGCGCCGCCACGGCCAGCCCCATCACAAGCCCCAGCCAGATGCCGACAGCGCCCCACCCCGCGACAAAGCCGAAGATGTAGGAGGCGGGAATGCCGATGCCCCAATAGGCGACGATCGCCATGATCATCGGCACGCGGGTGTCCTGCATTCCGCGCAGCACGCCCAGGGTGACGACCTGTGCGCCGTCCACCAGCTGAAATAGCGCCGCCACCGCCAGCAGGCTCACACCTGCGGTGATAATCGCCCCGCGCGCCGGGTCGGCGGGGTCTATGAACAGCGCCACCAGCGCCTCGGGCAGGGTCAGGAACAGCACGATGGTCGCCGCCGACATCGCCAGAGACAGGCCCAGCACGGTGCGGGCACCCCGCGCCAGATGCTCGGGCGCGCGGCGGCCCAGAGCATTGCCCGCGCGGATCGTGGCGACGTTGCTCAGCCCCATGTGCACCATGAAGGTCGCCGACGCGGTTTGCAGCGCAATGCCATGCGCGGCCAGCGGGATGGTGCCCAGCCAGCCCATCATGATCGCCGTCGCCTCGAACAGCCCGACCTCGGCCAGCACTGTCAGGCCGATGGGCAGGCCCAGCCAGAACACCCGCGCGAACATCTGTGGGTCGGGCCGCCAGAGCCGTTGGAATATCGCGTGTTCCGGCAGGGCCCGCTGGACATAGATCACACAGCCCAGAAGCGCCGTGGCATGCGACAGGATCGCGGCGATGGCGGCCCCGGCAATGCCCAGTTCGGGCGCGCCCCAGTTGCCGAAGATCAGCGCATAATTGCCCAGCCCGTTGGCCAGCGCCGACAACAGCGTCAGCAGCAGCACCACCCGGGTGCGTTCCAGCGCGGCGAGGTAGCTTTTGAGCACCATGACCAGCAGCGCGGGCAACATGCCGAACCCCGCGATCCGCAGATAGGTCTGCGCATCCGCAGACAATTCGGGCGTCTGGCCCAGGGCCAGCAGAACCGGACCCGAGAACCACAGCACCGGCATCACGCACAGCCAGAACAGCGCCGACAGCCAGAGACCCATGCGCGTCACCCTGCGGATCGTCTGCGCGTCCTCTTCGGCCAGGGACTGCGCGACCAGCGGCATCACCGCCCAGGCAAAGCCGCAGCCCATCAGGAACAGCAGGAAAAACAGGGCCGAGGCCAGCGTCAGCGCGGCCAGCGCCTCGGCCCCGTACCAGCCCAGCATGATGGTGTCGGTGAGGGTGATGGAAAATTGCGCCAGATGCCCGCCGATCAGCGGCAGCCCAAGCGTGAGCACGGCACGGATGTGCTGCGGGTATGTCATCCATGTCTGGCCCATGCCCTGCCTTTAGATCCGGGGACCGCGCCGCGCAAGGGACAGCGTGCTGTTCGGAAATTCGCCAACAGACCGCGCCCCGAATTTGGCGCGACCGGAAACCGGGCAGACTGTGCTAGGCTGTCGGGGCATTTCGAGATTCGTTTTTCAACAAGTGAGTTGGAGGGGCGCCATGACCGCGCCGCAGACCCCGAGCGATATCATTCCCGCGGCACGCGCCTTTCTGCGCGATCTGTCCCAGAACAACAGCCGCGACTGGTTCCACGACCACAAGGCACAGTACGATCGCGTGATCAAGCGCCCGGCACTGAGCCTTCTGGACGCGCTGACCCCGCTGCTGACCGACCTGTCGGGCATGGCGGTCAAGCCAAAGCTTTTCCGTCCGCACCGCGACATGCGGTTTTCCGAGGACAAGACGCCCTATCACACCCATATGCACCTGCTCTGGGCCTGCCCGGACGGGCGCGGCTGGTTCTTCGGCCTGGCCGAAGACTATGCCACGGCGGGGGCGGGCATCATGGTTTTCGATCCCGATCAGCTCGAGGTCTACCGCGAAGACGTCGCGGGCGAGGACGGGGCCGAACTGCAAGAGATCCTGGCCAGGATCGCCGGGCGCATGGATCCGCCCGCGCTCAAACGCGTACCGCCGCCACATCCCGCCGATCACCCCCGGGCCGACCTGTTGCGCCGCAAGGGGCTGGTGGTCTGGCGCGATGACCTGGAAAGCGCCGCGCCGAACGACCCCGAGGTGGCTCTGCGCGCGGCTTTCACGGAACTGGCCCCGCTTCAGGAATGGCTCGAGGGGCTTTGACGGGCGCGCTGCCCCGCTATCCCTGCATTTCCTGCCGCCAGCGATGCACCGGGGCGAAACCGACCAGCCGCTTGGCCTTGCTGATGTCGTAGAATGTCTCGTCCTCGCCCATCTCGCGCCGCACCGGCACGCCGTCGTAATAGCGCTTGATGATTTCGGCGCTGGTCAGATCGACCGAGACATCTTCGTTCGCGACGTTGAACACCTCGTAGCCCAGCCCGTCCGTGTCCAGGCAGCACTGCACCATCCGGCCCAGATCACGCGCGTCGATATAGGCAAAGATATTGCGCCGCCGCTGATCGGGGTTGTTGATGAAGTCGGGAAAGAGCTCGGTATATTCGTGCGGTTCGATCACGTTGTTGATCCGCAGCCCGTAGATGTCGATTCCGGTGCGGGCGTGGAAGGACCGCGCGCAAACCTCGTTCGTGACCTTCGACATGGCATAGCTGTCGTGCGGCACGGTCGGATGTTCCTCGTCCACCGGAACATAGTCGGGCTTTTTCTCGCCATCGGCAAAGCAGATGCCGTAGGTGGTTTCCGAACTGGCAAAGATCACCTTTGGAATGCCGAGCTTGGTCGCCGCCTCGAGCACATTGTAGGTGGCCAGCGCGTTGGTGCGGAAAAGCTCGTTGTCGGGCTTGATCAGGATGCGCGGAATGGCGGCGAAATGCACCACGGCATCAAAGCTCGGACGGCCGGTGCCGGGTTCAAGCTCGTCCAGCGCGGCATACGAGGTAAGCGCGTTCCATACCTGGCCGTTTTCGGTCAGATCGACGGTCAGGTTGTCGACGCCCGGATGGTCAAGCGGCACGAGATCGGCGTTGACGACGCGGTGGCCCTGTTCCAGCAGGTAGGGGATGACGTGGCGCCCGGCCTTGCCGCTGCCGCCGGTAAAAAGAAGTCGCATGTCCTGGCTCCGTTCTGATGTCGCTTTGACCGGTACCTAGTGCCGCGCGCCGCCCCGTCACCCGTGCAGATTCCAGACCGCGTCATCGCCACGATTGCGTAACGCACCGGGGCTGCTAGGCTATGGCGCATCGCCGTAGCACGCGGCTGGGGGCGCAGACACATGGCCGGGACCACACCCAACCGCTGGTTCGTGCTGGCCGTTCTGTTCACCGCGCGCGTCACGATGGCGTTTCAGTTCCAGGCTGTGGCGGCGCTGTCGCCGGTTTACATGCAGGTGTTCGGTGTCGGGCTGTCGGATATCGGTTTTCTGATCGGGCTTTATCTGGCGCCGGGTCTGATCATCGCGCTGCCCGGCGGCGCCATCGGGCAACGGTTCGGCGACCGCCGGGTGATCGCCTTTGGCATGGGGCTGATGCTGGCGGGCGCGCTGGTGATGCTGCTGCTGGACAGCTGGGGCGGGCAGATCGCCGGGCGGTTGCTCGCGGGTACCGGCGGCGTGCTGCTGAACGTGCTGATGTCGAAGGTCGTGACCGACTATTTCGCCGGGCGCGAGATTGCGACGGCCATGGGCATATTCGTCAATTCCTGGCCGGTGGGGATCGCCGCCGCGCTGCTGGTGCTGCCGCTGGTTGCGACGGGCGGCGGCCTGGCCCTGGCGCTGGGCGCGGTTCTGGCCAGCACCGCGGCCGGGCTGGCGGTGTTCCTGTGGGGCACGGCGCCGACGGCGGCGGGATCGGCGGGCGCGGCCCCAAAGGAACGGCTGCGCGGTGCGCCGCTGGCGGCGGTCCTGTGCGCAGGCGCGATCTGGGGGCTCTACAACGGCGCGCTGGGCATGGTGTTCGGGTTCGGCCCGGCCATGCTGGTGGGCAAGGGCTGGAGCCTTGCGGCGGCAAGTGCGACCACCAGCGTGACGCTGTGGCTGGTGGCCGTGTCGGTGCCGCTGGGCGGCTATCTTGCCGATCGGACCGGGCAGCGGGACGCGGTGATGGTGGCGGGCTTTGCCGCCTTTGCCGCGCTGCTGATCCTGGCCCCGTCAAGCGGCAACAATGCGCTTTTGGTCTTTGCGCTGCTGGGGCTGAGCGCGGGGCTGTCGGCGGGGCCGATCATGAGCCTGCCCGCGCAGGTGCTGGGTGCCGGCACGCGGGCGGTGGGCATGGGCATCTTCTTTACGCTCTTCTACGTCGGCGTGGTTTTCGCGCCCGTCGTCGCGGGGATCGCGGCGCAGCGCACCGGCCTTGCGGGGGTCGCCTTCTATCAGGGCGCGGTGATGCTGGCGGCCTGCGGCCTTGCGCTTTGGGCGTTTCGCGGGCTGGCGCGGGGGCGTGCGGGATGAGACGCCATTGATTTTCCCCGCCGGTTCCGGCAAGTCGGGCGGAATCATCCTTGAGGGAACAGCCATGACACGTATCGACGACAGGTTCGCGCAGCTTAAAGCCGACGGAAAGAAGGCTTTCGTCGCCTATGTCATGGCAGGCGATCCGGATTTCGACACATCTTTGCAACTGGTCAAGGGCCTGCCCGGCGCGGGCGTGGACATCATCGAACTGGGCCTGCCCTTCACCGACCCGATGGCCGATGGCCCGACCATCCAGCTTGCCGGCCAGCGCGCGCTCGAAGGGGGCATGACGCTCGACCGCACGCTTGAGCTGGCGCGCACTTTCCGCGCAGAGGATGACACCACGCCCATCGTGTTGATGGGCTATTACAACCCAATCTATTCGCGGGGCGTGGGAAAATTTCTAGAACAGGCTAAAGAGGCCGGGATCGACGGGCTGATCATCGTGGACCTGCCGCCGGAAGAGGATGACGAGCTGTGCCTGCCCGCGCAGAAGGCCGGGCTGAACTTCATCCGGCTGGCCACGCCCACCACCGACGACAAGCGGCTGCCCAAGGTGCTGCAGAACACGTCGGGCTTTGTCTATTACGTCTCGATCACCGGGATCACGGGGGCCGCGGCGGCCGAGGCTGCGGACGTCGGGCCCGAGGTGGCGCGGATCAAGTCGCAGACCGATCTGCCGGTGATCGTGGGCTTTGGCATCCGCACGCCGGAGTCGTCGCAGAGCATCGCCGCCATCGCCGACGGCTGCGTGGTCGGATCGGCCATCGTCGGCGAACTGGCCGACGGCAAATCGGTGGACGAGGTGCTAAGCTTTGTGAAATCGCTGGCCGACGGTGCGCACCGGGCCTGATCAGGGCCCGCTATCCGGCGCGGACCCAGCGGTGCATGACATCCGCGCCGACCGCGCGCGTTTCCGACAGGCGGAACCGCGTGGCCGCCGCCAGTTTCGCAATTCCCATTGCGCCCACCGATGGTTGCCCTTCGGCCCCGAGCGCGAGGCCTGCGGTAAAGCCGACAAGTTCGTCCACCAGATCCGCCGCCAGCAGGGTCGCGGCCAGGGTGCCGCCACCTTCGCAAAAGACCCGGGTCAGCCCGGCGGCCCCCAGCGCCTGCAGCACCGATGCGGCATCGACCTGACGCCCCGCCAGTCGACAAGGCAATAGCACCGCGCCCAAGCCCTGCCAGGCCTGTCGCGTCTCGGGCGCGGCGTCGGGGCCGTGGCAGATCCAGACCGGCACCTGCGCCGCGGTGCGGGCAAGTTGCCCCATCAGCGGCAGGTCGATCAGCCGCGATACCACCACGCGCACCGGCTGGCGCACCGTGCCAAAGCCGCGCACGGTCAGGCTTGGGTCGTCGATCCGTGCCGTGCCCGCGCCGACCATCACCGCATCGTGCCGGGCGCGCTGGCCATGCACGATGCGCCGCGCCTCGGGCCCGGTGATCCAGCGGCTTTCGCCTGTGGCGGTGGCGATGCGCCCATCGAAGGACGACGCCAGTTTGAGGGTGACAAAGGGCCGTCCGGCTTCGGTCCGCAGGAAGAACCCGGCGTGATCGCGCGCCGCCTCTTCGGCCAGCACGCCGGTCGTCACGGCGACCCCGGCGGCGCGCAGCCTGTCGAAACCCTGGCCCGACACCCGGGGGTCGCTGTCCTGCAAGGGGGCCACGACCCGCGCGATGCCGGCAGCGATCAGGGCGTCGGCGCAGGGCGGGGTCTGGCCGTGATGGGCGCAGGGTTCGAGCGTGACATAGGCGGTGGCCCCGCGCGCCGCGTCACCGGCCTGCGCCAGCGCCTGCGGTTCGGCATGGGGCCTGCCGCCCGGCGCCGTCACGCCGCGGCCGACGATGCGCCCGTCCTTGACGATGACGCAGCCGACCGCCGGGTTTGGCCAGCATTGGCCCATCCCCCGACGGCCCAGGCTCAACGCATGGGCCATGTGCCGTTGATCGGCGGGGGTCACTTTTCCGGGGCGGCGTCGGGACGCAGTTCGCTGACGAACTTGTCAAAATCGTCCGCCGCCTGAAAGTTCTTGTAAACGCTGGCAAAACGCACATAGGCCACGGTGTCGATGCGGGCCAGCGCCTCCATCACGATCTCGCCGATCTGCTTGGAGGGAATATCCGTCTCGCCCATCGATTCCAGCCGCCGCACGATGCCGGAAATCATCTGATCCATGCGCTCGGGCTCGATGGGCCGTTTCTGAAGCGCGATCCGGATGGAGCGTTCGAGCTTGTCGCGGTCGAAATCCTCGCGGCGGCCATTGGTCTTGATCACCACGAGATCACGCAGCTGCACCCGTTCATAGGTGGTGAAGCGCCCGCCGCAGGCCGGGCAAAAGCGTCGCCGCCGGATGCTGACATGATCCTCGGCGGGCCGTGAATCCTTGACCTGTGTGTCGATGTTTCCGCAAAACGGGCAGCGCATGGCCGTTCCCCTTTGTTGTTCGTCTCTGCCTCGGGATGGGGTTGGTCCCCAATTATCCACAGCCACTATAGGGGGGTCGCCAGAATTTGGGTAGAGGGGATTTCGCGCCGCAAGATGAAGGGCCGGACCGGCCACAGTCGGTCTATCCCGGCAGGTGCCAGTGCCAGCCGCGCGCCGTGTGCACGTATTCCGGCCAGGCGAAATCCAGCGGCGGGGCATAGTCGCACAGCGGCGGGATGTTCCCGGCCTTTTCGCGGCGGCGAACCAGTTCCTCCTGTGCGTCGTGGCGCAGGGGGGCATCCGTCAGCAGCCGCAGCGCGGCGCGGGCCAGCACCCGGGCGGCGGTGCGCACCATCGGGTCGATGGTCTGCGGCATGCCGCCCAGGGCATTCATCGCCCAGCCCGGGTAAGGCCCGCCGCGCAGCGCCGGACGGGCGATATAGAACCGCGCCGTGGGGGTGTGCCAGGTCATGTCGGTGTAGTCGTCCGAAGTGCTGTTCTTCTGCGCGGGGGGCAGATCGCGGCGCAGGATCGTTTCCGCACGTTTCGGCGCAATAAGGCGCGTGCATTCGGGGATCAGCGGATCGTCGGTCGGTTCCGCGCCGCAAGCCTCTTGCACCTTGCGGGCCAGATCAAGCGCAGCGTCGTCCCAGACCGGTGGGCCGACCTCTTGCAGCGCGTCCCAGACCATGCCCGCCATGCCGTGATTGGCCAGACCGGGGCGGGATTTGCTGACCCAGTGCCGTTCGACCCGGCAGCCGGTCATCGCGGCGGCATGATCGGCCAGACGGTCCAGCTGCGCGGTGATCTGTTCGGCCATCGCGACATCCGGCACCCGGATCATGTATTGCAGGTCGGCGCGCGCGGCGGGCAGGTTGTCGGCGGTGGCCTGACCCGCGCCCAGGATCGCCTCGCTCACCGACCAGCCACCGCGATGCGGCAGCATGGAGTCGCGCAGGCTGCGTGCCGACTGGTACATCATCATCAGCGCATCGTTGGCACCGGGCGCGCGGATGTCGGAGTGGCTTTGCGGAATCGGCGCGCCGTCCTTGGCACCCCAGCGTTCGGGCGCGTCGCAACGAAAGCTGTAGATCATCGAAAAGGCCGCGCCGCAGTGGGTGTTCCAGCGAACGGTGTTGCAGAGCGGCAGCATGTAGAACGGATGAAACGACAGCATCCCGTCCAGCCCGTCGTAATACCCCTTCGCGGCATGGATGGGTTTCGAGCCGCGCACCTTTTCGGCGGGTTCGCCGGTAAAGCGCAGGGTGCCCTGGATGCCCAGCGCCGTCATCACCGCCTTTGTCGCCAGTAGCCCGCCCAGCGCCCCCATGCCGAGGCCCGAATGCGGATCGGTGTGACCGGCGGCAAGCGTTCCCAGCCCCGCGCGGGGCGCGCGGTAAGGCACCGGAGCCTGACAATTGCCGGGCACCGCATCGTATTCGGCATACATGCCCACCGTCGGCCCCTTGCCATTGCTCCAATGCGCGCAAAAGGCGGTGGGCATCCCGCCGGAGCCTTCCTCGACATCGAACCCTTCGGAACGCAGTCGGTCCACGTACCACGCGGCGGATCGGTATTCGCGCCAGGCCGGTTCGGCGAAATCGAAAATCTGTGCGCACCAGTCCGACAATTCCGCCTCGCGGGTCGACAGGTAGCGGTCGGCATAGGTATGGGCGCGGTTCATCGTGCTCAGGTCCCCAGATGGGCCAGCACCTCGCGCCGGTGCGGCCGGGTGCGGTGTTCGAAGACGTAGATCCCCTGCCAGGTGCCCAGGCCCAGCCGCCCGCTCGTGACCGGGATTGACAGCGACACAGGCATCATCGCCGCCTTGATATGCGCAGGCATGTCATCGGGGCCTTCGTAGGTATGGGTGAGGTAGGACATCGCCGGATCGCTTGTAGGCGGCACCAGCCGGTCAAAGAAGGCGCGCAGATCGGTCTGCACCTCAGGATCGGCATTTTCCTGGATCAGCAGACTGGCCGAGGTGTGCCGGATGAACAGGGTCAACAATCCGTTGTCGCTGACCCAATCGCGGACCTGCGAAGTGAATTCGTAAAGGCCGGGGCCATCGGTCTGGATCGTGAACGTGGTCTGCCTCACGAAGGGGTCCCTTTCCCGCTGCGTGGCCGCGTATATCGGCAATCATCCGGAGCCACCATGCCCGCTGACGCGTAAGGCGGCAACAACCGTTGGGATGGGACGGACACGGGTTCTTGGAAAAGCGAAAGGCCCGCAGGATTGCGGGCCAGATCGAGTATCATTCAAGGCTTGTCACGTTGAAATGGGCAGTTGGCTTGCGCCTGTCGTGTAGCGCTACTGCGGCGTGCCAAATCACGCTTCGGCGCTGACCACGCATTTGACGGTCGGCAGGTCGCTGGAAAAATCAAAGAACACGGGCGAGCCATTGTCGTGCACGGCGGGCTGCTGCGCGACGGCGCGCAGAGTGTCCTGACATTCGGCCAGTTCGGCGGCGCTCACCTCGATTTCGATCACGGTGGGCTGTTCCGGCACGAGGACCTCGGTCGTCGCCCAAGCTGCGGCGGCAAGACAGGTCATGGCGGCTGCGATGGCATAAGTCTTGGTCATGGTCTTTCCCCTTGGTGTCAGGTCAGTAACCGCCAAACCCCCGGAAAAGTTCCCGAATCGTCGTGTGAGCCAAAAACGCGGGGCAGGCGGGGGGCCTTGCAACCGCCACCGGAGAGGCGCAAAACATCGCCAAGACAGGCGTGCGAAAGGATGGACATGAGACAGGGCAGCATCGACCGGCTGACGGGCCTGCTGCTGGCTGCGATCACCTTTCTGGTCATCCTCAACGAATGGAACGTCCTGACCGCGATCACCCCGGCAAAACCGGTTCTGGTGGTGCTGGTGGTGGCCTTGCTGACCCTGCGCGTGGCCCCGGCGCGGCAGGCCTTTGTCGGGGTGGCGGCTGCGCTGACGCTGGCGCTGGTCATGACCCGGCCGGACTGGTCGGACGTAACGGTCAAGGCGCTGGCGTCCTCGGCCTTCATCGCGGCGTTCTTTACCTCGCTGTCGACCCTGCGCAACGTCGCCCAGACCTCGCCCGCGATCCAGGCGGCGGGCACGTTTCTTTCGGGTCAACCGCCGGGGCGGCGCTATGCGGCGCTGACCGTGGGCGGGCAGATGTTCGCGCTGCTGCTGAATTACGGCGCCATTCAGCTTTTGGGATCGCTGGCGCTGGCCAACGCCAGTTCCGAACCCAATGCCGAGGTGCGCGGCCACCGGATAAGGCGCATGCTGCTGGCGATTCAGCGCGGTTTCATCTCGACCCTGCCGTGGTCGCCACTGTCCTTCGCCATGGCGATTTCCGTCAGCGTCGTGCCCGACACGAGTTGGGCGCGGTCGCTGGTGCCGGGGCTGATCACCGCGGGCCTGCTGGCCGGGATCGGCTGGGCGCTCGACACCGCCTTCAAGCCACGGCTGAGCAAGCCGCCCGGCCCCCGCAGCGCGCCAGAGGGGACCTGGGCCACCATGCTGCCGCTTCTCATGCTCTTGGGCGTGCTGGTGATCGGCGTGGTGGTCCTGCACGAGGTGTCGGATGTGCGCATCGTCGGGCTGGTCGCGGTAATCGTGCCGTCGATCGCGCTGGTCTGGCTGCTGATCCAGTACTGGGGCGACGCGCCGCTGGCCAATACCGCGCGGCGGGCGACCGATTACGTTCTGCGCGAATTGCCGGGCTACCGGGGCGAGCTGACGCTGCTGATGATGGCGGGCTACATCGGCACGGTTGGGTCGGCGCTGCTTGGCCCGCTGATGGCGCGCGCGGGGCTGGACCTGACGGTGCTGCCGACCTGGCTGATCATGGTGTCTTTCGTCTGGATCATTCCGCTGGCGGGCCAGATCGGCATGAACCCGATCCTCGCGGTCACTCTGATCGCGCCGCTGATCCCCGCCGCGTCGGAACTGGGGGTCACGCCGACGGCGCTGATCGTCGCCATCACCTCGGGCTGGGCGCTGAGCGGGGCAAGCTCGCCCTTCACGGCCACCACGCTGCTGATCGGATCGTTCGGGGGGCTCAGCGCCACGCGTGTCGGGCTGGTTTGGAATGGCGTCTACACGGTGCTTTGCGCCACCGTTCTGTCGGCCTGGGTTCTGCTCTATGCCTACGTGCTTTAGGCGGCGTCCGAATTCAGGAGGGTGCCCCGGTTTCAGTCAAATTTGCTCAGTTCCAGGCATCTGAGCGCGGGTATAGCCGGCTACGGCAAGCTCAGAAAACGCAGAAACGGGCAAATCTGGCGAAACCCTTTCAGAGCGCGGCGGATAGGGCGTGATGCGATTGGCTTGAAACTGCCTTGAGCGGACGTGCGAGCCCAGCCCGCGGGCGCGGAATAAAGGCCGAAGGCCGCCGCGCCATCGCAGTCGCGCCCCGACGCGGCTGTGCTTGCTGCATAGCCGGGGTGGCGTGCGAACCTGGCTGGCATAAATCGCTTGAGCGAAGAGGTCGGATCGCCGCCGCGCGGGGTGCGCGACGGCCCGTTTTCGCCTCAGAACACCAGCTTGAAGCCTGCGCGCAGCGCATGATCGCTGCCCTGGTTCGAATAGCTGCCGTCATAGCCGAATTCGGCGGTCAGGCCGTTGCCCATCTCGGCATCGAGCCCCAGCCGCAGGCGCAGGCGGTCACGGCCCAGCTCGGCCCCCGAGGTCATGAACGGCGCGCCGCCCACGGTGGCCAGGGTCGAGGTGGTCGTGGTGTTGAGATCGCCCAGGATATGCTCCCACCCGATGCTGGCGACGGTGCGCAAGCTGCCGCCCCCGGCCATCGCGCTGGTGGCACCCAGGTCGACCCCCAGGCCCAGTGTGGTCTGGCTGTAGGTGTCGTCCTGCACGGCAAGGTTCAGCACCCCGGCGCCGGTTTCGGTGAACCCGTCGATGCTGGCGCTGACGTGCTGCACCTCGGCATAGGGCGCGAAGAAGAACGTCGGGTTTGCCGACATCTGCATCCGCTGCGCAAGGTCGTAGGATGCGCGCAGCGTCGCGGCAAAGCCGTGACCGTCGGTGTCGCCCGATGCCTTGGCGTCGGGTCCGCCGGCGATCGGGATCACCCGATCGAACTCGTAGTCGAGCTTGCCGTAGCTCAGCGCGCCCGACAGGGTCAGCGGGCCGCTGGTGTGGCTGCCGTAGATGCCGATCTGCACCGCGTCGATCTGCGCCGAGGATCGGCCCGACGACACCGAGGTGTCCGAGGTGCCGATGCCGAAGCCCAGCGTCATGCGCCCGCTGCCGGTGTCGAACCGGGTTTCGATCCCCGATGCGATGCCCCAGCTGTCGCTGTCATAGGCGCTGGCACCGCCGCTTGAATCCACGTCATCGCTGGTGCCGTAGAGGCTGATCCAGGTCCGGCGCTGGGACTGACCTGGCGCAATACCCTGGGTCGAGGTGACGGCGCCCGTGTCCAGCATGCCGGCACCGCCCTGGGTCAATCCACGCCCGATCAGCAGCGCGTTGAACGCGCCGGTCTGCCGGGCCGCCACTTGCAGTGTGTTGGGATGCAGCGACTTGTCCGAAAAACCACCGCCCGGGTTCGGGTTGGGGTTCGGATCGGGATCGGGTGTGGGGTCGGGATCGGGTGTGGGGTCCGGATCAGGCGTGGGGTCCGGGTCAGGCGTGGGGTCCGGGTCGGGGTCTGCGGCCCGTTCATAGGACACCACCACGTCGTTGCTGTTGATGGCGACCATCACGTCCACATCCGGCAAGGTATCGGTCACCGTGTCGAAACTGCCCGACACGCCATCGGCGGCCGTCAGCACGGTGTAGCTTTGCGCATTGGGGTAGTTGGTCGGATAGGCCAGCGCGACCACCGCAAGCGTTCCGTCGACCGTGGCGCTGCCACCCACGTCGATAAGGTCGGAATCGCCGTTGGCCGCGATCTCGACCTCGAGCACGCCGGTTTCCCCCATCACGAAGGAGTCGGTGACCGTCAGCGTACCGATCGAATTGCCCGCCGCCACGGTGCCGTTCGCGACCACCGCGCCCACGGTGCCGGTGCCCGACAGGCGACCGCCCTGCTGGACCGTGACGGTGTTGCCCAGCGTGCCGCTCACCCGAAGCTCGCCGCCGCTGATGCGGGTTGTCCCGCCCATCGTGTCGCTGATCGCGGTCAGTTCGGTCAGGCCGGAAATGACGTTGATCGTACCGTCGCCGGTCAGTTCGCTGTCAAAGCTGTAGCCCATGTCGGTGTGGTTGAAGTTCAGCACGGCGTCGCCCAGCCCGAAGGTCAGCACGCCCACATCGAAGGTGCCTGCGCCTGCGGCCATGTCCCCCAACCCGGCACCGATGTTCAGCGTGCCGGCCGATCCCTCTTCGAGCGCCAGCGTCATGCCGCCGGTGCCGGTATGCCGGAAGATCGCCTCGTTGCGGATGGTCAGCGTGCCGGTGCCATCGTCGCCGACCCGCAGGCCGTCGGTGTCGTTGTTGAAAACATTGCCGCTGTCGATGTAGCGGGTGCCGCGCCCTTCGACGATCAGGGTGCCGTTGCCGTCCACCTCGCGGCCGATGCGGGTGCGGTTGGTTTCGACCCGCGCGCGGTCCGATACCGTCGTGACGGCCGTGCCGTCGGCGGCAACGGTGAAGGATTCTGTCGAAACGACCCGGGTGTTCTGGCCCGAGATGGTCGTGGTCGCGACCGTCCCGTCTTCGCTCCCCATGGTCAGGCCGCCAGTATTGATCTGGCCGCCGTTCAGCACGTCAAGCGACGCGGTGCCGTCTTGGTTGAAGCCGATATGCAGCGTCGATTCGACATTGAGCGTCGCGCCCTCGCCATCGACGGTCAGGCTGTGGTCGCCGCCCATCTCGGACCCGACGAAATAAAAATCCGCCACGTTCAGCGTGCCGCCGTCGGTGACGGTGACCGCACTGGTCCCGTCGTCCTGAATCATGAAATCGTTGACGGTGAAGCTGCTGCCTTCGCCCGTCACAGTGAGCGATGTCATGACGTCCGCCGCGTTGCCGAAATAGACGCTGCTGTCGAATGTCGCCGCACCGCCGTTCTGGATGGTCACGTCGGCATTGCCTTCGTCGCCAAGGCGGTTCAGGGGAATGTCGCCGATCTGCGAGAAGGTGGAGCCCGAGCCGCTGACCAGAAGCGTCCCTTCGCTGCCGGCATCGTTGCCCATACCAAGCTCCTGAACCAGCACGGTGCCGCCAGCCCGGACGTTCAGCGTGCCTTGCCCGGCAGAGCCGATCCGCAATTCGTCGCGCACCTCCCAGAGGCTTTGCCGCCCCGTCACGTTGGCCACGCCCACCCCGGTTTCGGTGGAGCCGATCCCGATGGAGTTGAATTCGCCAACGGTGCCGGAAATGATCTGGCCGCCGCCGGTGATGTTCAGGGTCCCGGTGCCCGCGGCGCCGACCCGGAAGCTGTCCGAGATCCCGAGGAAACTGTCGACCCCGTCGACGTTCAGCGTGCCGGTCGACCCTTCGAAACCCCCGATATCGGCGTTGCCGAAGTTGAAGAAGGTGGCGCCGTCTTCGACGTTCATGACACCGGTGCCATTCGCGCCGACGAAAAGCTGCCCCTGGCTCGAGGTGGTGGAGTTGATCCACTCGGTTTCTGACCCGGTGATCGTGAAGACACCGTCGCCGGTCGGGAAAGAGCCGATGTTCAGAAGCGCGGTGCGCCCGCTTCCGCCGTCACTGACGATCATCGTGCCGGTGCCGAGGTTGCCGACAGCGATGTTGGGGGACCGGATTTGCGACCCTTGGCCGGTCACCGTCACGGTGCCCGTCCCCTCTTCAAAGCCGCCGATGGCGACGGGAATGACGGACCCCAGGAACCCGCCGTTGGTGATGTTGATCTCACCCGTGCCACGGTTGCCGACGATGATGAGGTGATCGTCGTCCTCGGGCACGATCACCTGTGATCCCGAACCGTCGATGTTCAGGATGCCAACGGCGGTGGCATCATCACCCAGGCCGACCTGCGTGGTTTGGACCTGCGCGCCCCCCCGGACGTCGAGCGTGCCTGTCCCGGTCTGGCCGACGTTCACGAATTCGGGCGACAGAAGCTGCGTGCCCGCGCCGATGAGGGTCAGTTGTCCGGTCCCGCCATCCGCGGCGACGGTTGTGCCGTCGGTGACATCCAGCACCGCGCCGCCCGACACCGTCAGCCGGCCATTTCCGGTATCGGCGACGAACAGTCGGTCGCTTGCCGCTGTGCCGCCGTTGATCGTTGTGGGGTTCGGTGTCTGCGTGTCG
Organism: Thalassococcus sp. BH17M4-6; assembly: GCF_049323015.1. NCBI lineage: Bacteria > Pseudomonadati > Pseudomonadota > Alphaproteobacteria > Rhodobacterales > Roseobacteraceae > Thalassococcus > Thalassococcus sp. BH17M4-6. The sequence continues at coordinate 204,144 of NZ_JBMPGU010000007.1, forward strand.
ATCACTGTCTCGTCGGTCGCGTCGGGCACCCCTGCGGTCCAGTTGGACGGATCGAACCAGTCGGTGCTGGTGTTGCCGATCCAGTCGGTATCGGCCTGCGCGGCGGTCGTGCTGACCAGGAGCAGTGCCAGAACCGACGTGGTCTGGCGCAGCCGTGATTGGGACAGGGTGGGTCGGGTCATGGGGTGGCTCCCGCGCAAAAAAAATGACGCGCCGGACGCCCCGGCGCAGGGCAACAATAGATCGGCGCCGTCGCTGGGCGGCAGGGCATCGGACAGAAACCGCCGCCGCATCGCCCGGGCATGGCGCGCACAGGGTGACGCTACGAAAGGTTAACAGGCTTGTCAAAAAAGAAAAAAGTTTTCGAACTGAAAATCGAAGGCGGGCAGGACCTGTGTCTATTGCGGCACGGCACCGGGCACAGGATCGTCGGGGTCGTCATAGTGATCGGCATAGGACGCGATCAGCCGGTCGATGGCCGCCCGCGACACCCGGTTGTTGTCTTCCGAAAATCCCAACGTCGCGACCATCTTCCAATGGCCGTACATGAGCGCGACAAACAGATACCCGATTTCGCGGCAGGCGGACTGCGGCAGGGCGGGATTGCTGATCTGCACCTCGTGCGCGATGGTGAACTGTAAGAGCGCGTATTGGTCGTGCAGGTTCTTGCGCACCTTTTCCGACGAGGTCGCAAGCGACAGCATCGCGTCGTAAACCTGATCGTCCGCCGGTTTGGCCAGCCCCTCGGGGGCGAGGAAGTTGAAGTAGAAATCCAGGAACATCGGCAGCCGCTCGGTCTTGCCCGCCGACAGGATGCCCTTCATCAGTGCCTCTTTGTAGGCCGCGGCCAGCCCGTCGCAAACAGACACCATCAGCGCCTCGGGGTCCGGGAAATAGTGCCGGATCAACTGCCGGGACATGCCCGCCTCGTCCGCGATCAGATCGTAGGACGGGGTCGGCAGGCCGTGCTGGCCAATGGTCTTGATCGCCGCCTGGACAATCGCCGGTTTGCGCACTTCGGAAATCGGGGTGACCATGGTCTTTGCACGCCTTTTTTGTGGTTCGGCAGGTTGCATGGGGCCGATGGTGGGGTCAAGGGCACCGGGGTCGCACTGCGCGGTTAGCGGCCAACCGCATAGGCCTGCATCAGCCGTGGCGTGGCGGCGGCACGCAAAAGGCCGTCCGGCGTGCGTGCGGCCGCTGTCAGCCGACCGACGGTCCAGGGCTCCGCCACTTCGAGCGCGTGACCGCGCCTGCGCAGGTCGTCGATCACCGACGTGCCAAAGTTCGGTTCAACCATCAGGTGCCCGGGGCGGGTGCCGCGCGGGTAGAACGACGCCTGCAGATGCGCGGTATTGAAGAGCGGCGCATCGATGGCTTCCTGCAGGTTCAGACCGCCATGGATGAGGCGCAGCAGAAAGATCAGTTGCCATTGGTCCTGCTGGTCGCCGCCGGGGGTGCCAAAGGCCATGCGCGTGCCATCCGGCCCCAGAGCCATCGACGGCGACAGCGTCGTGCGGGGCCGCCGCCCGGGCGCCAGCGAGGTCGGCAAACCCTCGTCGAGCCAGAACATCTGCGCCCGGGAATTGAGCGGCATGCCAAGGCCAGGGATCACCGGCGACGATTGCAGCCAGCCACCCGACGGGGTGGCCGACACGGCGTTGCCCCAGCGGTCGATCACGTCGATATGCACCGTGTCGCCGCGCCGTTCGGTCAGATGCGCCATTGTCGGTTCGCCCGCGCCGGGGCCGGGACCGGTGCCGAAATCCGTGGCGGCACGGGTCACCGCCGCCTGTGCCAGCGCCTCGAGCCCCGCGATCTGGCCGGGCCGCTGCTCGGTCGAGGCGTGGTCACTTAACTGAGCGCGCCGCGCGGCGGCATAGCTGTCGGACAGCAGCGTTTCCATCGGGATCTCGCTGTGAAGCGGGTCGCCGTAATAGGCCTCGCGATCAGCAAAGCTCAGCTTCATCACCTCGGTCACGGTATGGACGAAGGCGGCGCCGTTCAGGTCCATCGCGCCCACGTCCAAGCCCGACAGCACCCGCAGCGATTGCAGCAGTGACGGGCCTTGCGTCCACGGCCCGCCCTTCCAGACGGTCCAGCCGTGGTAATCGGTGGGCACCGGCGGTTCATATCCGGCCTGCCAGCCGGCCATGTCCTGCCCGGTCAGTACGCCCTTGCGGCGGCCACCCGCGGCATCCATCACGCAGGCGTCGCGCAGGTAATCGTCAATCGCCTCGGCAATGAAGCCTTGGGAAAACGCTTTGCACGCGGCGTCGATCTGCGCCGTGCGGGTCGGTGCGGCCTCTGCCTCGGCCAGCAGCCTGTCCCAGGTGTCCGCCAGCGCCGGGTTGCGGAAAAGTGCGCCTGCCTCGGGCACCGCGCCGCCGGGCATCCAGGTGGCGAAGGAAGTGGGCCATTCGTCGCGAAAGAAATCCGCCAGCCCGGCGATGGTGTTCACCACCCGGGGCAGCAGCGGATGGCCGTGGCGGGCGTAATGGATCGCCGGTTCCAGCACGTCGCGCAGCGCCATCGTGCCATGATCGCGCAGCATCAACATCCAGGCGTCGAAGGCCCCGGGGATCACGGTGGCAAGCAGCCCCGACCCGGGGATCAGGGTCAGCCCCTCGCCCCGGTAATGCGCGATTGTGGCGCCTGCGGGGGCAGGCCCCTGGCCGCAGATCATCACCGGCCGGTCGGCGTCGGTAGGCCAGATCAGCGCGGGCATGTCGCCCAAGGGCCCGTTCAGATGCGGTTCGACCACATGCAGCGTGAATCCCATCGCCACAGCCGCATCGAAGGCATTGCCGCCGTGCTCCAGCATCCGCATCCCAACAGCGGAGGCGATCCAGTGGGTCGAGGTCGCGACCCCGAAGGTGCCGGTGATTTCGGGTCGGGTGGTAAAGGTCATGCCGCCGCCTGTCGTTGTGCGCTGCGTCGTAGCAGCAAGGAATAAAAGACCGGCGCGGCGATCAGGGTCAGGACCGTGGCAAAGGCGAGGCCCCCCATGATCGTCACCGCCATGCTGGCAAAGAACGCGTCCGACAGAAGCGGCAGCATGCCAAGGATCGTCGTCGCCGCCGCCAGCAGCACGGGACGCACCCGGCTGACACAGGCCTGCACCACCGCTTCGGTGAATTCGACGCCCTCGGCACGCACCAGGTCGATTTCTTCCACCAGGACGATGCCGTTCTTGATAAGCATGCCCGACAGGCTGAGCAGACCTAGAAGCGCGGTAAATGTGAAGGGTAAACCGGTGCCCAGCAGCCCCAGCGCCACACCGTTGACCGACATCGGCACCAGCAGCCAGATCACCAGCGGCTGGCGCAGCGTCCCGAAGAGGAAGATCGAAATCAGTACCATGACCAGAAAGCTCAGCGGCAGTTGCTGGCCCAGGCTCGATTGCGCTTCGGTCGAGTTTTCGAATTCGCCGCCCCATGCGAAGCCGTATCCGACCGGCAGTTCGATGGCCTCGACCGCGGCGCGGATGGCGCTGTGCACCTCGGCGGCGGTCACATCGGCGGGAATGTCCGCCTCGACGGTGATCGTGGGCAGCCGGTCGCGGCGGTGGATCAGCGTATCCTGAACCTCGTGTCGCAAGCCGTCGATCACCTGTTCCATCGGCACAAAGGCGTTGCCCGCGTCGGAATAGATCACTTGGCTGATCAGGTCGGCCTCGTTGTCCTGTTCGCGCACGATGATCGGGATCAGCCGTTCGCCTTCGCGGTATTCGCCCGCGCGCGTGCCGTCGGTGGCGAACTGCAGCACGGCGGCGATATCCTCGCGCGCGATGCCCGCGGCCTGGGCGCGTTCGGTCGCATAGACCGGACGCAATACCAATTGTGGCTCGCGCCAGTTCGTGCGCAGGTGCATCAGGTTGTCGGACGCAGCCAGCATCGCCTGGGTCGCCTCGGCCGCCAGCTGGCGCAGCACCACAGGGTCCGGTCCGCTGAACCGCGCCGCGATGGGCGCGCCGCCGCCGGGGCCAAAGACCAGCCGTTCGGTCCGGAACAGCCCCTCGGGCAGCGCGTCGGCGGCAAAGGCGATGAGGTCGTCGCGCAGGGCCGGGATGTCTTCGATCGTGTCGGTGCGGATGATCAGCAGGCCGTAGCCGGGGTTCGTCGCCTCGGGCCCGTAGGTCAGCATGAACCGCGTAGCGCCCTGGCCGATGAAGCTGGCCACCGATGATACGTCATCGCGCGCCTTCAGCCACTCTTCGATCCGGGCCAGCTGGTCCGCGGTCGCGTGGATCGGCGCGCCCTGCGGCATGGTCAGATGCGCGTAGAAAAGCGGCGTGTTGGAATTGGGAAAGAACTGTTGCTTGATCTGGCCGAACCCGATGAAGCAGACCACCGTGATCCCGATCAGCGCCGCCACCACCAAAAGCCGCACCCTCAGCGCGCCGCGCAGGATCGACGCATAGGCGCGGAAGAACGCGCCGCCATAGGCATCGTCGTCGCCGCCGCCCGATCCGACGCGGAACAGGTAATGCCCCAAGAGCGGCGTCGCGGTGATTGCCAACACCCAGCTGAGCAGCAGCGAAATGCCGATGACGGCGAAAAGCGAGAACAGGAATTCACCGGTCGCATCGGGGCTGAGGCCGATGCCCGCAAAGGCCATGATGCCGATCACAGTGGCCCCCAGCAGAGGTATTTGCGTCTTGCCGCCGACCTCTTCAGCGGCATCGCGGGATTTCACCCCCTGGCCCATGCGGATCTGCATGCCTTCGGCCACGACGATGGCGTTGTCGACGAGCATCCCCATCGCGATGATCAGAGCGCCCAGCGAAATCCGCTCCATCTCGATCCCGAAGATTGCCATGAAAAAGAGTGTACCGACCACCGTCAGCAACAGCGTCGTGCCCACGACGATGGCCGCGCGCCAGCCCATGGCGACGGCCAGCACCAGCACGACGATGGCCACGGACATCGCGAGATTGACCAGAAAGGCGCTGCTGGCCTCGTCCACAACCACGTGCTGCTGATAGATCGGGTGCAATTGCACGCCTTCTGGAATCTCGTTGCTCAGCTCTGCCAGCCGCGCATCGACGCGGTTGCCGACCTCGACGATGTTTTCGCTGGCAAGGCCTGCGACGCCCAGGGTGAACGCCTCCTCACCGTTTAAGCGGATGATCTGCCGGGGGTAGGCTTCGCGTTCGCGCGACACGCGGGCGATGTCCGACAGGTTCAGGACCTCGCCGCCGACACCGATGGACAGCCCGGCGATATCCTCGACCGAATCCGAACCATAGGGCGCCTGGATCGGCGTGCGGCGCGGACCCCGGTCCAGCGATCCGGCCTGGCTGACGACGTTGGCATTGGCGACCGCCTGGATGATCGCGCCGGGCGGCACCCCAAGGTTGTAGGTCAGTGCAAGCGACGGTTCGACAAAGATCGCCTCGGGCGGCAGGCCCTGTGTTTCCACATCCGCCACCCCGTCCACGGCCAGAAGCTCGCGCCGCAGAAAGGTGGCAAGCGCATGCTTTTCCGCATCGGAAAAGCCCGGCGCGGTGATGGCAAAGAAGATCCCGAACACGTCGCCGAAGGAGTCGTTGACCATCGGTTCGAGTGCGCCGTTCGGCAGATCGCCCGCCGCGTCGCCGACGCGGTTGCGCAGCTTGTTCCAGACCGGGGGAAGCTCATCGCCGCCGATGGTGCTCTTGACCTCGACATTGATGGTGGACACGCCCGGTTCGTTGGTCGACCGGATGGTATCGACCTCGCCCATCTGCTGGATCGCGGATTCCAGCGGTTCGGACACCTCGACCGCGACCTGCGCGGCGGACGCGCCGGGATAGCGGGTGATGACCACCGCCTCCTTGATGGTAAAGGCCGGGTCTTCCAGGCGGCCCACGTCGAAAAAGCCCCAGATGCCGCTCAGCAGGCAGCCGATCATCAGGATCCAGGTCAACAGGGCCTTGTCGATGGCGGCGCGCGCGATTCCCATCGGCTCAGTTCCCGAATCCGGTGAACCGTCTGACCGCCTGTCCGTCCTCAAGGCGGCTGGCCCCGGCGGCGACCACCTCTATCGCGCTGTCGGGCGGCTGTGTCAGGGCCAGCATGCCGTTTTCAAGCGTCTGCAACTCCACCGGCATTTGCCGCACCGTGCCGCTGTCCGCGCCCACCGGCTCAAAAACCATCACGGACGTGCTGCGATCGGGCGCGATGACCACCGCAGACGCGGGCAGGGTCACGACCTGATCGCTCACCGGCTGGCGCGCCACGACCGTGGCCGACGCGCCGGGGATGATCGTCGGATCGACCGCGCCCTGGACCGCCAGCGTCGCGGTATAGGTCTGCCCCACGGCCGAGGTTTCGGCCTGGAATTCGCGGATTTCGAGCGGCAAACGTTCGTCGCGGCCCGGAAAACTCGCCAAAAGCTCGACCGCGTCGGGGTCCTGCGCGCGGCGGAACAGGAGTTCCGGCACCTCGATCTCGATCCGGGTTTCGGACATGTCGTGCAGCCGCACGACCGGGCTGCCCGCGCTTACGGTCGAAAAGTTCGCGACATTGCGTGTGGCCACCAGCGCGTCGAAGGGCGCGGTCAGTTCTGCCAGATCAAGCGCCCGCTGGGCGTCGCGCACCGCGATGTCGGCCAGGTTCGCTGCGGTCTGGGCATCCTCTATGGCGGCCTCGGACACCGCCGCGCTGCTGAGTGCTTGCTGCCGTTCCAACCTGCGGTCGGCCTGTTCCTTTTCCAGCCGGGCCTGATCCAGCCGCAACTGAAACGGTTCCAGGTCAAGCTGCGCGATCAGATCGCCCTCGGACAACCGCGCGCCTTCCTTGACCGGCAGTTCGACGATCTGCCCGGCCACCTGAAAGGCCAGGTCGACCGTCTGGCGGGCGACCACCTGACCAAAGAATTCCCGTTCGATCGCGTTCTGCTGCGGCGACAGGGTGATCAGCTTGACCGGTTTCGGCGCGGCATCCTCCTGCGCGCAGACCGCGCCCGCCAGGGCGATGCAAAGGGTGGCAAGGGCCAGGACGGGTTTCATGAAATCGCATCTCCGGTTGGGACGGAACAGGCCGCTGCTTCGGCGATACCAAACTAATCGGTTTAGCTCAAAAGAAAACAGCGGCACCCGGGGGCCGCTGTCTTGATGCCGCGTCGCGTTTGAGCGGGGGTCAGTCCTGCGGACAGACCGCGCCGGTGTCGATCCAGCTTTGCGTCAGTTCACCGAACGCGGCCTGCGTGCCAGGGGCGGGGGTGCGCCCGGCGCCCGGGTCCCAGCCCCAGCCGACAAGCCCGTCTTCGGCCATGTGTTCGTGAATCTCGGCCAGGTCGCGGTCGCCATTGCGTTCGGGGTCCTTGAGCTGTGCGCAGATTTCTGCGCCGGTCTTGCCGACCCAGGCCATTTCAACCGGGGCCAGCTGCCAGGGGTTGTGTCCGGGGATCGACCCGTCGCCCGTCACGAATTCCACGTTTTCCGAACTGTGACAGGTCGTGCAGTACATGCCCGGCGCGCCGAAATCCGCGACACCGCGCACCACCGGCGGCATGTGCGGGTGCATGTCGTCCCCCTGCAGCGGGCTGTCGCCCGCCGGGTGACAGTTCAGGCAGCGCGGATGCTCGATGACCTTGAGCATCTCTTCGAAGATCGCGACGGACCGCGCCGCCTCGTCCTCTATCCCGGCAAATTCGCTGACCGGTTTCAGATCGCCGTGACCGGCGGCGAAGGCGGGGCTGCCCAGAAGGACAAATACCAGAAGAAACCGCATGATCACACTCCTGCCTTGGTGAAGGGCAGGCGGCGCACCGCCTGGCCGGTCAGCGCGCGCCAGGCATTGGCGACCGCGGGGGCGATGGGCGGGGTGCCCGGCTCTCCGATACCGGTGGGGTCGGCGTCGCTGGCGATGATCTCGACCTCGACCTCGGGCATTTCGTGGATCCGCAGCATCCGGTAAGTGTCGAAGTTGCGTTCCTGCACCACGCCGCCCTCGCCGAGCGTCAGTTCGTTGAAGAGCGCGGAGCCGAGGCCGTAGCCGATGGCGCCTTCGGTCTGCGCGCGGATGACGTTGGGATTGACCGCGACACCGCAATCGACCGCGGACCAGACCTTGTGCACCCGGGGCATGCCGCCATCGTCCGATATCTCGACGATCTGCGCGGTGTAGGTGTTGAAACTTTCGTGCAGCGCCACACCGTAGGCCCGGTCACCCTTGACACGGGTGCCGTCCCAACCGGCCATCTCGGCCACCTTTTCCAGCACCGCGCGGTCGCGTCCTGCGTCGTCCCTGATCAGATCCAGGCGACCCTGAACCGGGTCCTTTCCGGCCTTTTCAAGAAGCTCGTCCAGAAACGTCTCGGTCGCAAAGGCGGTGTGGGTGTGCCCCACCGACCGCCACCAGAGCACCGACATCGGGCTTTCCTGACGCACCCAGTTCACCGTCAGGTCGGGCAGGTCGTAGGGCATCTTGATCGCCCCTTCGTACGAGGTCGGGTCCTTGCCGTCGGACTTGCCCTGATCCATCATCGTGCCCAGCATGATCGACTGGTTCACGATGGTGTTTTCCCAACCGCTGATGTTGCCATCGGCATCGATCCCGCCGCGCAGTTTGTGCACGGTCAGCGGCCGATAGTAGCCGCCGGTCAGATCGTCCTCGCGGGTCCAGATCAGTTTCCAGGCACCGTCGCCGCCCGCGACCTTGGCGATCTGCGCGATCTCAAGCCCGATCTGCGGCGAGGTCTGGGCGCGGCGGCCAAAAGACCCGCCCGCCAGCATGACGTTCAGCCGGACGTTGGCCGGATCCAGCCCCAGTACATTCGCCACGGCGCCCTGATCCACGCCGGGGAACTGCGCCCCCATCCAGATCTCGGCCTCGTCACCGCGCAGTTCGAGCACGGCATCGAGCGGCTCCATCGGCGCGTGGGCGAGGTAGGGGAAGTGATATTCGGCCTCGTGCGTCTGTGCCGCGGCATTGAGCGCCTCGGCGGAATTGCCCGCCTCCTCGACTACCACGCCCGGCTCGCTTGCCGCGGCCGAGAAATCGGCGAAAATCTGGTCGCTTGACCGCGTTTCGGCCTGGCTCGTGTCCCACTCCACCTGCAAAAGCCCGCGCGCCTTGAGCGCGGCGGCGGTCGAGTTGGCGTAAACCGCGACGCCCTGCGGGATCTGCCGCACCGCGACCACGCCCGGCACTTCAAGCGCGGCACTGTCGTCGACGCTGACCACGGTGGCGCCCACGACTTCGGGGTGCTTGATCACGACCGTCTGCATGTTGTCGCGGTAGACATCCATCGTGAAGGTCGCCGTACCGTTCGACTTGGCCTCGGTATCGAGCTTGGGAAGGTCCTTCCCGATCAGCCGGAATTCCGACGGGTTCTTGAGTGCGGGTTCCACCGGAACCTGCTGCATCGCGGCGGCATTGGCCAGCTCACCGAAGCTGGCGGCCTGTTCGCTGCCCGCATGCACGATCTGGCCCTCGACCACGTCGATTTCAGAGGCGTCCACGCCCCACTTCTCGGCCGCGGCGGCGACCAGCATCGCCCGGGCGGCAGCACCCGCCTGCCGCATCTGGGTGTAGGAATTGGCCATCGCGGTCGATCCGCCGGTGCCCTGCAGCCCGAAAAAGAGATTGGCGTAAAGTTCGTTGTTGGCGGGGGCGGAAACCGCACGCATCTGGTCCCATCGGGCGTCCATCTCCTCGGCCACGAGGGTCGCAAGGCCGGTGAACGGGCCCTGCCCGAATTCGATGTGCTTGCAGATCAGCGTCACCGTGTCGTCGTCGCTGACGCGGACAAAGGCGTTGGGGGCAAAGGTGCCTTCGCCCACGTCGTCGCGGGTCAGCACCGCCGCGGCACCGGACTGCGCCCTGGCGCCCCGGGGCAGCATCAGGCCGATCATCAGGCCGGAGCCGGTGGCAAGGAAAGCTCTGCGTGTTTGCATGGTCATGGCTTAACCCTCCAGCATGTCTGCGGCGTCATGGATCGCCTTGCGGATGCGTACGTATGTGGCGCAGCGGCAGACGTTCCCGGCCATGGCATCGTCGATATCGGCATCGGTCGGCTTGGGCACCTCGCGCAGCAGGGCGGTGGCGCTGACCACCTGGCCCGACTGGCACCAGCCGCATTGCGGCACGTCCAGCCCTTCCCATGCGGCCTGAACCGCCTGCGCCTCGGGGCCGTCGAGACCTTCGATGGTCTGGATGTCCGCGCCGTCGACGGTGCCCACGGGGGTCACGCAGGACCGGCGCGGCATGCCGTCGACCATGACGGTGCAGGCCCCGCATTGCGCGATGCCGCAACCGAATTTCGTTCCGGTCAGCCGAAGTTCGTCACGCACCACCCACAAGAGCGGTGTGTCGTCCTCGACATCGACGGAAACGTCCTGTCCATTGATCGTGAAAGCCGTCATGTCATTCCTCCCTCGCGTGTTCGCGCGCGCAGCCAGCAATTCTGCAGTTGTCTTGAGGCTAGAGATAGCCCGCACTTCAGCGCCGCCCATATTTATCTGTTTTCCGCAGCGTGACCCCTCACCCGAAGTTGTGATCGCGAAGGTTTTGGAAATCCTGCGGGGGCTGCGCTAGTCTTTTGGACAGACGCAAGCGGGGCACCATGGCGCGACTGGCACAGCTTATTCTATTCCTGACCCTGATCCTGGGGACACCGGCCACGGCGGGCCGGGCCGAGGTGCTGGAACTGGCGCGGCAGGGCTGGGGATACGAGTTGCGCACGACGATGATCGGGCGTGACATGTCGATCCCCGTCCGCATCCATGGGCGGACGCTTGCCGGGGCGTCGATCTGCCTGGTCGGCGAACGGCCCCACCCCCTGACGGCACAGGTCATCAACCAGTTTCGCAGCCTGCTGGCGACCGTGCATCGCAAGCCGGTGCCGATGCGCTTTGCCGGGCCGACGGCGCGGCTGTGCGGGTCGGGGCGAACGGTCGTGATCCGGCTGTTTTCCGGCCGCCCGCCCAACAGCGCGCTGACCGACGATCTGTTCTGGCTGAACGAGGCCTATCAGCTTGGTCTGCCGCGCAACCGGGTCTACAGCGCCGCGTCGCCGGCGATGGCGCAGACCTTCTTTGGCCGTCTGGGGGCCGGCACGCATGTGATGGTCAAACAGCCCGCCCCGGGCACGCCAAGCGCGCTCGAGGCGGCCTTCTACCGCTCGATCCTGATCGAGGAGTTGTTCCAGACCTTCACCTTCGGCATGGACATCCTGCAATTCGACCGCAAGGCGGCCTTCCGCTCCAAGTTGCAGGAGGTGCCTTATGACCTGCGTCGGCTGCCGTGGGAATCGGAGAGCTACATGCAGCGCTTGCTCAGCTCCAACCCCAAGGGCCTGTGCCCGTTCGATGCCTTCATGCTGCACGCGGTGGCGCTGGCGCCTGTGGAACAGACCACCAGCCCTGATTTCCTGACCTATATCGAACGCCATTTCGACGACCTGATGGTCCGGTCGGCGGCCACCGTGGCCGACAGCCGCTTTGGCCTGCTTTTCGACGCCGATTGCCTGACGCTGGCCGACTGACCGCGACCATAGACTTACGGCGCTATTTGTGGAAACCGGGCGCTGGGCTAGGCTGGCCGAAACCATAAGCCCAAAGCGGCACGCGGGAGGATACATGGACGCAACGACCAACGCGGATGCGGCGGGCATCGCCACGCTCGGCGGGCATCTGGCGCAGGGCCTGATCGGCCACGAGGTGCTGATCGAACGGCTGCTGATCGGGGTGCTGGCGGGGGGGCATCTGCTGATCGAGGGCGCGCCGGGGCTGGCCAAGACCCGCGCGGTCAAGCGGCTGGCCGAGGCGATGACAGGCGGGTTCGCCCGCATCCAGTGCACGCCCGACCTGATGCCGTCGGACCTGACCGGCACGCCGGTCTTTCGTCCGCAGACCGGAGAATTCGAATTTGTGCCCGGCCCGGTCTTTCACAACCTCGTGCTGGTGGACGAGATCAACCGCGCGCCGCCCAAGGTGCAGTCGGCGCTTTTGGAAGCGATGGCCGAAGGGCAGGTGACCAGCGGCAACCAGACCATGCCGCTGCCTGATCCGTTTCTGGTGGTCGCGACGCAGAACCCCATCGAACACGACGGCACTTTTCCCCTGCCCGAAGCCCAGCTTGACCGGTTCCTGATGCATGTTGTGCTGGGCCTGCCCGATGCGGGGACCGAACGGCGCATCCTCGATCTGGTCGAGGCCGAGGGGCAGACCGTGGGCACGATCCCCACGCGCGTCACACCGGAGGATGTGCGCGCGGCGCGCAAGGCGGCGATGGCGGTGCATCTGTCCTCGCCCTTGCGCGACTATATCGTGCGGCTGGTCACGGCGACACGGGCCGATCCTTTCGCGCAGGATATCGACCATCCGGTTAGCCCGCGCGGATCGCTGGCGCTGGCCGCGGCGGCCAAGGCGCGGGCGTTTCTGAAGGGCCGGGATTTCGCGCTGCCCGAGGATGTGGCCGAGGTGGCGCCCGACGCGCTGGCCCACCGCATCGTCATGACCTGGCGCGCGGTGGCCGAGGGGCGCAACGCGAGGATGCTGATCGCCGACGTGCTTGAAACCGTGGAGGCGCTGTGAGCGCTGCGCTCGACGCTCCGGGTGTGGCGCTTCGGGCCGAGGCGCTGATCGCGCTGCGCGGTCTGGCGACGGCGCGCGGGGCCGAGGCCACTCTCTCCGCACTGCCGGGCGGCTTCGTGACCAAACGGCGCGGCCATGGGCAGGAAGTGGCGGATGTGCGCGAATATGTCGAAGGCGACGATATCCGCCATCTTGATCGCGGCAGCACCGCCCGCACCGGCACCCTGCACGTGCGCCGCTTTCAGGAAGAGCGTGACCGCGTCACCCTGCTGGTTCTCGATGTCCGGCCCGCGATGCATTGGGGCACACGCCGGGCCTTTCGGTCCGTCGCCGCGGCCGAGGCGCTGGCCCTTATCGGCTGGCGGGTGATCGAAGAGGGCGGGCGCGTCGGGTTGCTGGCGCTGGGCGCCGGCCCGCCCGTCGCGGTGCCGGTCCGAGGACGGGCCAAGGGGATGCTGGGCGTCATCGGTGGCATGGTCCGCGCCCATGACGCGGCGTTGCAGTTGGCGCTGGCCGGGGAACGCGACGACCCGGCGCTGGATGCAGGGCTGTCGCGGCTGGCCCGTATCGCCCCGGCGGGGGCCGAACTGGTCATCGCGTCGGGCTTTGACACGCCGGGTGACGGCCTGCCGGACAGGCTCATGGAGTTGGCTCAGCGGCGGGTGCCGCGTCTGGTTCTGATCCGGGACAATGTGGCCGCCAACCTTCCGCCCGGCAGCTATCCGATCCGCCTGCCCGGCGGCAGGCGGGCCCGCGCCCGCATCGGTGACGGCGCGCGCCCCGCAGCCGCCACGGATGAACGGATCGCCGGGTTTCCGGCGCTCGCCCTCGACAGCGGAGCCGCGCCGGCCGACACCGCGCGCCTGCTGCAGGCCGCGTTTCCCCCCGACAGGGAGCCCTGAGCCATGGCCGACCGCGCATTGACCGAAGAGGCGATGCTGGCCGGGCTGCGCGACATCCGCCTGCCGTCCGAGGCCGCGGGCGGTCTGTTGGGCGAGCTGCTGACCGCGCTGGCGCTCGGGCTGCTGCTCGCTGCCCTGTTGGGATGCGCGGCGCGGTGGGTGACGTCGGCCCGAACGAGCGATAGACGGCGCGCGGCAGCCCTTGCGGACCTGCCGGAAGAGGATCAGCGGCTGGCGCTGCTGCACCGGCTCAAGACCGCCGCGCCCGCGCGCTATGCCGAGATCGCCGCGCGGCTCTACCAGCCCGGCGGCCTGCCCGACCTCGACACGCTGCGGGCCGAGGTCGACCGCCATGCTTGAGCTTGCCGCGCCGCTTTTTCTGCTTTTGCTGCCGCTGCCGTGGTTGGTCATCCGGCTTTTGCCGCCGCAGCCGTCGCAGGGGGCGGCCCTGTTCGTGCCCGACCGCATCGGGCAGGGCATCCTGGCGGGTGCGGGCGCGGCGCAGGCCCCGGTCTGGCGCCGACGCGCGCTGCCCTGGGGCATCTGGGTGCTGCTGATCGTGGCACTGGCGGGGCCGCGACAGCTGGAACCCATCCCGGCGCTCAAGGTATCGGGGCGCGACCTCGCCATCGCGCTTGATCTGTCAGGCTCGATGGTGCGCGACGATTTCTTTCTCGACGGTGAGGCCATCACTCGGCTGGAGGCGGTGCAGCGCGTCGGCGCGGATTTCGCCCGGCGCCGCGCCGGCGACCGGGTCGCGCTGATCGTCTTTGGGTCCGAGGCCTATTATGCCGCGCCGTTTTCCTTCGATACCGAGGCCATCGCCCGGCGCATCGAGGAATCGGTGATCGGCATTTCCGGCCGGGCCACCAACATGTCTGACGCGCTGGGACTGGCGCTCAAACGGATGCAGGACAGCGACGCCGCCAGCAAGGTGGTGATCCTGCTGTCTGACGGGATCAACAACGCCGGGGCCACCAATCCGCGCGGGGTGGCGGGGCTGGCCGCGACCCTGGGCGTGCGGGTGCACACCATCGCGCTGGGTCCCAAGGACCTCACCGATTCCGCCCCCGGCGAAAACGGCGTCGTCGACGCCGCCACGCTGCGCGCGATTTCCGAGCTCAGCGGCGGGCAGAGCTTTCGCGTGCGCACGACCGAGGATCTGCAGCGGGTGGCCGACGCCCTCGATCAGCTCGAGGCGACGGACAGCGATGGGCTGGCCGCGGAGGTCTTTGCCGAGTTCTGGATCTGGCCCGCCGCGCTGGCGGCGGTGCTGTGCATGTGGCTGGCCTGGAGGGAGGAATGAGCCTTCCCGATCTCGCCTTGCTGCGGCCCGTCTGGCTGGTGCTGCTGCCCGCGCTGGTGCTGCTGGGGGTCGTCTTGCGGCGTAGACAGGCGGGGCTGGGCGATTGGAACAAGGTGGTCGATCCGGCGATGATGCGGGCCCTGCGCGCCCTGGGCCGTGTCGATGCGCAAAGCGCCGCGCGCCGCGGGCTGACGGCGCTGGTGGCGGCGGGGCTGATCGCGCTGGCGCTGATCGGCCCGGCGGTGGAACGGCGGGATGCCGCGGCGTTCCGCAACCTTGATGGGGTGGTCTTTGTGCTGGATGCCTCGCCCTCGATGCTCGAGTCCGAGCGCTGGCCCGCCTTGCAGACCATGGGCCGCTTTGGCATCGCGGCGCTGGGGTCGCGGCCTGCGGGCCTCGTGGTGTTTGGCGGCGATGCCTATGTGGCGACCGACATGACCGGGGACACCGATCAGCTTGGCCTGACCTTTTCGCTGATCGACGGCGACACCCTGCCCAACCCCGGCAGCCGCCCGGAACGTGGGCTGGAGCTTGCCGCGCGGATGCTGCGCGATGCCGATGTGCTCGCCGGTGATGTCGTGCTGATCAGCGACGGCGGCGGGCTGGGACCTGCGGCGCTGGAGCAGGCGGCGGCCATCGCGGCACAGGGCGCCCGCCTTTCGGTGGTCAGCGCCGCACCCGGCGACACGGTCGCGGTGCTGGCCCGGACCGGCGGCGGACAGGTCTTTGACACCGACCAGACCGACGATCTGGCGGCGTTCCTGCGCCAGTCGGGGCGCGAGCGGCTGGAACAGCAGGATTACCCGTTGCTGTTCTGGGCCGATTACGGGCGCTATGTCCTGCTGCTGGCGCTGATCCCGGTGCTGATGCTGTTCCGGCGGCGGGGGCTGGCATGAGGGTGCGGTGGCTGATCCTGGCCGCGGCTGTCTGCCTTGGGGCGTCGGCCCTGCTGGGCGGCAGCGCGCCACTGGGCCGCGCCTTGCTGGGGGCGGGACTGCCGCGGCTGGCAAGCCCGTTCCTGTCTGACCCCGCATGGCGCGGCGTGGCGCTTTACCGGGCGGGCGACTGGACCGGGGCCGAGGCGGCGTTTCGCGCGGCGGGGCAGATGTTCAACGCCGGAAACGCCCGGGCGCACAAGCGCGACTATGCCGCCGCGCTCGAGGCCTATGACATGGCGCGGCTGTCGGGCGACCCCGCGGCCTCGGCGAATTTCGACCTGCTGTCGGCCTATTACGCGGGTCTGGCGCTTGACCCCGAAACGCCGCTTGCGTGGTTCACCGAAAAGGATGGCGATGGCGAGGATGTTCTGGCCTCGGTCGCGCAGGGGAATGCGCGGGCGGCCGGGGGCGGATCTGAAAGCACCAATGCCGGTGCGCTGATCGGCCTGCCCGAACTCAGGAGCCGGGGTCGGCTGGGCATCCGCCGGGTCTTTGACGACAAGTTCATGGTGGCGAACGAACGCTGGCTGGCAACTCTGTCGGACGTGCCCGGCGACTATCTGGCGGCGCGCATCACCCATGAATTCAAGCGCCGCCGCGATCTTGGCCTGTTGCCGCCCGACCCCGAGGATCCAAGATGAGACTGTTTCTCGCCACTCTGTTTCTGATGATCGCCGCCGCGACGTCACAGGCGCAAACGCGCGAGGTGTTCCCGGGCGAGCTGAGCCTGACTGTCACCGTCGCGAACGCCGACGTGGTGCCTTACACGCAAGAGATGATCCTGATCACGATCCACGGACAGTACCGCCGTCACGTGACGCTGGAAAGCCTGGAGCAGCCCGATCTTGCCGATTTCAACTGGATGCAACTGGGCGAGGATCACTGGTACGACACGCAGGTGAACGGGCTCAAGGTCAAGAACCTCAAGCGGCGCATGGCGCTTTATCCCGAAAAGGCGGGGCGTCTGACCATCGGCCCCTTCGTGCACCATCTGACCCTGACGGATGAAGGCGACGACTGGTTCGAACACGACATCCGGTCCGATCCGATCACGATCGAGGTCGCCCCGGCACCGGCGACAGACGACTGGTGGTTCCCGGTGCGCCAGTTGCGGGTGTCTGACCGCTGGTCCAACGCGCCCGATCAGCTGCGCGCGGGGGAAGGCGTGCTGCGCATCATCCGGGTCGAGGCGGTGGGCGTCGGCCCCGACATGATCCCGCCCATGCCCGAGCTCAACTCGCCCTCGGCGATGATTTTTGCGCATCCCGAACAGCGGCTGGTCGAACTGTCGCCCGAAGGCCCGGTGTCCGTGGCCTTCTGGCGCTGGACCATCCGGCCCACCAACGACACCTCGGCGATCATCGAACCGCTAGCGTTCAACTTTTTCGACACCCGCAACCGGGTGCCGCGCACCGTCACGATCTCGGCCCAGCGGGTGGCGATGAACGAGGCGGACCTGCCCGCCGCGAGCAGACCGCCAGAGCCCGCTCAGCTTCATCCCTGGGTGATCGGCCTGGCCTTTGCCCTGGCGCTGGCGGGTGGTCTGGTGGCGATCCTGCTGGGGCGGCGGTTCGAGGGTTGGCAGGCGTTGCAAAGACTACCGCCCTTCGATCCGCTGCGTCGCGCCCTTTGGCGGGCCGCGCGGCGGGACGACCTGACCGCCCTGCGTCGGGCGGCACAGGGGCTTGGACGTCGCGACGGGATGGGTGCGATGCGCCGGGGCTTGCTGGACCGGCTGGACCGTGCAATCTTTTCCCCCGGGCGGCCCAAGTTCGACGCGCGCGATTTCGCGGGTCGCTTTGCCGCCGCCGGGCGCAAGGGCGCGTCCAACACCGATACCATCGGTTAAATTGTCAGGGCGGCGGGGGCTGGGCAGTCTGTGTCTGCCGCGCCGATAATACGAATAACCACGGCCAGCGGCCAAGGGAGGTACTTTCCATGGGACTTTTATCCAACCTATTCGGCGGCGGTGACGACAGTTCGGACACCCGCCCGCCGCAATTCGACGGCGTGCACATCCACCCGGCGGTCGACAGGGGCGTGCAGCCGGGATCGTCCAGCTTTGGCGGCGGCGAGCTGAAATGCCATTGCCCCAGCGAAAAGGTCGTCGTGGCGATCAGCGCGCAGACCGCGCACAACCACGTCTGTGGCTGTTCGAAGTGCTGGAAGCCCGAGGGCGCGCCCTTCAGCCAGGTCGCTGTCGTGTCGCGCGACAGGGTGTCGGTCACCGAAAACGGCCGCAAGCTGGACCGGGTCGATCCGCATGCCGCGATCCAGCGCTATGCCTGCAAGGGCTGCGGCGTGCACATGTACGGCCGGATCGAGGACACGGGCCATCCGTTCCACGGGCTGGATTTCGTGCATACGGAGCTGTCGGATGCTTCGGGCTGGTCCGCCCCGGAATTCGCCGCCTTCGTGTCGTCGATCATCGAGCAGGGCTATGACCCCAGCCGCATGGACGCGGTGCGCGGCCGTCTGACGGAACTGGGCCTGCCGCCGTACGATTGCCTGTCGCCGGCGCTGATGGATGCCATCGCGACCCATATCGGCAAAGCCAACGGCAAGCTCAAGGCCTGACGGGCCAGCGGCCCGGGCAACGGCAGGGGTGGCTGGCAAACGCGATCGTGCACGCGTTGCAGTTGCCTCGTGCCGCCGCGCTTGCTAGCCTTCGCGTCGGGAGGAGACAGCCATGAAACATGAACCGGTGGCGCAGCCAGCGGGCCGCATCAGGTCCGTGATCATTGTCGATGATCATCCGCTTTACGGCGATGCACTGGCATCCGCGATGCGGCATGTGTTCAAGGATTGCGAGATCGAGACAGCGAAATCTCTGGGCGAGTCATTGAAACTGCTGGATGACGGGGTCGAACCCGATCTGGTGATGTTCGACCTCAAGCTGCCGGACGTGACCGGCATCAGCGGGTTCCAGTCCTTGCGCGACCGCATCCCCGACACGCCGATCCTTGTCATCTCTTCGCTGACGTCGGTCGATATCGTGCATGCGGTGATGGATGCGGGGGCGGCGGGTTTCCTGCCCAAGGATGCGTCGGCGCAGGTGCTGCGGCAGGTGCTGTCGGACGTCAGCGCCGGGCGCAAATACCTGCCCAAGGAATACCAGAAGACCGGCGGGACCGAGGCGCGGCCGCTCAACTGCGATGGCGGCAACCAGCGGCTGGCCGATCTGACGCCGCAGCAGACCAAGATCATGAAGCTGATCTGTGCGGGCAAGCCCAACAAGCAGATCGCCTATGAGCTCAACCTCGCCGAGGCGACGGTCAAGGCGCATATCACCGCGCTTCTGCGGCGGCTGGGGGTGCAGAACCGCACCCAGGCGGCGGTGCTGGTGGAAAGCGCCAATGCCGACAACGGCGCGGTCATGGGGGACGCGGACGCCCGCGCCTTCCTCAGCCAGTAGGAACCACAGCGCCAGACGGGGGCCGCAATGCTGCAAAGCCTTTCCAGACCGGCATCCGTGGGGGTCGCCGTGTCCTACGAACGCGACGCCGATGCGGCGGTGCAGGACGCGGTGTCGCAACTGGACACCGGCGACATCTGTTTTGCACTGGTGCTGATCCCCGACGGGCTGCACCTTGACCGGTTGGCCCACGCGCTGGACCGCGACTTGGAGGGCACGCCGGTCTTCGGATGCACGACCGCCGGCCAGATCACGCCCGCGGGCTACGACACCGAAGCGTTGCTGATCATCACCTTCCCGAAGCGGCATTTCCGCTGCGCGTCGCTGCTGATCGACCCGCTGAAACCGATGTCGATCCAGCAGATCGCGGCAGATGCCCGGCGCACCGCGACGCAGTTCCGCAAGACCGCCGACTGGAGCCGCCTGGCGCTGATCTTTGCCGACGGCCTGTCCAAGCAGGAAGACATGCTTGTGATGGCGCTGGAAATGGGGCTGGACGAGATGCCGGTGTTTGGCGGATCGGCGGGCAACGGTCTGCATTTCCGCGAAACCTTCGTGCTGCAGGGCGGGGCGTTTCACACCAACGCCGCGCTTTTGCTGATCCTCGAGACGGACCTGGAATTCACCGGTCTGGGCTTCGATCACTTCCTGCCGACCGAAAAGCAGATGGTCGTTACCCATGCGGTGCCCGAGGAACGTCTCGTGCTTGAGCTGAACGGCGCGCCCGCCGCGCCGGAATACGCACGGCTGGTGGGGGTCGGGGTCGACGATCTGTCGCCGCAGGTCTTTGCGGAAAACCCGATCCTGGTGCGCAACAACATGAACTACCACGTTCGCGCCATCCAGGAGGCGCCCGGCGCGCACGCCCTGTCGTTCCTGTCGGCCATCGACGACGGGCTTCTGCTGACGCTGGGCCGGGGCAAGGAAATCCTTCGGACGCTCGAGGCCGGGCTCGATGTCAAAAGCAGCCAGGGCCGCCCGCCGGATTTCATCCTTGGCTTCGACTGCGTGCTGCGCAAACTCGAGATCGAGCAGAAACAGCTGAGCGGCGAGGTGTCCGAGATCTTTCGCAATCACAAGGTTCTGGGCTTCAACACCTACGGCGAACAGACCTGCGGCGTGCATGTGAACCAGACCTTCGTGGGCGTGGCCTTCTTCGAGCCGAAGAAAAGGGATCTGCATTGATCGACCCCAGCGAACCCCTGGACGTGCAGGTCGCGCGGCAGGCCAAGATCATCGACGCGCTGGTGCGCCGTTCGAACCATCAGCACGATGTCGGACAGTCGGCCTATGCGGCGTTCCAGTCGGCCATCGCCCTGCAAGGGCAGGTCTGGGCCAAGACCCGCGATCTGGAGCGCGCGTCCAACGCGCTGGAGCTTGAACGGACCGACCGCGAGCGCGCGCAGAAGAACCTGACCGATGCGCTGTCGGCGATGGAAGGGGGCTTTGCCCTTTTCAGCGATGGCGAGTTGATGGTCTGCAACGACCTTTTCCGCACGCTGCTGCCGGATATCGCCGCCGAGATCGAAAGCGGTCTGCGGATCGAGCGGTATTTCGACCTCATGCAAGGGTCGCGCGATCTGGCCGACAGCGAAGACCGCCTGCGCCGCGATCTGACCGAAGCGCGCAAGGCGCTGGGGACCTCGGCGCATGTGTCTTTCGTCGTGGACCTGTCCGACGACCGGTGGTTCCAGATCGGGCTGCAGCACACCTCGGCCGACAATGTGATCGTCCTGCAGACCGAAATCACTGAAATCGTACGCCAGAACCGGTCAGAAAAGGACCAGCTGATCGACATGCAGGCACATTACCTGCAAGCGGCGTTCGACAACATGTCGTCGGGCATCTGCACCTTCACCCGCGGCGGCACGGTGATGATCCAGAACGACCGGTTCCGCGAACTGCTGGGCCTGCCCTTCACGCTGGTGCAGAAGGGCACGACCTTTCCGCAGATCCTGACATTCGTGCAGAACAAGGGGCTGCTGCTGCAGGCCGACATCACCGATATCGACCGCTGGCCCTACCGCCTGCGCACCGAAGGCCGCCTGCGCAAGCGCCTGCGCCACGCCAATGGCCGGGTGCTGGACCTGCAGGCCAACCTGCTGCCCGACCGCGGGTTCCTGGTCGACATCAAGGATGTGACGCTGGAAAGCCGCGCGACCGAGATGCTGGAAAAGCGGGTCGAGGAACGCACCTCGGAACTCACCAGCGCCAACCAGCGCCTGACCGAACAGTCAAAGCTGCAGGCCCGGGTCGAGGAAGAGTTGCGCATCGCCAAGGAGGCGGCAGAGGCGGCGGTGTCGTCCAAGACGCGTTTTCTCGCGGCGGCGAGCCACGATCTGTTGCAGCCGATCAATGCCGCGAAACTGCTGATCTCGACCCTGTGGGACATGGCCGAACACACCAGCCTCGAACCGACGGTCGAGCGGCTGGACGGATCCTTTGCGTCGATTGAATCGCTGCTGCACGCGCTCCTGGACATTTCGCGGCTGGAAAGCACCGAAAGCGCGCTGACAGTAAGTGACGTCTGCCTGGGCACGCTGATGCAGGGCATCATCGAGGATCATGCGCCGGTCGCGCGCAAAAAGGGCATCCGGCTGGACGTGGTGCCATCCTCGGTCTGGGTCAAAAGCGACCAGCGCTACCTGCTGCGGTCCTTGCAGAACCTCGTGGTGAACGCGATCCAGTACACGGACAACGGACGCATCCTTGTCGGCTGCCGCCGCCGCGGCGACCAGGTGATCCTGCAGGTCTGGGACACCGGGATGGGCATTTCCCACAAGGACCAGGCGCGCATCTTCGAGGAATTCACCCGCGCCGACAACGTCGCCCCCGGGTCTGGCATGGGGCTGGGCCTGTCGATCGTCGACCGCACCTGCCGCCATCTGGGGCACACGGTGCAGGTCCGGTCCAAACCCGGGGTCGGGTCGGTGTTTTCCATCGGGATGGAAATGGTACCGAAGCCCGATCACGTCGTCGCCGCATTGCCGTCGCCGCGCGATGTGAACGATGAGGACATGAACCTGATCGCCATGGTGATCGAGAACGACCCTTACGTGCTTTTCGCCACGACGCAAAAGCTGGAAAGCTGGGGCGCCAGCGTGCTGGCCGCCGCGTCGACCGCCGAATCGCTGGCGTTGGTGCAGGACATCGGCATGGCCCCGGACATCCTTCTGGTGGACTTTCAGCTCGATGGCGATGACACCGGGGTCAAATCCATCCGCGCCATCCGCAAGGCGACGGGCATCCACGTGCCCGCCATCATGATCACCGCCGAACGCGGGCCCGAACTGGTGCGGATCGGAGAGGAAGAGGATTTCACCGTCCTGACCAAACCCGTGCAGCTGGCGCGGCTGCGCCCGCTCATCGACTGGAAGACGCGCGGTCAGCCGGCGGGCCCGGCCAGCCGGGGCGCCACAGACAAAAGTATCGCATGACACCCCACACGCGTGGGCTAACCTGCCAATCGGGAGGACTTCGAATGTTGAGAATACTGGGCTCCGCATGCATTGCGGCCTGTCTGACGCTGACGCCCGCCTGGGCCGAAATGTCGGGCACCGAAACCTACGATCTGCTGTTCAAGAACGGCACGCTGGATGACGTGCCCCGGGACGCGGTACTGGTCTATGACCGCGAGGTGACCAATGCGATCAAGCCCGACACCGGGCCGCGCGACACAGGGCGCGTGGTCCTGCAGGTCGAGGAGGGCAGCGCACCGACCGCGTTCCTGCGGTTCGAGCAGGGCGACAAATACCGAAATCTGGGAAAATTTCCCGCCAGCGTCGGCAACCCGATGATCATGTATTTCGTGGAAACCGTGGCACGCGACATGGGTGAATCCGCGGGCGGAAGCCTTTTCTACATCCGCAACCGCATCAAGGACGCGCTTGTAACCCCGACCGACGCGGTGCCCGGCGAGGCGCAGTTCGACGGGCGCACAATCGCCACGACCAGCGTGACCCTGCGCCCCTTCGAGGGCGACCCCAACGTCGACCGGATGCAGGGCTTTGGCGACATGGCGATGACCGTCACCATGTCCGACGAGGTGCCGGGCTGGTACCACAGCCTGTCCGCCAAGGCGTCTGCCTACGAATCCGTCCTGACGTTCGAGACGCTGGAAGACGCGGAATGAAGGCCGGTGTCACCCTTTTGATCGCCGCCGCCCTCGCAGCGCCCGCCACCGCGCAGACGGTCGAGGAGCGGCTGAACGACTACCCCACCGCCGCGCGGGCCGATTACATCTTTGGCTGCATGGCCACGAACGGGCAAAGCCGGACGGCATTGGAACAGTGTTCCTGTTCCATCGACACGATCGCGTCGATCCTGCCCTACGACAAGTATGTCGAGGCGGAAACCGTGCTGTCGATGCGGCTGACAGGGGGGGAGCGGATGGCGATCTTCCGGTCGTCGGCCATGGCGGCGGCCATCGTTGCAGACCTGCGCCGCGCCCAAGCCGAGGCCGAGATCATCTGTTTCTAGCGTTTCGCGTTTGTTTCTAGCGTTTCGCGTTGACCTGATACATGATGCATCACTTAACGCGTTGAAATCTTTGATTTCAGGCAGTGTTAAGTGATCCAGAGTTGACGCGAAATGCTATAGTCGGGACCGAGGGCCCCAAGGCAGACCGGAAATTTTGAAATTTCCGGGCCGTTTTTCTCAAGAAAAACGGCGCCAGCCCGAGGGATGGCGCCGAGTGGATCTCTGTATTGGCTGTCAGGTGTCGCGATCGAACCGTCCAGGCATCAGGATTGCGCGGCTTTCGGTAACTCCTGCTCGAACACGTTGCCTTCGGTGTCGGTGGCCCGCACCCGCAGGGAGGTCGATCCGTTGTCGTCATATTCGAACCGGAACACCGGATTTTCGGAAATCGAGATGCCGCCGGTCATGGTGAACAGCATGTCTTCACCCTGGTAGAGCTCGATCGTGTCGATGAAATGCGCCGCGATGAACAGCTGGGTGATCTGATCGCGCTGCAAGCCCGAGTAGTTCGGGTGGCGAATCATGATCTGCGCCTCGCGCCGCGGGGTCGACATCTGCGCCTCTGTCCCGAAGAGCTTGAGCTTCATCTGTCCCATCGACGCCAGCGCCACCTCGGGATCGCGGCTGGCCGGTGCGGAACAGCCCCCCGACGCCTTTACGAAGCGGCCGTTCATCAACAGGCCCTCGTCGGTTTCCGCGAGCACCCGGACGTTGGAATACTGGTTCACCCGCACCCGCATTTCAAAGTTGAGCGGCGCCAAGGCATCGCCGAACACAAACTCGCCGGCCACGGGGGCGGGGTTTTCGTCGATCACCACGGTGGCGCGGGCGATATGGGCGTCCATGTCGGTCTGCTTGATCAGGATCGGCACGGTCGCGGCGTCATGTGCGCGGTAGGGCGCGTCGACGGTGAAGACCGCGCTGCCGTCCGCGATGGTGGCATCGCCCACCACATCGCCGCGCAGATCGGCCCAGCTTTCACCGTCGATCAGTGGGTTTTTCGGCAGGTCGTCGGCGGCCAGCGCCGATCCCGCGATCAGAACGGCCACGGCAGCAGCTTGAATCAGTCTCACGGTGGTCTCCTCCTCGTATCCCTTGGGCCGCTGTATGCCACATATTCCGGAAAATTGACATAACGCCTATCGTATGTGTGGTTCACCAAAGCGTGTAAGCGCAGGATAGGGCGTGCAAAGCCCGGGGGCCGATATGTTCGAAGCGCTTGTTTCCCTCTGTCTTGTGGCCGATCCGACGGCCTGCCGCGAGGTGCTCTTGCCGGGGTTCGAGGCGTCAGCGCAAAGCACCTGCGCCGAGGCGCTGAGGGCGCAGGCGCCCGACCTTGTCGCGCTTTTCCCGACGCTCGCGCCTGGCGTTCCGCCGCGCTGCGGCCCCGTAGGTACGGCGCTGGATTTCGAGGAAGCCGCGCCCGGCGTCTTTGTGCATCTGGGCCGGATCGCAGAGCCGGACCGGGACAACCTTGGCGATGTCGCCAATATCGGCTTTGTGATCGGGCAGGAATCGGTGGCGGTCATCGACACCGGCACCACCCGCGCTGTCGGCGAAGGCGTCTGGCGGGCGATCCGGGCGCGGACCGATCTGCCGGTAAGCCACGTCATCCTCACACATATGCACCCCGATCATGTGCTGGGTGCGTCGGTGTTTGTTGAGGCGGGCGCGCAGGTCGTGGCCAATGCCGCGCTGGCGCGGGCGCTGCTCGACCGGCAGGCCAACTACCTGGAAAGCATCGCGACGCTGGTCGGGCCCGGAGCCTTTGTCGGCACCCGCGCGCCTCGCCCCGATCTGGCGGTCGAGGACCGGACGCAGATCGACCTGGGCGGTGGCCGCATCCTGACCCTGCGCACCTGGCCGGTGTCGCACACAGGCACCGATCTCACTGTCCATGACGAAGGCTCGGGCCTGCTCTTCGCCGGGGACCTGGTGTTTCAGCGCCATCTTCCGGCGCTCGACGGGTCGTTGCGCGGCTGGCAGCGGGTCATGGCCGACATGGCGGCCCTGCCGGTCACCCGGGTCGTGCCCGGGCATGGCGGCCCGGTGCTCGACTGGCCGGACGCCGCGAAACCGATGCAGCGCTATCTGGATGTTCTGGCGGCGGATACCCGGCAGGCGCTTGATGCGGGGGTACGACTGGGCGACGCGGTCCTGACCATCGCCGAAAGCGAACGGCCCCGCTGGGCGCTTTTCGACGCCTACAATCCGCGCAACGCCACCAATGCCTTTACCGAGCTTGAGTGGGAATGACCGCTCAGTCCTTTGCCGCCGCGGTCAGCATCTGCGCCACGGCATACAGGCGCTTTTCCAGCAGGACCGGGGTTTCGCAGACATAGGTCAGCGACTTCTGACGATCCGTATAGATGCGTTCGTCCCAGTCCACCTGTTCCTCGAGCCGGTCAACCTCGTCGAAATCCGGTTCCTCGGCGGCCATCAGCGTGTCCATCCGGGCGCGGGTTTCATCGATCCGTTCGGACCGGGCGATCTGGCTGAGCGAGTATTCCCCGATCCCCTCGATCAGCGCCGTGCGGCGGGTGTTCAGCGTGCGGAACACCCGGGAAAAGACGTAGCTCATCACCGCCATGTCCGCCTCGTGCGTGTCGGCGAAGTCGCCGACAAGTCCCTCTGCCGTCTCCAGATCGATTCGGCGCAAGGCCAGCGTCTCGGCCAGTTGGTCCGCCGCGGCGCGCAGCGCCGGGTCCAGCGGCATGTCCTCGTCCATCTGCACCGGCCACATCAGGCCCATCGACAGCGCTCCCACCTTGCGCTGGATGCAGGGCCATGTCGGATCGGAAAAGTCGGCCGCCGTGGCGGGCAGGCCCAACCCCATGGAGGCGAGGCCGAAAATCAGTGCGCGTGCGAATGTCATCAAAGCTCTCTCCCTTGGTGGAAACTATGCGCGACCGCCGTGGTCGTGTCCATGTCTCGCAATACCAACCATTGTCGCAGTTGTTCGGTTTCGGCGGGGTCGTAAAGTGATCGCAACGCCGTAAGAGCGACTTGACGACTGGGAGGAGTTGGCATGCGCACGAGAGCTGCCGTGGCCTTAGAGGCCGGGAAACCGTTGGAAGTGATGGAGGTGAACCTCGAGGGTCCGAAGGCGGGCGAGGTTCTGGTGGAGATCAAGGCGACGGGCCTGTGCCACACCGATGAATTCACCCGGTCGGGCGACGACCCCGAGGGTATCTTTCCCGCCATCCTGGGCCACGAGGGCGCGGGCGTGGTGATGGAGGTGGGCGAGGGCGTGACCTCGCTGAAGCCCGGCGATCACGTCATTCCGCTCTACACCCCCGAATGCCGCGAATGCGAATACTGCCTCAGCGGCAAGACCAACCTCTGCCAGGCGATCCGCAGCACGCAAGGCGAGGGCCTGCTGCCCGACGGCACCACGCGGTTCTCGATGCTGGATGGCACGCCGATCCACCATTACATGGGCTGCTCGACCTTCGCCAACCACACCGTGGTGCCGGAGATCGCGCTGGCCAAGGTGCGCGAGGACGCGCCCTTCGACAAGATCTGCTACATCGGCTGTGGTGTGACCACCGGCATCGGCGCGGTGATCAACACCGCCAAGGCCGAGATCGGCTGCCGCGGCGTGGTCTTCGGGCTGGGCGGCATCGGGCTCAACGTGATCCAGGGGCTGCGGCTGGCGGGCGCCGACCAGATCGTCGGGGTCGACCTCAACGACGACAAGGAAGAGATGGCGCGCCGCTTCGGCATGACCGATTTCGTGAACCCCAAGAACGTCGAGGGCGACATGGTCGCGCACCTGGTCGAACTGACCAAGGGCGGGGCGGATTACACCTTTGACGCGACGGGCAACGTCGGCGTGATGCGCACGGCGCTGGAATGCGCGCACAAGGGCTGGGGCACCTCCGTGATCATCGGCGTGGCGCCTGCGGGGGCCGAGATCTCGACCCGGCCGTTCCAGCTGGTGACCGGCCGCAACTGGCGCGGCACGGCCTTTGGCGGCGCTAAGGGCCGGACGGATGTGCCGAAGATCGTCGACTGGTACATGGACGGCAAGATCGAGATCGACCCGATGATCACCCACAAGCTGAGCCTCGACGAGATCAACCACGGCTTCGACCTCATGCACGAAGGCAAATCCATCCGCGCCGTGGTGGAGTTCTGA
>NZ_JBMPGU010000008.1:0-217378 GCF_049323015.1 Thalassococcus sp. BH17M4-6
CCTTCAGCACGACGTTGTCCAGCATCGTGTCGGCCAGCAGCCGCTTGAGCTTGGCATTCTCGTCTTCCAACGACCTCAGTTTGGCTGCGTCGGACACCTCCATGCCCCCATACTTCGATTTGAACTTGTAGAACGTGCCCTGGCTGAGACCGTGCTTGCGGCACACCTCGGCCGTCGGCATTCCAGCTTCCTGTTCCTTGATCATCCCGATGATCTGCGCCTCGGTGAAACGGCTCTTTCGCATTCGTTTGCTCCTTCAGAAGGTTGAGCAAACTCTACATCACAACGAGGGAAGTTTCGGGGGGCAGGTCATCCACGCTACAACATCTACAAGGAGGGTGCCCTCAAACCAACGCCGTCGCCGCTCTTGCTGCGACGTTTCTCTGGAGATGGCGGCTGGCATGAAACTGTCAACGGCATCCTCGCGCTGACCAAAATGGATTGGAACAACAATACACTCTATAAGAAACTGCCGGTGACGATGGTGTATTCGGGCCGTTTCGCAGAGATCATTCAGCAAAACCCTGAGCTTGTAGACCAGGTGTTCGACTTCCGGTGCTTCATGTGAAGGGCGTCCTGTCAGGCTACACGCTCGATTGCGCTATAAAGCTGGATAGAGCTTCGCGTCGCGCAGTCCGATCAAGCGCATAGGCGGTTCGCTCGAACTGAGCGCCGTCGAGCAAGCCTTGAATATATCCAGCCACGGTATCGGCCGCCATGACGAGTACGCTATCGAGGGAGTGGATATACTTGCTCGTGATCGAGTGGGTGGAATGGCCGAGTAGCGTGGCGATTGTGCTCTCGGTAAATCCAAGGTCGTTCGCGACACTGGCGAAACTGTGTCTCAAGACATGAGCGGTGAGGTCTGACAATTCGGAGTCACCGAACATCTTCCGCCATTGTCTCGGCAGGCCGCCATAGGTGTCCGCCCCACGCTTGCCTGGAAAGACGAAATCGCTCGTCGCTGTTTCGCGAAGCACTTCCAGCAACTCGATGGCGGGCAAGCCAAAGGGTCGGACGGAAGCGCCTTCTTTCGATTCTTCCAAGCGCAGACAGCTGTTCTCGAAGTCCACTTCGCTCCATTTCAGCGAGATGACTTCGCCGCGACGACAGCCCGTTAGAGCCAATAGGCGGGTGATCCCGACAGTCCATGCAAGGTCGGCGTCTTCTTCCGCTTCGCTCAGCATGCGCCCAAGTTCGCGATACTCGTCTTCGCTCAACCTGCGGTCTCGCACTATATCTTTGGGCTTCCGTATCCCGTGAGCGACATTGTGTTCAATAATCCCCATGCTGATGGCATATGTGAGCATCGAGCTGGTGAGGCCGACACATTTGCTGGCTGTGCCCCGGCCGCCGCGTAGGATGGATTTTCCGCGCTTCTTCGTTTTCTTCACCGCCTTCGTCTTCCCGGTGATGACGTCGTTCATCATTTTCGTCACATCGGCCTTGGTCAGATCCTGGACGCGGCGTTGTCCTATCAGGGGTATGATGTGGCCACGCAGCTGGCCCTTGTTCACGTAGATCGTCGATGGTCGTTTTGGGCGACCGCCTTTGCCCATGATGAGGCCAGCGTCCATGGCTTCGATATAGCGTTCGGCAAGCTCACCCACCGTCATCGCATTAGGGTCCGCTTGCCTGGCTTCGGCTGGGTTCTCGCCTTGTGCGATCTTGCCGAGTTGGACTCTTGCCTCATTCCGGGCCGTGACTGGCGTCCAGATGCCATGACGTCCGATACTGTAGCGGCGCGATCGACCGGCGGCGCGGTATTGGAGGACGTAGCTGCGCTTTCCTGACTTGAAGACACGCAGCCCGAACCCGGGGCAGTTCGTCGTCCCAGATGACGTAGTCTTTTTCTCGAACCTCGGCCGCGTCCACGACGCGCTTGGTGAGTTTTGGCATGAGAAGTCGCACCTTTCCGGTCGGTCCCGCGTAAGCACTGCGTAAGCAGTAGGGCGGAAATCGCGACCTGCGTTTGGATAGAGACTTCGGCGGAGCGCATTAGAAAAACAATTTCTTTCAACGCTTTACCGTATAAAGACGTGCTCTATCGCGTGTTTCGGATAGGTGCAATTAAATCCTCCGAAGGCAGAGGCCAGAGGTTCGAATCCTCTCAGGTGCGCCAAATATTCCCTTGTATATGCAGCGTCGGCGTGAGACCGAAAAAAAGACGCCCGAAGGCGTCTTTTCCGTGTCTTTGTTTGGCTGGCGCGGGTTACCGGCCCCAGCTGCGGACTGGGCCGCAGTCCATGTGCACGAAATCCGAGCCGGAGTAGCGGCCGACGCCGCCGGCGCGGCAGGCCGATGCGGCCTTGGCCACCTGGCTGACCGAGCGCGACTGCAGCCGCAGGTCCGCCGCTTCGCCTCGCAGGTGGCGAGAGTTCTTCGCCACCCCGGACGAGCGCGCCCGCAGCATCGCGTTGGTCTTCGGGCTGCGGTAGCCGGAAATCAGCATGTAGGGTTCGGATACATCGAGCATGTTGTGCGCGGCGGCCATGATGTCGATGGTGCGCAGGTCGATGGATTTCACGTCATCGGTGCGCCAGTCGCGCATGAAATAGTTCACTTCCTTCACAGCGTCGGCGATATAATTGCCCTCGACCCAGTAGATCATGTCGATGCGTTCGCCGGTCCGGCCCGAAAACATTCGAATTCTACGAATATCTCCGCCACCGCGAAGGAACCCTGCGGCGTTTGAGTACGTTGGTGCTGCAGTTACCAGTGTTGCGGCGAATGCGCCAAGAAGGGCGCGCCGCGAAAGGCTGCAAGAGCTTGCGTCAGTCATGAGAATGCCTGTCCCGTTCGTTCACTGCTGTGTGCACGACGTTGCGCGCGTGTGGTCACCCTATCCCCAAGGTGTTTACAACCTATGACACATCTCGATTCCTGTCGAAAGGCAGAAGTTCCCGGATTTCTGCGCCGCAAGCGATTTCGGCAAGAATCTGCTGAAATCGCTGTCAGTGTGACCAGGGCAGCGCATCTGAAGTGCCGCGATGCATCAATTCATCCTGAACCGCAGCACCTGTTGCAAATGTGAATGGACATGAGGCAAATGCTTATGTGTCATGGAAAAACTCGGTTGCTTGAGAAGGTTTGATTTGAAAATGCGAAAGAATTTCTGGCGTCTGTCGGGACGCGGCATCGGCGTAGCGCTGGCCGCAAGCTGGATTGCGCTCGCGGCGCCGCAATACGCGCAGGCGCAGGTGACGGCGTTCAAGCAGGCCGTCGCAGAGAGTGCCGCACGCGAAGATGGAATCGCCGCCTTTTACCGCGCCCGCAATTTCGAGCCGATCTGGACCGGGGCGGGGGCCGATCATCAGGCCCGCCGTGCGGCGCTGATCGAGGCGCTGGACATGGCCGGGGCGCATGGCCTGCCTGTCGGGCGCTATGACGAC
Source organism: Thalassococcus sp. BH17M4-6 (assembly GCF_049323015.1). NCBI lineage: Bacteria > Pseudomonadati > Pseudomonadota > Alphaproteobacteria > Rhodobacterales > Roseobacteraceae > Thalassococcus > Thalassococcus sp. BH17M4-6. The sequence continues at coordinate 3,393 of NZ_JBMPGU010000008.1, forward strand.
CGCGTTCTGATGAACCAGATGCGCGCCGCCCGCACCGCCCGCGACATGGGCGCGGTCGAGGTGGCGCTGAGCCGGGCGTTTCTGCAATTCGCCCATGACATCCAGACCGGCGTGCTGGAGCCGGGCCGGGTCATTCCCGCGATCAAGCGCGAGGTGCCAAAGCGGCCGGACGATGAACTTCTTCAGGCGATGGCCGACGGTGATCCGCGCCAGGTGATGCGCAGCCTGGCACCCCAAAGCCCGGAATATACGCGGCTGATGCGCGCCAAGATGATGATGGAAAAGCAGATGCAGCGGGGCGGCTGGGGGGCCACGGTGAACGCGTCGAAGCTGGAACCGGGGCAGAGCGGCGCCGCCGTCGTGGCGCTGCGTGACCGGCTGATCGCCATGGGGTATCTGCGCGCCACCGCGTCGGCCGTCTATGACGATGCCATGAAGGCGGCGGTAGAGGCATTCCAGGCTGACAACGGCCTTGAGGTCGACGGCGTGGCCGGGAGCAGCACGCTCAAGGAAATCAACGTGTCCTTGCAGCAGCGGCTGCAATCGGTTCTTGTCGCGATGGAGCGGGAACGCTGGATCAACCTGCCCGAGGGGCTGGGCAAGCGCCACATCCGGGTGAACCTGACCGATTTCACCGCCAAGATCATCGACGACGACAAGGTCACCTTTGAAACGCGCTCGGTGATCGGTGCGGGCAGCTACGACCGCCAGACGCCGGAGTTTTCCGACGTGATGGAGCATATGGTGATCAATCCCAGCTGGTATGTCCCCCGGTCGATCATCGTGAAGGAATACCTGCCGCTGCTGCGCCGCAACCCCGGCGCCGTGGGGCATCTGGAAATCACCGATTCCCGGGGCCGCCGGGTCAACCGCGGCCGCGGCTTTTCCCAGTATTCCGCCAGCAGCTTTCCATTCTCGATGCGCCAGCCGCCGGGCCCGCGCAACGCGCTTGGAACCGTGAAGTTCATGTTTCCCAACAAATACAACATCTATCTGCATGACACGCCTGCAAAAAATCTGTTCAGTCGCGAGGTGCGCGCCTACAGTCATGGCTGCATCCGCCTGAACGATCCGCATGACTTTGCATACGCGCTGCTGGCCCGGCAGACCGCCGATCCCAAAGGCTTTTTCCAGGCGCGTCTGCGCAGCGGGGCCGAAACCAAGGTGGATCTGGAGCAGGACGTGCCTGTGCACCTGATCTATCGCACCGCCTTTACCACCGCGAAGGGTCAGACCAATTTCCGTCGCGACATCTACGGGCGCGACGCGCGGATCTGGCAGGCGCTGCGCGGCGCGGGGGTGGCCCTGACCGGGCAACAAAGCTAACACTGCCTCCGGAGACATCCGGGGGACCCTCATGGCCTACACGATCCGCGATATTGCCACGGCGCTTGGCCTGCAGGCCGAGGGTGATGCCGATTTGCGCATCACTGGGGTGGCAGAGCCTGCGACGGCGGCCCCCGATCAAATCGCGCTGGCGATGCGCCCGGCCTATGCCGAAGCGCTGGCCCAAGGCCAGGCCCGCGCCGCCCTTCTGTGGGACGGGGCCGATTGGCAGGGGTTCGGGCTGAGCGCCGCGATCCTCGCGCCGCGGCCGCGGTTCGCCATGTCGGGCCTGTCGGCGATGATGGACCCCGGGCAGGGCTACGGGCCCGGGATTCATCCTTCGGCCGTCGTTGATCCGACCGCGACCCTTGGCGAAGATGTCGCCATCGGCCCGCTTTGCGTGATCGGGCCGGGCGCGCGGATCGGTGCAGGTTCGGTCATCGGGCCGCAGTGCCATGTCGGATGGGACGTGTCGCTGGGCGAAGGTGCGCTGCTGCACGCAGGTGTCCGGCTGAGCGCGCGGGTGCGCATCGGCGCGCGGTTCGTGGCGCAACCCGGCGCGGTGGTCGGCGCAGACGGGTTCTCCTTCGTTACTCCCGAAGTGTCGGGGGTCGAGCGGGCGCGTGAGTCGCTGGGCACCGAAGGCTCTGACGCGGCGCAATCCTGGGCGCGTATCCATTCGCTGGGCTCGGTGCGGATCGGTGACGACGTGGAACTGGGGGCCAATGCCTGCATTGATCGCGGATCGGTTCGCGACACGGTGGTGGGCGACGGCTGCAAGTTCGACAATCTGGCCCAGGTCGGACACAACGTCGCCATCGGCCGCGATTGTCTGATCTGCGCGCAGGTCGGCATCGCCGGATCGACCCGGATCGGCAACAACGTGGTCCTGGGGGGGCAGACCGGCGTGTCCGACAACCTTGTGATCGGCGACAACGTCATCACCGGCGGCGCGACCAAGGTTCTGGCCAATGTGCCAGCAGGCCGTGTCATGCTGGGCTACCCGGCGATGAAGATGGACAACCACATCGAGTCCTACAAGGGCCTGCGCCGTCTGCCGAGGCTTTTCCGCGACGTGGCGGCGCTTCAAAAAGCGGTTTCAAAGCTGACCGGGAATGACTAAATCACCCGTGACCGATGCAGGGTAGAGGGCCGGGGCAATGGATGTAGACACCCGAGTGCGTGAAATCATCGCCGAGCAGGCGCTTGTCGAGGTTGAGGACGTCAAGCTCGAAAACACGCTCGAAGAGCTAGGCATCGATTCCCTCGGGCTGGTGGAAAGCATTTTCGCGATCGAGGAAGCCTTTGACATCTCGATCCCGTTCAACGCCAACGACCCGCAAGAGAGCGATTTCGACATCTCGACGGTCGGGTCGATCGTGACGGGCATAGAGCGGCTGGTGGCCGAGCAGTCGTCGTGAACCGCGTTGTCATAACCGGCGCGGGCACGATAAACGCGCTGGGGCATGACGTGCCGCAAACGCTTGCCGCCATGCGCGAGGGGCGGTGCGGTATCGGGCCACTGGAATTTCGCGATGTCGACCGGTTGTCGATCCAGATCGGCGGACAGGTCACGGATTTCGACCCCGAGGCGGTGTTCAACCGCCAGCAGATGATGCTGTACGACCGGTTCACCCAGTTCACCCTGATCGCGGCAGAAGAGGCGATTCGACAGTCGGGGCTGAGCTTTACCGGTGAACTGGCGGCCAGGGCGGGCGTCGTGCTGGGCACGGCGGGCGGCGGCGTCAGCACCTGGGACGACAACTACCGCTCGGTCTACGAGGCCGGCAAGAACCGCGTACATCCCTTCGTGGTGCCCAAGTTGATGAACAACGCCGCCGCCAGCCACGTGTCGATGCAGCACAACCTCAAGGGTCCGAGCTTTACCGTCTCGACCGCCTGTGCGTCGTCGAATCACGCGATGGCGCAGGCCTTCCAGATGGTGCGGTCGGGCATGTCGCAGGCGATGATCACCGGCGGATCGGAATCGATGCTGTGCTTCGGCGGGGTCAAGGCCTGGGAAGGGCTGCGCGTCATGAGCCGCGACGCCTGCCGCCCGTTCTCGGCCAACCGCAACGGCATGGTGCAGGGAGAAGGCGCCGGGATCTTCGTCTTCGAGGCCTATGAGCACGCCCGTGCCCGCGGCGCCGATATCCTGGCCGAGGTTGTGGGCTATGCGATGTCGTCGGACGCCGCCGATATCGTGATGCCGTCGAAACAGGGGGCGGCGCGCGCCATTTCCGGCGCGCTGGCCGATGCAGGGATCAACCGCGACGAGGTCGGCTACATCAACGCCCACGGCACCGGTACGGCGGCCAATGACAAGACCGAATGCGCCGCGGTGGCGGATGTCTTCGGCACCCATGCCGACCGGCTGATGATGTCGTCGACGAAATCCATGCACGGTCACCTGATCGGCGGCACTGGCGCGGTGGAGCTTCTGGCCTGCATCATGGCGCTGCGCGACGGGGTTATCGCGCCCACGATCGGATACGAGGAAGCGGATCCCGAATGTGCGCTGGACGTGGTCCCCAACGAGGCGCGCGAGGCAAAGGTGACCGTCGCGCTGTCCAACGCCTTTGCCTTTGGCGGCCTGAATGCGGTTCTGGCGCTGCGCCGCGTCTGAGCGTGATCCGGCGGAGCGGGCCTGCGGCCCGCACAGGTTTTTTCAGGGGGCGCTGCCCCCCGTCACGGCAAGCCGCGACTCCCCCGAAGTATTTTCGGGCAGATGAAAACGCTTTGTTTACCAGGATCGGATCATCTGTCGCTGCGGTACAGGCGGAAGCGCCGATGACCGCGGCAGGTGAAGCCATGCTTCATCGGGGCTCGTGGTGTAGATCGCGGGCCCTTGCCTGTTTCATCTGTCCATAAATACTTCGGGGAGCGCGAGGGGCTGGCCCCTCGCTGCCGCAGTGGCCACAAGCGCTGCGGCAGGTCAGTGGCCGCGCCAGATCCAGCCGCCGCCCAGGATGCGGCTGCCTTCGCTTTCGTAATAAACGCAGGCCTGTCCCGGCGACACGCCTTCTTCGGGCGTCAGAAGCTCAACCTCGGCTTCGGTGTCCGACACAGGGCGGATCACCGCCGGGCGCGGCGGCCGGGTGGAGCGGACCTTGACCGAGACGTGCCATTCGGCTTGCGACGTGAAAGGCGCGTCGCCCAGCCAGTTGACCTCGCGCACCGGGATCGTGCGGGTCGAAAGCAACTCTTTCGGGCCGACGATGACGCGGCTCGTGTCGACATCGAGCTTGACCACATATAGCGGGTCGGCGAGGCCGCCGATGCCCAGGCCCCTGCGTTGGCCGATGGTGTAGTGGATGACGCCGTTGTGCCTGCCCAGCACCCGGCCATCCGCATGCACGATCTCGCCGGGCTCCGCCGCGCCGGGGCGCAGTTTCTCGATCACCGCGGCATAGTTGCCATCGGGGACGAAGCAGATGTCCTGGCTGTCGGGCTTGTCCGCCACCCTCAGCCCGAATTTCGCCGCCAGCGCCCGTGTCGCATCCTTCGACGGCAGGTGCCCCAGCGGAAAGCGCAGGTAGTCGAGCTGTTCCGGCGTGGTGGAGAACAGAAAATAGCTCTGGTCGCGGTTGGCATCGGCGGCGGAATGCAGCTCGGCTCCGGCGGCACCCATCTTGCGCTGGATGTAGTGGCCCGTCGCCATGCAGTCGGCATCGAGGTCGCGCGCGGTTTCCAGCAGATCCTTGAACTTGACCCGTTCGTTGCAGCGGATGCAGGGCACGGGGGTGGCGCCACCCAGGTAGCTTTCGGCGAATTCGTCGATCACCGCGTCGCGAAAGATGTTCTCGTAATCCAGCACGTAATGGGGAAAGCCCATTTCCTCGGCCACGCGGCGGGCGTCGTGGATGTCGATGCCCGCGCAACAGGCGCCCTTTTTGGCCAGCGCCGCGCCGTGATCATATAGCTGCAGCGTCACGCCGACCACGTCATAGCCTTCGGATGCCAGTTGCGCCGCCACGACGGACGAGTCCACGCCGCCCGACATCGCCACGACCACGCGGGTTTCGGACGGCGGTTTGGCAAAGCCCAGCGAGTTCAGCTTGGGGGCGTCGAGCGGCATGACAATCTCCTGATGATGGGCGCGAATATAGGAAAATCCTAAGCACTCTCAAGGGGTGGTTTCATCCCGCGTTAAGCGTGGACCGGTCAGATGGCGGCGCGCTTGAAACGGGGAACTGCCCATGTATCTGAAGAAAATCGACGGGCCAAGGGCCGTGACCTTGCCGGACGGGTCGGTGATGACGCGCGCGGACCTGCCGCCGCAGGGCGTCCAGCGCTGGGTCGCCTCGCGCAAGGCCACCGTGGTGCGCGCGGTGCTTTACGGTCTCTTGACGCAGGAACAGGCGATGCAGCGCTACCAGCTCAGCAGCGAGGAACTGACCGAGTGGATCCGCGCCGTTGCATTTCACGGCGAAGATGCGCTCAAGGCGACGGCCTTGCAAAAATATCGACAACCATAAGTTGCAATTCAATTCGGGGCGGTTATGGTAAGAGCCGGTTAACCTATTTTGTTCAGGTTTCCGGAATAGCGATGCAATTTAGTGGAGACAGCCCATGCGCGTTCTTCTGGTGGAAGACGATCCGACGACCTCGAAGAGCATCGAACTGATGCTGACGCATGCCAATCTGAACGTCTATGCCACCGATCTGGGGGAAGAGGGGATCGATCTGGCAAAGCTCTATGACTATGATCTGATCCTGCTGGATCTGAACCTGCCGGACATGAACGGGCACGAGGTGCTGCGCCAGTTGCGGCTGGCGCGGATCGAAACGCCGATCCTGATCCTCTCGGGGTCCGACGACACCGAAAGCAAGATCAAGGGATTTGGCTTCGGCGCCGACGATTACCTGACCAAGCCCTTTCACCGGGACGAACTGGTCGCCCGCATCCACGCGATCATCCGTCGGTCCAAGGGGCATTCGCAATCGGTGATCAACACCGGCAAGATCTCGGTCAACCTCGATGCCAAGACGGTCGAAGTTGCGGGCAAATCTGTGCATCTGACCGGCAAGGAATACCAGATGCTGGAGCTTCTGAGTCTGCGCAAGGGCACAACCCTGACGAAAGAGATGTTCCTCAACCATCTTTACGGCGGCATGGATGAACCGGAGCTCAAGATCATCGACGTCTTCATCTGCAAGTTGCGCAAGAAACTGTCAGAGGCGACGGGCGACGAGAGCTATATCGAAACCGTCTGGGGCCGTGGATACGTGCTGCGCGATCCCGAACCGAAAGACGACAGCGTGACGAAGATCGCCATCGGCGCCTGAGATTGCAGGACGGCGTCTGACCTCTGGACCTGACATTCCCGCGCGCCTATCACTGGTGCCGAATACCGGGCGGAACGGGGCAGGGGTGGATGTCGAAAAGTCGGACGGCTGTCGAGGATCTGAGCGAGGACGCGGCGCGCGAGGAACTGGCGGCGCTGGCCAGCCAGTTGGCGGCGGCCAACACCGCATATCACGCCGAAGACGCGCCAGAGCTGTCGGATGCGGAGTATGACACGCTCAAGCGCCGCAATGCCGCGATCGAGGCGCGGTTTCCCGAACTCAAACGGGAGGACAGCCCGTCGGACCAGGTCGGCGCCGCCCCGGCCGACGGCTTTGGCAAGGTCAATCACGCGGTGCGGATGCTGTCGCTGGGCAATGCCTTCGAGGCGGAGGAGATCGCGGAGTTCGACACCCGGATTCGGCGCTACCTGGGGCTGGCAGATGATGCGCCGCTGCCCTACACGGCAGAGCCCAAGATCGACGGGCTGTCGCTGAGCCTGCGCTACGAAGGCGGCACGCTGATGCAGGCCGCCACCCGTGGCGACGGCGCGGTGGGCGAAAACGTCACCGCCAATGCCCGCACCATCGACGATATTCCCGTTACCCTGAGCGGCGCGCCTGAAATGCTGGAGGTGCGCGGCGAGGTCTACATGAGCCACGCGGATTTTCAGGCGCTGAACGCGCGGCAGGCCGAACGGGGCGGCAAGACGTTTGCCAATCCGCGCAATGCGGCGGCCGGCAGCTTGCGGCAGCTTGATCCGCAGATCACCAAATCCCGTCCACTGCGCTTTTTCGCCTATGCCTGGGGCGAGGTGTCCGAACCGCTGGCAGACAGCCAGATGGGCGCGATCCGCAGGCTGGAGGAACTCGGCTTTCAGACCAACCCGCTGACCGCGCTTTGCGACGGACCGACCGAAATGCTGGCGCACTACGCCAGCATCGAGGAACAGCGCGCCACGCTCGATTACGATATCGACGGGGTCGTCTACAAGGTCGACGATCTGGACCTGCAGCGGCGGCTGGGCTTTCGGTCCACCACACCCCGCTGGGCCATCGCGCACAAGTTTCCCGCCGAACTGGCCTGGACCCGGCTCGAGGCAATCGACATCCAAGTGGGCCGGACCGGCGCGCTCAGCCCCGTGGCGCGGCTGCTGCCAGTGACCGTGGGCGGTGTCGTGGTCAGCAATGCGACGCTGCACAACGAGGATTACATCGCCGGGCGCGATGCCAAGGGCGAAGCGATCCGCGACGGCAAGGATATCCGCGTGGGCGACTGGGTGCAGGTCTACCGCGCGGGCGACGTCATTCCGAAAATCGCCGATGTCGATCTGTCCAAACGCCCGGAGGATGCGAAACCCTATGCCTTTCCCGCGACCTGCCCGGAATGTGGATCGGATGCCATCCGGGAGGAGGGGGACGCGGTGCGCCGCTGCACCGGCGGCATCGTCTGCCCGGCGCAGGCGGTCGAAAAGCTCAAGCATTTCGTCAGCCGCGCCGCTTTTGACATCGAAGGGCTGGGCGCCAAGCAGGTCGAACAGTTCTACCGCGACGGCTGGATCAAGGAACCGAGCGATATCTTTGACCTGGAGAAGAATTACGGCGCGGGGCTGCAACAGCTCAAGAACCGTGAGGGTTGGGGCGAGAAATCCGCCAGCAACCTCTTTGCCGCCATCGCCGAGAAAAGGACCATTCCTCTGGGCCGGGTGATCTTTGCCCTGGGGCTGCGCCATGTGGGCGAGGCCGCGTCGAACCTCCTGGCGCGCCACTACGGCACTTGGGACGCGTTCGAAACGGCGATGCGCGCCGCGGCGGACGAAACCGGGACGGCCTGGGACGATCTGCTGGGCATCGACGGGGTGGGCGCGGTGATGGCGCGTTCGCTCGTGACCAGCTTTGCGCAGGAGGCCGAGCGCGCCTCGATCGAGCGGCTGGTCGCGCATCTGACCATTCAGGCGGCGGCCCGCCCCGACACCGAGGGCAGCCCGGTCGCGGGCAAGACCGTGGTCTTTACCGGCACGCTGGAACGCATGACCCGGGCCGAGGCCAAGGCCCGGGCCGAGGCGCTGGGGGCCAAGGTATCGGGCTCGGTCTCGGCCCGGACCGACATCGTCGTGGCGGGGCCGGGCGCGGGGTCCAAGGAAAAGAAGGCCCGCGACCTGGGGGTCGAGCTGATGGACGAAGACGCGTGGCTGGCGCTGATCGGTCAGGCATGACCGGCCGGCCCGAGGTACTGTTCCCGCTGTTCGGAGAGCTGACGGCGCTGGACGGAATCGGGCCGAAGACCGCGCAAGCCCTTGAACAGCTTGATATCCTCGCGCCGCGCGACCTGCTGCTGACCTTGCCGCATTCCGGCATCGACCGGCGCCTGCGCGACACGGTGCAGGGCGCGGATCTGCCCGGCGTGGTCACGGTCGAGGTTGAGATCGGCCAGCACCGCGCGCCGCGCAGCAAGGGCGGCGCCTACCGGATCACCGTGACCGATGCGCAGACCGCGTTTCAGGTGGTGTTCTTTCACGCCCGGGGCGACTACCTCGCGCGGATTCTGCCCACCGGCCAGCGGCGTTTGCTGTCAGGCCGTGTCGAGTATTTCGACGGCATCGCACAGATGGTCCATCCCGATCACATCCTGCGCCCCGACGAGGCCGATGCGCTGCCGCAGTTCGAGCCGGTCTATCCGCTGACCGCCGGGGTGACGCAAAAGCTGATGGCCAAGGCGATGGCCGACGCGCTGACCCGCGTGCCGACGCTGGAGGACTGGATCGACCCTGCACAGAAGGCCAAAGAGGGCTGGCCCGACTGGCACGCGGCATTGGCGCAGGCCCATGCCCCGGGGGGCGCGTCGGACCTGTCCGCCACAGCGCCCGCGCGGGCGCGGTTGGCCTATGACGAGCTCATGGCGCATCAGTTGACGCTGGGCCTTGCCCGGATCAACCGCCGCCGTGGCAAGGGGCAGGTGAGCCAGGGCAACGGTGCGCTGCGGTCACGGGTTCTGGCGGCGCTGCCGTACCGGCCCACCGGGGCGCAGCATCGCGCGATGGAAGAGATCGCCGACGACATGGCGCAGCCGCAGCGGATGAACCGGCTGCTGCAGGGCGACGTGGGCGCGGGCAAGACGCTGGTGGCCTTCATGGCGCTGCTGGTCGCGGTCGAATCCGGCGGCCAGGGGGTGATGATGGCGCCGACGGAAATCCTTGCGCGCCAGCATCTTGAGGGGCTTCAGCCGCTTGCCGCCGCGGCTGGTGTCGTGCTGGAGCTTCTGACCGGGCGCGACAAGGGCGCCGAACGCCGCGCCAAGCTCGAGGCGCTGGCCCGGGGTGACATCCAGATCCTTGTCGGGACGCATGCGGTCTTTCAAAAGGACGTGGCGTTTCATGACCTGCGGCTTGCGGTGGTCGACGAACAGCATCGCTTTGGCGTCCGTCAGCGGCTGGAGCTCGGCAAGAAAGGGCAGGGGGCCGACGTGCTGGTGATGACCGCGACGCCGATCCCGCGCAGCCTGGCGCTGGCGCAATACGGCGACATGGATGTGTCGGTGCTGGATGAAAAACCGCCCGGTCGCAAACCGATCCGCACCGCGCTGGTGTCCTCCGAACGCATGTCCGAAGTGGTCGACCACCTGCGCCGCGCCATCGCCGAGGGTCGGCAGGCCTATTGGGTCTGTCCGCTGGTCGAGGAAAGCGAAAACGTCGATCTGACCGCCGCGCAAGAGCGGTTTCGCCAGCTGCGGGCTGTGCTGGGCGAACACGCTGTCGGGTTGGTGCACGGGCAACTCGCCCCGTCGGACAAGGACGCCGCGATGGCGCGCTTCGTGGCCGGAGACACCGCCGTGCTGGTCGCGACCACGGTGATCGAGGTGGGTGTGAACGTGCCAAATGCGACGATCATGGTGGTCGAACGGGCCGAAAGCTTTGGCCTTGCGCAGTTGCATCAGTTGCGAGGTCGCGTCGGGCGCGGCACGCAGGAGTCGACCTGCCTGCTGATGTATCAGCCACCGCTGTCCGAAACCGGGACGAAGCGGTTGACCACCCTGCGCGAGACCGAGGATGGCTTTCGTATCTCCGAGGTCGATCTGGAAATGCGCGGTTCGGGCGATCTGATCGGCACGGCGCAATCGGGCCTGCCGCGGTTCCGCGTGGCGGATCTGGAACGGCAGGCCGGGCTGATGGCCGTGGCGCAAAGCGATGCCCGCCGCCTGCTGGCCGAAGACCCGGCGCTGACCAGCCCGCGCGGAGAGTCGGCGCGCGTTCTGCTGTGGCTGATGCGCCAGGACGAGGCAATCCGCCTGATATCAGTGGGTTAGCTGCTGGGACACAGGGTATGTTCCAGTATGTTCACGAATGTTCTTAAAAAGTTCTTTACTTGCTGCGGGCAATATGAGAACAAAGAGGCAACAGAGTTAACCAAGCCCGGAGTGACCCGCCATGCTGACCCAGATCAAAAGCACCGTCGCCCGCAGCCACGACACGCTGCTGCAGGATGCCATCGGGGCGGTTTCGCTGATCGTCATGCTGATGGTGGCGCTGCACCTTCCGGTCCTCGCCTGATCGTACCCTTTCTGCCTGCGTGCTTGTGCCGGGCGTTCCTGCATCCTGTCCCAAATTCGATGCAAGCGACTGACACTGCCTGTTCCGTCCTCTTCCGGGGTTGTCCCACCCCATTGAGCGTTCCCGGGAACCCACAAGCCACGCCACTGACCGCCGCCTTCGTTCCCGAAGTGCGGCGGTTTTTTTAGTCCGAAGCCAGGGATTTCAGGCGCAGTGGGCCTTTTGCGCGATCTCTGCCGCCTCGACCGCGGCATCGAGCGTCAGCATGATCGACGCATGGCGGTTCTTGTAGGCGGCGGCCGGGCGCAGCACCTCAAGCCCGTCAAAGGGGGCGGGCGGGGTCGGCCCGTCGGATTTCAGCATCGCCTTCAACGCGTCCCGCGCCGCGGCGATCTGTGCCGGGGTGGTGCCGATGATGGCCCCGCCCACGACAGACGCCGCCGCCTGTCCCAGCGCGCAGGCCTTTACGTCCTGGCCGAAGTCGCTGACCACGCCGTCATTGATCTGCAGATCCACCGTCACCGTCGATCCGCACAGGGGCGAGCGTTTCTTGACCGTCGCGTCGGGGCTGTCCAGCCGGTCGGTATGGGGAATGTCCGACGCCAGCGCCAGGATGCGCGTCGAATAAAGCTTGATCAGATCGTTTTCGCCGGACATGGCTTTCCCTTCGTTGCCGTGCCTCTTAAATAGGGGCTCGGCCCCTCGTTGCAAAAAGGTTTTTGCCCATGTCCTTCGATCCTGCGACCTTGGTCTATGATGAAAAGGGCCTGATCCCGGCGATTGCGCAGGATGCGCAGTCGGGCGAGGTGCTGATGATGGCCTGGATGAACGCCGAAAGCGTGGCGCAAACCCTGGAATCGGGGCGCGTGACCTACTGGTCGCGGTCACGTCAGAGCTTCTGGATCAAGGGCGAAACCTCGGGCCATGTGCAGAAGCTGGTCGATCTGCGCGTCGATTGCGACCGCGACTGCCTGCTGGTGCTGGTCGATCAGACCGGCCCGGCGTGTCACACCAACCGGCGCAGCTGCTTTTATACTGGCATCCGCGACGGGGCCGAGGTCGAGCTTGCCCAGCCCATGACCGTCTCATCCTAGGGCAACCCAACGCGTCTTCGGATGTCGGCGGGTGTGTCGCCCTGATCGCGATAGGTGGCGATGGCCCGGGCATCGTCGCGTTTCGCCAGCCGCTTGCCCGCGGCGTCGCGGATCAGCCGGTGATGGTGGTAGACGGGTGAGGGAAGGCCCAAAAGCCTTTGCAAAACCACGTGAATTCTGGTCGCGTCAAAAAGGTCCTGACCGCGAACCACATGGGAGATGCCCTGCGCCGCATCATCGACGACAACGCTCAGATGATACGAGGTGCCCATGTCGCGGCGGGCAATCACGATGTCACCAGTGTCATTGATCAGGTCATCATGGGTGATGCTCACCTTTCGAGGCGTCTGTCCGGTTTCCTCGAACTCCAACGTCCTTGCGCCCAAATGCCCAAGGGCACGGCGCATGTCCAGCCGCAGGGCCTGGTCGACGGGCATCTGACCCGAGGGCGGCGTTCGGGGCCGACAGGTGCCAGGATAGATCAGCCCGTCCGGCCCGACGGCCGGTTCGCCCCCTTCCTGCGGGGCAGAAGCCGCGGCCAGGATGTCGCGCCGGTTGCAGCCGCAGGGGTAAAGCAGGCCCAAAGACCAAAGGGTTTCAAGCGCTTGCCGGTAGGCGTCCAGATGCTCTGACTGCCGCCGCACCGGCGTTTCCCAATCCAGGCCAAGCCAGCGCAGATCGTCGTAAATCCGCGCCTCCCATTCAGGACGGGCGCGGCTTTGGTCGATATCCTCGATCCGCAGCAGGAATCGCCCCCGCGCCGCGCGCGCCATCTCGTGCGCCATAAGCGCCGAATAGGCATGGCCAAGGTGCAGAGGGCCGGTCGGGGATGGTGCGAAACGGGTCGTGAATATCACGTTTTCTCAAGAACGTAGACGGACGACTTCAACCCGATCCCGGGCAGGTGCGGCCCGTGTTTGGCGTGCAGCAATCGCGCCGATCCGGTGTCGATATGTTCGTTCATCCGTCCCTTGTTGCGGCGATCCTTGAGCGCATGATCGTTGAGCGAAAAGACCAGCAAGCCTCCGCTGTCCAAAAGCGCCATCAGGTCGTCCAGCAGCCCGATCGGCGCGGCCCCGGCACCGATGACCCCCACCGCGGCGATTGCCGCGTAGGCACCCTTGTCAAAGGGCGGCGGGGCTGACGGGTCCAATTCGCTCAGGTCGCGATAGATGTTTTTGGCGCGGGCCTGCGCCAGCATCTCGGTCGAGATATCGGCGCCATCCAAGACCGCAAAGCCTTCGAGCTTCAATGCAAGGCCGGAAAGCCCTGTCCCACAACCGTAATCCAGCACCGGACCGCCTGGATCAGAGATGTATTTTCGCAAGGCTTTCGCCGCCCGGCCGGGGGTGGCATAGCCGTTTTCGGCGATTTCGGCATCATAGCTGGCGGACCAGCTGTCGTAGAGATCGCGCACGCTGTCGGGGTCGTCGACGCCGTACGCTTTGTCCAGAAATTTTTCAACCATGACAGGAGTAAATCACTCCGCGGCGCGGGCGTCCAGCTTTTGCGCATCAAGCCAGGCGGTCCAGACCTCTTTGGCGCGGTCGGTGTAGCCTTTGTAGCGGTCCTTGCGGCCACGTCGGCCCCCGCGCATTCCGTCCAGCGGCCGGAAGAGGCCGAAATTGACGTTCATCGGCTGAAAGGTCTTGGCCTCGGCGCCGCCGGTGATGTGATGCACCAGCGCGCCATGAGCACTGTCCTGCGGCAGGTCGGGCAAGGTTTGCCCGCACAACTCGGCCGCCGCCATGCGCCCGGCCAAAAGCCCCATGGCAGCGGATTCGACATAACCCTCGACCCCGGTGATCTGCCCGGCAAAGCGGATATGCGGCTTTGATTTCAGACGCATCTGCGCATCAAGCAGGGTAGGCGCGTTCAGAAAGGTGTTGCGGTGGATGCCGCCCAGCCGGGCGAATTCCGCAGACTCGAGCCCCGGGATCATCCTTAGCACCTGTTTCTGCGCGCCATATTTCATCTTGGTCTGGAAGCCCACGATATTGTAGAGCGTTCCCAATGCGTTGTCCCGGCGCAGTTGCACCACCGCATGGGCTTTGACCTCGGGCTGGTGCGGATTGGTCAGGCCCACCGGCTTCATCGGGCCGTGGCGCAGGGTTTCGCGCCCGCGTTCGGCCATGACCTCGATGGGCAGGCAGCCGTCGAAATAGCCCGCCGTCTCGCCCTCGTGAAACTCGGTTTTCTCGGCGGCCAGAAGCGCGTCGATGAAGGCCTCGTAAGTGTCTTTGTCCATTGGACAATTAAGATAGGCCTTCTGCTCTTCCTCGGTCTCGCCCTTGTCGTAGCGCGACTGCATCCAGGCCTTCGACATGTCGATGCTGTCGAAATAGACGATGGGCGCGATGGCGTCGAAAAACGCCAGCGCCTCGGCCCCGGTTTCGGCCTGAATGGCACGGCCCAGCGATTCCGACGTCAGCGGGCCGGTGGCAAAGATCCACTTCCCCTCGTCCGGCAGCGCGCTGATTACCTCGTGCGAGATCCGGATGTTGGGATGCGCCTTCAGCGCCGCGGTCACGCTTTGCGCGAAAGGATCGCGGTCAACCGCCAGCGCGCCACCGGCGGGCAGGCGGTGGCGATGGGCCGTGTCGATGATCAGCCCGCCCGCGGCGCGCATTTCCCAATGCAGCAGTCCCACGGCATTCTGTTCGGAATCGTCTGACCGGAAGGAATTGGAACAGACCATTTCTCCAAGGTTTTCCGTGCGATGCGCAAAGGTCTTCACCTTCGGGCGCATCTCGTGAATGACCACGCGCGCGCCCATGTTGGCCGCCTGCCAGGCCGCTTCGGATCCGGCCATGCCGCCGCCGACGATATGCAATTCCTCTGTCATGCGGCGCATCTAATCCTTCGTTGGGGGCTTGTCGACCGTGCCGTCAGGGCTGGTTCCAGTCGGGGTCGCGCTTTTCCAGGAAGGCGGCGATGCCTTCCTCGGTGTCGCGCCAGAGCATGTTTTCGACCATCACGTCGCCCGTAAAGCGATACGCCTCGTGCAGCGGCATGTCGATCTGGTCGTAAAAGGCGCTCTTTCCGATCTTGACCGCGGCGCCCAGCTTGGCGGCGACGGTCCGGGCCAGTTCGGTCGCGCGGTCCTCAAGCGCATTTTCGGGCACGACGTGGTTGACCAGCCCGAGCGCCTGCGCACGGTCGGCGTCGATGAAGGCGCCGGTGGTCAGCATCTCGAACGCCTGTTTGCGCGGGATGTTGCGCGACAGGGCAACCATCGGGGTCGAACAGAACAGCCCGATATTGACCCCGTTCACGCCGAACCGCGTGCCGGTCGCCGCCACCGCCATGTCGCAGGTCGCGACAAGCTGGCACCCTGCCGCTGTGGCGATGCCGTGCACCTGTGCGATCACCGGCTGGGGCAGGGCGCGCAGGCCGGTCATCACTCCGGCGCAGCGGTCGAAAAGATCCTTGAAATAGGCGCGCCCGCCATCTTCGGCCTGCCGTCCCTGGGTCATCTGCTTGAGGTCATGGCCCGCGCAGAACGCCTTGCCTGCGCCCGAGATCACCACCGCGCGGATGCTGCGATCTTCCTTCAGCGCGCCGATCTGTTCCTGCAACGCCGCCAGCATCTCGTCCGACAGCGCGTTCAGCCGTTCGGGCGCGTTCAGGCGCAGATGCGCCACGCTGTCCGCGTCGTGACGTTCCAGAATTCCCATCTTGTCCTCCATCAGGTTCCCCGGCAGCTTAGCGCTGCGACAACGGAGTGAAAAGCATGGCGCTGAAAGTCACGGCAGAAGAAATGGGCCCGTTCCTGGACGAGGTCTTTCCGCAGGTGCGCGGCATGTTCGGGATCGACCGGCTGGACGAGGATCTGCTGGTGATGCGATTGTACCAGAACGAACGCCATTTGCGTCCCGGCGGCACGGTGTCGGGCCCGGCGATGTTCGGATTGGCGGATGTGGCGGCCTATGTGGCGACGATGGCCCGCATCGGGCAGGAGGCGCTGGCGGTAACGACCAACTGCTCGATCGATTTCATGCGCAAGCCGATTGCCGGTCGCGACGTGCTGGTGGAATGCCGGGTGCTGAAGCTGGGTCGCAGCTTGTCGGTCTGCGACTGCCTGCTTTATTCCGAAGGGGATTCCAGGCCCGTGGCCCGCGCGTCGCTGACCTATTCGCTGCCGCCCAAGGCGTGAACTGCTTTGGGTGAGCCGTCTATGTCATTGAAGTTATGTAAAAAAGGGGCGCAAGGTCGACCTCGCGCCCAGAGTTGATCCGGCGGGCCAGGGATCAGCCGCGCCAGAACCTGCGGGCCGCTTCGGCGCGCGCCTCGGCCGGTGTGATGCCGACATCCTTCAGCAGGTGCGGATCAAGCTTGGCCAGCGCGCGTCGGGTGCGGTACCGGGTCGACCACTTGGTCAGAACCACAGCCACATAGAGCGCGACAGCCGCCTGCGGGGCGAGCGCGGTTTCATTGCCGAGAAAGGCAAGGTGCGGGGCATGTGATGTCTGTGCCATGGGTCACTCCTGTAATTGTATTGACACAATGTAGCTGTCTCGCTATGAGATTATTGATACAAAGCGTTTCGCGCAGGGTCGAGGGAAACATTGTAATGGATACAATTTTGCAGCGCTTCGAAGCCGCCGGCGGCCCCAAGTATCGCGCCGTCGCCGGTGCGATCCGTGGTGCGATTCAGGACGGCGCCCTGGATATCGGCGCAAAGCTGCCGCCCGTGCGCGAACTGGCCTGGGCGCTTGAGATCACGCCCGGCACGGTGGCGCGGGCCTATACCATCCTCACCGACGAAGGCGCGTTGCGCGCCGAGGTCGGGCGCGGCACCTTCGTGGCCGATCCGCAGGCCAAGGCTCGCGCCCTGCTGCCCGATCCGCCCTGGCCGTCGATCCCCGCGGGCGACAGCACCGATGCGGATCTGGCGTCCGGCAACGTCAGCTTTGTCGCGCCCAAGCTGCCCGACAGCGGGCAGGCGGCGCTGGTGCGTCAGGCCTTTCACCGGCTGGCGGATCAGCCGGTGTCGCGGCTGCTGAACTACCCCAGCCGCGCGGGTTTTCGCCCAGCGCGCGAGGCGGTGCTGCACTGGCTGTCCGACACCCCGCTGGGCAGCGCGACCGAGGCCGACCTGGTCCTGAGCCACGGCGGCCAGAACGGCATCGGGTTGGTGATGCAGGCGGTGCTGCGTGGCGCGCGCCCCGTGGTGCTGGTCGAGGAGCTGTCCTATCCCGGTTTCCGCCGCGCGGCCGAGCTCCTGCGGGCTGAGGTCGTGGCGGTGCCGATGGACGGGCAGGGCGTGATTCCCGAAGAACTGGACCGGCTTGCGCGTCAGCACGATGCGCAGCTCTTGTGTACCTCCTGCGAGGTGCACAATCCGACGGTGATGGTCACGCCGCTGGCCCGGCGGCAAGAGATCGCGGCGGTGGCGCAGCGGCGCGGGCTTCATGTGCTCGAGGACGACTGCTACCGCATCGGCGCGCGTGCGGCGCTGGGGTATCGGGCGCTGCTCCCGGACCGGGGGTGGCACGTCGCCTCGATTTCAAAATCCATCACGCCGGCGCTGCGGATCGGTGTCGTCGTGGCGCCCGAGGGGCGGGGTGGCGATCTGCGCCGGGTGGCAGAGCATGGGTTCTTTGGTCTCGCGCAGCCGCTGGCCGATCTGGCCGCAGACGTGCTGCGCCATCCCGATCTGCCGCGGGTGCTGCAAGCGGTGCGGGCCGATTATGCCCGCTACATCCGCGCCGCGGTCAACGCGCTTGGCGGGTTCAATCTGCATTGGCGCGAGGATGTGCCGTTCCTTTGGCTGCCACTGCCGGCGGGCTGGCGTGCGGCAAGCTTTGTGCGGGCGGCCGAGGCGCAGGGCGTGCAATTGCGCGCCGCCGACGAATTCGCCCTGCGCGACGGGATGGCGCCCAATGCGGTGCGCATCGCGGTGAACGCGCAGGTGCCGCTGCCGGTTTTCGAGGCGGCACTTGGACGTCTGCGCGGGCTGCTCGACAACCCGCCTGAACAGATCATGGTGTAGGCCCGACGCCCGTCTTTGACCGTACCCCGACGCTGAAAAGCGATATGCTGCACCAGCGTCGGCGGGGAGGCAGAGCAGATACATATGGGGTATCTGGATACCTAATTTTTAAGCCACTGAAATCGCTTGTGAATATCCGATATCCGCGTCTTGACGCGCGTTCTGCAATGCTTATAACCCGCCCATCAGATACCGGGGCCGTGCCGTTTGGGGCGGCTCTTCACGATAGAAACAGGGTCATCCCATATGAAAACCTTCTCTGCGACTCCGGCAGATATCGAGAAGAAATGGATCCTCATCGACGCCGAAGGTGTCGTGCTGGGCCGTCTTGCCTCGATCATCGCCACCCGCCTGCGCGGCAAGCACAAGCCGTCGTTCACCCCGCACATGGACATGGGCGACAATGTCATCGTCATCAACGCCGACAAGGTGCAGATGACCGGCAACAAGCGGAACGAAAACTTCTACTGGCACACCGGTCACCCCGGCGGGATCAAAAGCCGCACCAAGCAGCAGATCCTTGATGGTGCGCACCCCGAGCGCGTGGTGACGCAGGCCGTCAAGCGCATGCTGCCGGGCAACCGTCTGAGCCGCGGCGTCATGACCAACCTGCGTGTCTACGCGGGCGCCGAGCATCCGCACGAGGCGCAAAGCCCCGAAGTGCTGGATGTGAAGTCAATGAACTCCAAGAACACGCGGGTGTAAGAATGGCTGAGCAAATCAATTCGCTGGAAGAGCTGGGTTCGGCCGCAGGCGTCGAAACCCCCGCCGTGGAAATGGAAGCGCCGCGCGAGCCGATGCGGGACGCGCTGGGTCGCGCCTATGCCACCGGCAAGCGCAAGGATGCGGTTGCCCGCGTCTGGATCAAGCCGGGGTCGGGCAAGGTCGTCGTGAACGGCAAGCCGATCAACGAATACTTCGCACGCCCCGTGCTGCAGATGATCCTGCGCCAGCCCTTCACCGTTTCGGGCACCGAGGATCAGTTCGACGTGATGGCCACCGTCAAGGGTGGCGGTCTGTCCGGCCAGGCCGGCGCGGTCAAGCACGGCGTGTCGAAGGCGCTGCAGCTTTACGATCCGTCGCTGCGCGCAGCACTCAAGGCCGCAGGCTTCCTGACCCGCGACAGCCGCGTGGTGGAACGCAAGAAGTTCGGCCGTGCGAAGGCCCGCAAGAGCTTCCAGTTCTCCAAGCGTTAAGCTGGAATCTGGTTCGAACGTTTGGAAAAGCGCGGCCCCCCGGGGTCGCGCTTTTTGCTGTCGGGGTCAATGTCGCTTAGGGTGCTTCAAAAGGGGGTGCGCGATGCATGCGCTGTTTTTCGAGATGACGCCCCGGCCCGGGCATCTGGAGCATTACTTTGATCACGTGGCGCGCCTGCAACCGGCGTTGGCGCGGCATGAAGGGCTGTTGTTCCTGGATCGCTACGGCGCGCGGGGCCGCGACGATCTGCTGCTGTCGCACCAGCTTTGGCGCAGCGAGGACGACATCATCGCCTGGCGGAAGGATGCCGATCATCGCCGTTCGCAATCGGCGGGGTATGCCAAACATTTTGCCGACTACCGCATCCGCGTCGGGGAACGCATCGATCCTGCCGCGCCGGGCGCCAAAGGCGGGCACTGTGTGCTGGCGGTTTATGGTATGCGGGCCCCGGACGATCCGCAGTTCCGGGTTTTCGACAGTTTCAAGCGGGAAGGGCAGACCGTTGCCCTGGCCGACCTTGACAGCCCGGACCGGGCCGCCGCGGTTTTCGAAGTCGTGAACGGGACGGCGGGCGTGGAGGAGGTGGCGCTTTACGCCATCCTGCGGGACTATGGTCAGCATGACCGCGCGCAGGCACCGCAGGCCTTTGGTTAGGCCAGATGCCCCGCGTGGGGCCAAAGGCGCAAGACCTCGGGGAACCGCTCTGCGCAGGCGGCGTAATCCGCTTCGAAATGCGGAAAGGCCGCGCGGGCCAGGTCCGGCGGAACCGATGACGTGTCCCCGGCGGCATTGACCCGTTGTGCGCCGGCCTCGGGCCGCGACGGCACCCCGGCAAAGCGGCTGAGCCGGTCGATGGTGTCGGGCGCGAAGAGCGTCTCATAAAGCGTGACAAAACGCCGGTCGGCGGGGAACACCGCCTCGATCGTCTTGAGCGTGTGGCGATAGGTGTCCTCGGTCGGGGCGCTGGTGCCGGGCCTATGCCGCTCGGCGAAGCCTGCGGCCAGATCGGCGTCGCTTAGTCGGCCCTTGCGCTGTTGCATCTTCAGGATCGACCAGGCGCGCTCGATCGGGTCGCGCAAGGACAGGATCACCTTGACGGCGATGCCACGGTCGGCAAATCGCTGGTCGATGTCACGCAGGACAGGCGCGGGCAGGCGGGCATAGACCGGGGTGATGTCACCCGTAAGCGCGATGCCGGGTTGCGCCAGCAGCGCGGCGAAATAGTCGAAATACCGCGCCGGATCGCTTTGCAGCTCGTAGCGGAACACATCCGCCTTCTGCGGCAGGCCGACCGCCTTGGCCAAGGTGTTTTCCAGCCGCCGCAGCGGCGACGGGCGCGGCACCCGGAAGCGCGCGGCACTGGGCACGTGCAGCGCGTCCCAGACCTGGTATTCCCCCAGCCGCCCGAAATCCGCATGCGGCGCGGCGTTGAGGTAGGCCTGCACCCAGGTGGTCCCGCATTTCGACGCACCGACGCCCAGAATGAATGTCTTGTCATCTGTCATGCCATCCGGCCCCGCATGCCCTTGATCCTCAGTCGTCCGGTGCGATCAGCCCCAGCCCGCGCAGGTAGACGCCGATGCCCGATTCCAGCAGATCCTCGGGCGGAAAGGGCGACTGGCGACCGGGCGAGTTGCGCGCGAAAAGCTCGACCACCCCGTGGCTCAGCGCCCAGATATGGGCCGAGAACATCGCGGCGGGGGGGCGTTTTTCAGGCGGAATATGCTCGGACAGTTTCTGCGCCGCGCGTTCCAGCACGCCCCATGCCAGGCCCGCGACCTCGGCCAGTTCGGGCGAATGGTTGATCGAAATGCCGCTTTCGAACATCGCGATGTAATGGCCCGGATACTTGCGCGCAAAGGCCAGATAGGCGCGGCCCGTCGCCTCGAACGACGCGAGCGCCGAGGGCTGGCCGGTCTCGTAGGCGTATTCCATGAGATCGACGAAAATCTCGTAGCCCTGTCGCGCGGCCTCGGCGATCAGCTCTTCGCGGCCGTCAAAATGCCGGTAGACGGCGGCAGGGGTGACGCCTGCGGTCTTGGCCGCCTCGGACAGGGTAAAGCCGGTGGGGCCCTTGTCCTCGATCAGCGTGAGCGCGGCATCGACCAGCGCCTGGCGCAGGTTGCCGTGGTGATACCCGCGTTTAGGCATCCCACATCTCGGGCCCGCCGCAGATCGACCGGTCGATCTGGCCAAGCGCCTTTTCGTCCTTGCTGGGATACTCCAGCTGGCTCAGCACGGTGCGGATCGCGACCAGCCGCGCGCGGCGCTTGTCATCCGACCGGATCACCGTCCAGGGGGCTGGCTGGGTGTGGGTCAGCGTCAGGGTTTCGGGGATCGCACGGCTGTAGGCATCCCAGCGTTTCAGCCCTTCGACGTCGATCCAGCTGAGTTTCCACTGCTTCAGCGGATCTTTTTCACGGTCCAGAAAGCGGCGCAGTTGCTCGGCGCGTCCAACATTGAGCCAAAGCTTGAAAAGCCGGATGTCATCCTCGACCAGCATCTTTTCGAAATCCGGCGCCTGGGAAAAGAAGTGCTGGCGCTGCTCGGGGGTGCAGAAGTCGAACACATGCTCGACCACGCCGCGATTGTACCAGGATCGGTCGAAGAACACGATCTCGCCGCCCGCGGGCAGGTGCGGCACGTAGCGCTGGAAATACCACTGCGTCTGTTCGGTGTCCGACGGTTTCGACAGCGCCACGTTGCGTGCGCCGCGCGGGTTGAGGTTTTCGCGGAACCGCTTGATCGTGCCGCCCTTGCCGGCGGCATCGCGGCCTTCGAACACGATGGCGATGCGCTGGCCGGTTTCCTTGGCCCAGCTTTGCATCTTCACCAATTCGATCTGAAGCCTTTCAAGCTCTTTCTCATAGGCCTTGCGCGGCATCCGTTCGGAGTAGGGATAGGCCGGGTCAAGCACGTCGTCCTTGTCCGCGCGCTTGATCGCGTCGCGGATCGGCTTGGGCGCGTCGTCGTTGAAAAAGGCGCTGATCGCGCCGTCGAAAGGTAGGGTCACGGGGGGGATCTCCGGCGTCTGCTCGTGCCCGGGCAATATGGGATGTTAAGCCGCTTAACGCAATCGCTCAGGGTGGGCGAGAATTCGGCGCCCGCGACGGCGTGTCAACGCACCCCGGCGCGGCGGGCGACGCGGTTGATGGCGTCGACGGTGGCCTGGGGCGCGATGTGGTGCGGCATGTGGCCGAGGCCGGGCAGGACGGTGAGGGTGGAGTTGGGCAGCAGCTTGTCCAGCGGGCGCGAATGCACGTCGAGCGGCACGGTGGTGTCGGCATCGCCGTGAATGAGCTCGACCGGCAGGGTGAGCGAGGGATAGCGCTCTGACATCTCGACCACATGCGGGCGCAGGGTGTTGACCTGCCGGGCGTTGGCGCGCAGGGACTCGCGTCGCAGGGTCAGGCCGGGGCCCACGTATTGCGCATAGCCTGCGGGGGCCGGATTGGGCGCGAAGATCGATTCGATGGTTTCGTTGATCGTCTCTTCGGTGGCGAAGGCGGTGACGAAGGGCGGCACCACCGCACCACCCAGGCCCGAGCCCAGGACGGTGTAAGATGCGCCCAGACTGCCCGGCCAGGGCATCGTCGCCCCCGCCACGATCACCAGCCCGGCGGCGGGGTGGTTGAGGCCCCAGGCCATGGCCACCGACCCGCCGTAGGAATGGCCCAAGACGATGGGGTTGGTCACACCCAGCTTTTGCGCCGCGGCGTTCAGCATTGCGGCCTGTTCGGCGGGGCTTTCGGCGGTGTTGGTAAAGGCGCTGTCGTAGCGGTCGGCGGCGCGGTCGGTATAGCCCAGTCCGGGCCGGTCGAAGACGATGACGCGGTAGCGGTCCTTGACCCGGTTAACAAAATCGAAGGTGAAGTCACGAACATTGCCGCTGGCCCCGTGGATCAGCACCAGATCGGGGCCGCTGCCGGTGACGACCGCGTGCACGCGGCGACCGTCAACCTCGACGAACTGGCCCAGGGGGGGCCATTCCTCGATTGCCTGCGCTTCGCGCTTGTCGGCGCGGTTATCGACGAGGGCGGTGCAGCCGGCCAGCAGCAGCAGGGCAAGGACGGAGAGGGCTTTAGTGGCGGCTGTCATGGTAATCGTACGGCGTTGACTGATAAATCTCGTTGATCCAGTTGCCATATAGAAGGTGCGCGTGGCTGCGCCAGCGGTTCTGCGGATTGTTGCCGGGATCGTTACCGGGATAGTAATTGTCCGGCACGTTGATCGGCGTGCCCGAGGCCACGTCGCGGTCGTATTCCTGTTTCAGCGTGTCGCTGTCATATTCCAGATGATTGAAGATATAGAGCGCCCGGTGCGCCGGATCCTCGACCAGGCAGGGGCCGGTCACGTCGCTGTCGATCAGGATCGGCAGGCCCGCCGCCGCGATCTCGTCCCGGCGCAGTTCGGTCCAGCGGCTGACCGGGATCACCATGTCGTCGGAAAAGCCGCGCAGGTAGGGCGAGGCGGGGGCGAGGTTCTGGTGCCGGATGCAGCCGAAGGCCTTCTGCGCGAGCATGTGCTTGGGCACGCCATGGAAATGGTGGATCATCGCCATGCCGCCCCAGCAGACGCCGAATGTGGAATGCACATGGCTTTGCGTCCAGTCGAAGACCTGGGTGAGCTCGTCCCAATAGGTCACTTCTTCAAAGGGCAGGTGTTCGATGGGGGCGCCGGTGATGATCAGACCGTCGAATTTCTCGCCCGTGGCCACGACCTCGGAGAAGGGGCGATAGAACGTCTCCATATGGCTCGCGGCGGTGTTGCGGGTCTGGTGTTCGGACATGCGGATCAGGCTGAATTCGATCTGCAGCGGCGTGGCGCCGATCAGCCGGGCAAACTGGTTCTCGGTCTGGATCTTCTTGGGCATCAGGTTCAGCAGCCCGATCCGCAGCGGCCGGATGTCCTGCCGGGCCGCGGCATCCTCGTCCATGACCATGACGCCCTCGCGGTTGAGGACGTCATATGCGGGCAGGTCTGAGGGCAGTCTGATGGGCATGCGCGGCGTCTTTTGCTGTGGGGTCGGCGACAGATAGGACAGGGGCGCGCGGGGTACAAGTCCGGGCGCCGCGGATCGCCCGTGCGGGCGATACGAGAGACGCTGTCTCTCGTGCTCTCTGGAGTTTCAGCCAAGAAGAAGGGGGGGCGCGGGCGGTCAGCGGTCGGCGAATACCGTGTCGACCTCCGCCGGGCCGCGGACCGTCGCCGTGAAGGCGGACCGTATCGTCCTGCCCTCGTTCCGCGCCAGCGCCTGGGCATCGGTCCAGCGGAGGACGGTATCGGTGTCGTTGGAGTTGACCGGTGTCCCTGCGTCGTGTGCAATTGCCTCGATTCTGACAAAAAGGGCTTTGCAATGAAAAAGACAGTTTACGCGGTTCTCCTTGTGCTGATCGGCCTTCCGGCGGCGGCGCAACAGGATCCTATGGAGGTGCAGCGATGCGTCTGGTCCTGTCTGGCCAATCATGGGCCGAATACCAATCCGGCCTATCACCAATGCGTAGAGCGGGTGTGCGTGCCGATGCAGCAACAGCAGCAGGCCCCCGCCGCACAGGCCGATGCGCGCGAAAGATGGATCGCCGCGCGCACCAGCGCGGGTGTGGGCTATGCGGGTGTGGACGGGCGGCGCGATGGCACCGGCCTTTACTATTTCTGTGGGCAGGGGCAGAGCTTTCTGCGCGTGGTCGGCATCGACGGCGGCGAACGCGGCATGATCATCGATGTGGATGGTCGGCAGTTTCCGCTCAGCTTTCGGCCCAACGCCCGGAACCAGCCGGAATCGACCCTTGCGCCGCACGCTCCGGTGATGCAGGCGCTGCAAAGCGGCAACCGGGTCAAGGTGCTGTCCTACGAACTTGGCGCGATTGTCGATGCGCCGCTTCGTGGATCAAGCCGGGCGCTGGCTCAGGTGATTTCGGGCTGTTAGCCGGGCAAGGCGGCGGCGATCACCGCCTCGAAATCCGCCGGATCGCGGACCGACGCCATGTCGGCGGCCTGCACGGTCACGCCCCAGGTCTGTGCCATCGCCCTGTAGCGCGGCTGGCGATGGGCCAGCGCCTGGGCGTAGGTCCAGCGGATGAAGGCATCAGGGTCGACCGCGTCTTCGCGCAGGCCGTTGCGGTCGAGGTAGTCGGCCCAGACCCGGGCCAGGAATTCCGGCTGGTAGGCCATCGGCTTGGGCGCGCGGTCGAAGCGGCGGATCAGCTCCTCGGTATGGGCGGCGGTGCCTTCGATCCAGACCATCAGGCAATGTTCCGACAATGCCGTGAGGATCGGATCGTCGGCATCCTCGGGATCGACCCATTCGCAGATCGACCCGCCGGTGTCGCAGACGAAATGCGGGTAGCCGTAAAGATCCTGCGCGCGGTCGATGAAATAGGCGGTATCGAGCAGCGCCTGCACCTCGGCCCGTTTGAACTGGTCCTGGCGGCGCTGATAGTCGGCCATCGGCATGCCGCCCTTTGCCGGATCGCCCGGCTTGCCCAGGTAGGTCGAGACCGGCGTGAGGTTGTCGAAGGTGATGTTGGAGCCGATGTAGATCGAATCCGTCATCAGCAGATCGCGCAGAAACGGCACCTTCATCGCCTCGCGCTTGGCGTTGTCGACGATGTATTCGCCCATGTAGCGGGTGCCGATGCGGTAATCGATGGAGTAGTGGAACCAGTCGCCGCCGTCGCGCAGCAGGTTCGACACATGCGTCTTGCCCAGCCCCGACATGGCAAAAAGCACGACGCGCTTGGCGGGCGCGCGGCGCCAGTCATCTGCGGAGGCGTAGATCATCGCGGGAGGCCTTTTGCACCGGGGTCAGCGCCGCCCTTGGTATCCAGCGCCGGCTGTGGCGTCAAATGGTTCGGCGCAACCGGCCCAGAATGCGCCCGTCCAGCACCAGCAGCCCCAGCGCCAGCAGGGCAAAGCCCGCGTAGGCGTTGACGCTCAGGCTTTCGTCGCGCACCAGCGCGCCCAGGGTGATCGCCACCGGAGCGATGAGCAGCGTGACGAGCAGCAGATTGCCCGATCCCGCCACGGCCAGGACGCGGTAGTAGAGCAGGTAGGCAAAGGCCGTGGCGATGAGCGCGTAATACCCGATGGCGGCCCAGGTGCGTGGCGCGAGGTCGAGCGATGGCACGCCTTCGGCCCAGAGCGTCAGCGGCGCCATGATCAGGGTCGATCCGGTCAGCATGCCCGCCGCGGCCACCACCGGCGGCACGCCGCGCAGGCGCGCGCGGCCCCAGGCCCCGGCGCAGGCATAGCTGAGCGTGCCCGCCAGCACCGCCAGCTGCGCGGCGCTGCGGATGTCGAACTGCGCCAGGTTCTGCACCCCAATGGCCGTGGCCACCCCGGCGAAACCAAGCGCGACGCCCACGCCCTTGCGCAGGCTCAGCCGTTCGTCGGCAAAGACCGCCGCCGCCACCAGCACGCCGAAGATCGCGGTGGTGGCGTTGAAGATCGAGGTAAGGCCGGTCGAGATATGCAATTGCCCCCAGGCCATCAGCGAAAACGGCAGCACGTTGTTGAGGAGGCCCATGATCAGGAACGCCCCCCACAGGCGCGGATCACGCGGCAGGGGCAGGCGGCGCAGGCCGACCACCAGCCAGAGCACGCACATCGCCCAGAACGTGCGGTGCAGGACCGAGGTGATGGGGCCGACCTCGTCCAGCGCCACCCGGATCGACAGGAAGGACCCGCCCCAGATCAGCGCCAGCAGGCCAAGTTCACCCCAGGCGCGGGGGGAGAGGGAGGTTTGTGGTGTCATGCATAGGTCTTAGCCGGTCGCCACGGGCCGCGCGATCCGAATCCTGCGCGAAAGGATTCCGGCCATGTTTGACGGTTCGCCATCAGGTGACGACGCTGGGGACTCCGGCTGATCTCCGGGCGCAGTCATGAGGCGTTGGAACAGAGCCTGATCGGGCTGAACGCGCAGCCCCGGGCAAAGAAAAACCGCCCGACAGTGCAGAACTGACGGGCGGTTCTTTCGTTGCGCCAAGGGCCTCTGATCAGAAGACCATCTGCGCTTTGAAACCGATGCCCACGACGTGGTTGTCCTCGAATGACGTGACAGCACGCCCGGCCACGCCGGCATCCGCATCGCCGACCCAGCTGTAGTTCAGGCCGCCCGAGATGTTGAAGGGACCGTCGACATAGCGCATGCCGACCGTCACACCGAACAGACCGTCGGTCGGTCCCAGCGGCGATACGGTGGCGCCGTTGCCTTCGGGTTCATAGGTCAGCGTCAGCGATCCGGCCAAGGCATCGCTGAACTGGCGTCCGATCCCCAGCGTGTAGCGTTCGCTGTCGTCGAGGTTCACAAGGTCCGAACCCAGTGCGGTCGGGATCACGTCAACGGCGGAAAACTCGGTCCAGCGGTAGCTTGCGGTCAGCAGCGTGCCTTCGGCGATGCCGGTCTGGAATTCCACATTCAGCGACTGCGGGGTGACGTAGTCGACTTCGTCCTGCACGATCAGGCCAAAGATGTTCTCTGTCGTGTCGGCGGTGTGGTCGATTTCGGGGCTGTAGGTCACGGCAAAGCGCAGCGCGATTTCCGGGATTTCGTAGGCCGCGCCGATGACGTAGCCCAGGCCGTAATCCTCTTCCATCTCGAAGTCGTAGCCGCCATTGGTGAAGAAGCTGCCGATCTGACCGGTTACCGCGCCGCCCAGGGCCGCGGTCGTGCCCGCGCCATAGGTGCCGTCGATGGCGCCTGCGGCAGCGGCGCTGCCGCCCAGGGCGGCGCCCAGGGTATCGGTGCTCAACGCCGGGGCGCCCGCGGGCAGGCCGCTGTTGAACGTGCCGGCCACCGCCGCGGTCGAAATCGCCTGTGCATAGGCTACACCGTTGAGCTGCACATCTGCCGACACCCGCTCGGCCCGCAGGCCGCCGAAGACGCTGAAACGCTCGGAGAAGGCATAGCGGCCCACGAAGGTCAGCCCGTTGCTGCGCAGGTCGGCGCCGGTGCCGCCAAGCGCGCTGGTGGCGGGGTTGTTTTCGTAGCTGACGTTCGCGCCATACGGCTGATCCAGGATCAGCGTGTAGTTCAGGCGGTCGTTCACCTGGTTGGTGAAGCTCATTCCGAACTGGCTGTAGGTGTCGCCGACGTCGTAGTCGTTGCCCGCGGCATCCGAGCCGGTCACGCTGGGCGTGACAAGGCCGAAGGACACCGACCCTGTGTTGTCGGCATCGAAGATCGACATCACGCTTTGTCCCGACCGGTCAAGCCCGCCCGCCGACGCCGCGCCAGCGGCAAGTGCAAGCGCTGATGCGCCCAGCAGTATTCTGTTCATGGTGGTGGCCCTCATCCCTAAAAGTCCGTTCTCCTCATGCGGGCAATACGTGGCGGGGCAGGCACCGGTCAATTTTGACCGTACGTCAGGTTTACCTATTGCGCCGTAACGTCACGTTTTTGTAACAGGATGCGTTTCGTGCCAGATATTATAGTAATTCGCGCCGAAAATGATCGCGGCGCCCAGCAGCACCAGCGGGTCGAGAGCTTCGGCATAGACCAGTACCCCGACGATGGCGATCACCGGCAACCGGACAAAATCGATGGGCATCACAACCGTAGCGGGAGCGATCCCCAGCGCCGTCGTCAGGCAGAAATGCGCCACCAGCCCGGCGCAGGCGATGAGCGTGATCCACGGCCAGCTGGCCGTGGCGGGCCAGGCGAT
The DNA here is from genome assembly GCF_049323015.1 of Thalassococcus sp. BH17M4-6. Classification (NCBI taxonomy): domain Bacteria; kingdom Pseudomonadati; phylum Pseudomonadota; class Alphaproteobacteria; order Rhodobacterales; family Roseobacteraceae; genus Thalassococcus; species Thalassococcus sp. BH17M4-6. The sequence continues at coordinate 32,500 of NZ_JBMPGU010000008.1, forward strand.
GTCGCCGTCGATCCCGGCGCAGATGACGCCGAAAACCGCCTGCATGACCGTAAGGTAGAAAAGGATGCAGGTGATGGTTTCGGTCCGCGTCAGCTTGCGGGTAAATACCGCCGACCCGGCAAAGCCGATGGCCGCCAGCGCCGCGGTGACCAGCCCGATGTGAAAGGTCTCTGGACTGGGGCGGGTCACGATAAGAATCCCGATAAAGCCAAAGACGGCGGCGATGCCGCGTGTCCGGGTCAGGCGTTCACCCAGGATAAGCGGCGACAGCACCATCACCCAGAGCGGCGAGGTGAATTCCAGCGCAAAGACCTGCGCCAGAGGAATCACGGTGATCGAATAGAACCACAGGTTCTGTCCGGCAAAATGGCTGAGGTTGCGCACCAGATGCGTGCCAAGGCTGCGCCCAGTGATCTGATGGCGGGTGCGCGCGAGGCTCGAGACGACGACCACGATCAGAACGCCGATCAGGCTGCGGTACATCATGATCTCGAAGGTATCGAGGTCATAGCTGATGGCGCGCCCGGCCACGGCCATCGACGTGAACGAGACGATGGCCCCGATCATCCAGAGACAGGCCCGGATCGTATCGCTCATCTCGGGTGTCTCCTGCTCATTCGGTGCGGCGTCATGCTTCGCTGATCTTGTAGGCGCGGGCAAGCCCTGCGGTGATCTGTCCCCAGGGGCTTTCCGCCGCCCGCGCCTGGTGCGCGTCAAAGGCGGCGCGGTCGGTGAACCGCTCCGACACGGCAAATATGCCTGGCGCGGTTTCCGTCACCTCGAAGCTTTCGCACCCCGGTTCGGCACGGGTGAGCCGGATGTGGTCGGGCAGGGCGGCGCGGACCGCATCCAGCCGGTCGGTCGGGCATGTCAGCGTTCCGGTGAGGTGGATTTTCGGCATGGGGCCGTCCTTGTCGGAGTCATCTTTCGGGCCGGATGGCCCTTGGTACGGGGCGGTAGCTGCCGCTTTGGCAGAGCGCGAGAGTATGGGCGATCAGCGCCGCTGCGGTACAGCAGCCCGCTCAGCCTGTCGAGGGTACCCGGCCGGATGTCGTCAAACAGCCCTGTCAACGACACCTGATCGCCGCAGGTCTCCGGCATCAGAGGGCGGCCCAGAGGCACCTCCATGCAGCCCACATCGTCGGTCTTTGTCTCGTCCAGCCCGCAGGGCTGCGCAAATTCCGCCAGGATGTCGCCATCGCGCAGGCTAAACCGGTCCTAGAGCCGCAGATCGACCGCGCGCAACAGATCGCGCCCAGCCCTTCGACCACTGCCCGGTAGGCCGCGCGCCTCGCCGTCCGCGCTGTCGGAGAAGGCCCCGGCTTGGCGAAGCTGTGAAAGCTTTGCTAGGCGCCGCTGTCGGCTACATAAAACGCGGCGGAATCGTTCTCGGCTCGGCGAGCGGCGCAAAGAGGCTGCGCCCGTCGTCATTGCCCTGAAGGCTGCGCTGGATCGTCGAGGTGCCGGTTTTATGCATCCCGATATGCAGGGTGACGCGCATCAGGCCTGGCTCGCGCGGATCACTCCCATTCGATGGTGCCCGGCGGTTTGGAGGTAATGTCGTAGGTCACGCGGTTGATGCCCTGCACCTCGTTGATGATGCGGGTCGCGGTTTCGCCCAGGAATTCGTGGGTGAAGGGATAGTAATCCGCCGTCATGCCGTCCACGGAGGTCACGGCGCGCAGGGCGCAGGCGAAGTCATAGGTCCGACCGTCGCCCATCACGCCCACGGTGCGCACGGGAAGGATCGCGACGAAGGCCTGCCAGATTTCATCGTAAAGCCCGTGCTTGCGGATCTGGTCGATATAAACCGCATCCGCCTTGCGCAGGATTTCGAGCTTTTCGCGGGTGATCTCTCCGGGGCAGCGGATGGCCAGGCCCGGACCGGGGAAGGGGTGGCGCCCGATAAAGCTGGCGGGCAGGCCCAGTTCGTGACCAAGGGCGCGCACCTCGTCCTTGAAAAGCTCGCGCAGCGGTTCGACCAGCTTCAGCCCCATCTTTTCCGGCAGGCCGCCAACGTTGTGGTGGCTTTTGATCGTGACGCTGGGACCGCCGGAAAAGCTGACGCTCTCGATCACATCCGGGTAAAGTGTGCCCTGAGCGAGGAATTCCGCGCCCTCGATGTCGTTGGCGTATTTCTGGAAGACGTCGATGAACAGCCCGCCGATGATCTTGCGCTTGGTCTCGGGATCGCTGACGCCATCCAGCCTGCCAAGGAACAACTCGGATTCGTCGGCATGGATCAGCGGCAGGTTGTAATGCTCGCGGAACATCGTCACGACTTCCTGCGCCTCGTTCAGACGCATCAGCCCGTGATCGACAAAGACGCAGGTCAGCTGCTCGCCGATCGCCTCGTGGATCAGCACGGCGGCGACGGAGCTGTCGACGCCGCCCGATAGGGCACAGATCACTTTCTTGTCGCCGACCTGTTCGCGGATCTTGCGGATCGCTTCCTCACGGTAGGCATCCATCGTCCAGTCACCGGTAAAGCCTGCATCCTTGACGAAGTTTTCGTAAAGCGTCCTGCCGTTAGGGGTGTGGTGCACCTCGGGGTGGAATTGTACGGCGTAGAACCGCCGCTCCAGATCGGCGGTGACGGCGAAGGGAGCGTTGGGCGAGGTGCCGTAAACGGCGAACCCCGGCGCGATCTTCGAAACGTGGTCGCCGTGGCTCATCCAGACCTGTTCGCGCTCTTCCAGGAACCAGCCCTTGAGCAGGTCGATCCGGTCGGCGCTGGGCGTGACATAGGCGCGGCCGAACTCTGCGGTGCCGTGGCCGCGTTCGACCGTGCCGCCCAGCATCTGCATCATGACCTGTTGGCCGTAGCAAATGCCCAGCACCGGCACGCCCAGCTCGAACACCTTGGCAGGCGGGCGGGGCGATCCTTCGTCGATGACCGACGCAGGCCCACCGGACAGGATCACCGCCTTGGGCGCGAAATCGTCCAGAAAGGCATCCGTCACCAGGTTGAAGGGGTGGATTTCGCAATAGACATTCAGCTCGCGCAGGCGGCGCGCGATCAGCTGCGTCACCTGAGAGCCGAAGTCGATGATAAGAAGGCGGTCATGCTGGGACTGAATCATACGCTCTGATAGGCAGGCCCCGGCGAAAGTGCAATAACGCCTGCAAGGCCAGAACGGGGAATCGCGCGATGCGGCTGCTGACGGAATTCGGAATGGGCACATCGCTGCGCCGGGGCGACTATACAGAGGCCGCGGCGCGTGCGGTGCGCGATGCGCTGTGGCACAATTCGATCAACCTGGCGGAGCTTTTCGGCTTTGACAAATCGGCGATGCAGATCGACGTGCAGATCGGTGTGGCGCAACCCGACGCGGTGGATGTGGAGGCCATCGCGGCGATCTTTCCCTATGGCCAGCCAGTGGTGCGCGTCATGCGGGGCGGGCTCGACATTCCGCGGCCCGACGGCGACGGCCACGCCACGGTCATCGCCAATGCCGCCCTGTCGGTCAGCTTTGACATGGAGCGCGCGACATGAGGCGGATGATCATCGAGATGGGCATGGGCAACGACCTGCACGGGCAGGATTACACCAAGGCCGCAGGCCGGGCCATCGAGGACGCGATGCGGCATTCGTCGCTGCCGATCCTGCCCGCGCTGGGCCTGGATCATGCGGCGATGGAGGTGCGCGTGACCGTGGGCGTCGCGCAGCCGCAGGCGGTGGATTGCGACGCGCTCGCCGCCGCGATGCCGCGCGGTACGGTGACGGTGCGGGCGGTGCGGGGCGGCATGGATGTGACCAACCCCGACACCGGCGAGGTGACGGTCGTGGCCGCTGCCGCGATCGAGGTGTTTTTGCCGCCGCAGGGCGGCTGGCGCCTGCGCGCCTAGGCGGCGGGCAGGGCGCCGGCTGTCAGATCACGACCTTCGCCGCACCTTGACCGGATGTCGCTTTCTCCACTCAAACGGCGCAAACCGCACAAACCGCTTTCTCAGGTCACGATAAACCCGAATGAATCGAACACCCCGGAGTCGTCCGGATACGAGAGGGTTGGGCACATGGCAGAAGCAGAAGCGCGGCGCAGATCCCGGGGAGGCGGCGGTGCCGCACGCCGGGCGGAACGGTCCGCCGTCAGCGTCGAGACCGCCAAGTATATCGAACGCAACATCCCGAACTTCGAGGTGCTGACCGAAGAGGCGCTGGAGATCATCGAAACCAACGCGGAAACCGTGCTGGCCGAGATCGGCGTGAATTTCGTCAACAATCCCGAGGCGCTGAAACGCTGGAAAGACGCGGGCGCGGATGTCGACGGAGAACGCGTGCGCATCCCGCGCGGCCTGGCGCGCGAGCTGTGCAAGACCGCACCGTCGCACTACACCCAGCACGCCCGCAACCCGGCGCGCAACGTCGTGGTGGGCGGCAAGAACCTGGTGCTGGCCCCGGTCTACGGCCCGCCCTTCGTGCACGATGTCGAAAAGGGCCGTCGTTACGCCACGATCGAGGATTTCCGCAACTTCGTGAAGCTGGGCTACATGTCGAAATGGCTTCACCATTCGGGCGGCACCGTGTGCGAGCCGACCGATCTGCCGGTCAACAAGCGGCACCTCGACATGCTGCAGGCCCACATGACCCTGTCCGACAAGCCGTTCATGGGGTCGGTCACCGAACCCAGCCGCGCGCAGGACAGCGTCGAGATGTGCGAGATCCTGTTCGGTAAGGATTTCGTGCAGGACAACACGGTGATGACCAGCCTCATCAACATCAACTCGCCGATGACCTTCGACGACGTGATGATGGGCGCGCTTGAGGTTTATGCCCGCAACAACCAGGCCTGCATCATCAGCCCGTTCATCGTTGGCGGTGCCATGGCGCCGGTGTCGGTGGCGGGCACGCTGACGCAGGTGATGGCGGAATGCCTGGCGGGCATCGCCTACAGCCAGATGATCCGCCCCGGCGCGCCCGTGATCATGGGCGCGTTTGTGACCTCGATCGACATGAATTCGGGCGCGCCCACCTTCGGCACGCCCGAGGCCGCGCATATCACCTATGGCGCTGGCCAGCTGGCGCGGCGCATGGGGCTGCCCTACCGGTCGGCGGGGTCGTTCTGCGGATCGAAGCTGCCCGACGCGCAGGCCGCCTACGAGACCGCGAACAGCCTCAACATGGGTCTGCTGGCGGGCGTCAACTTCATGCTGCATTCCTGCGGCTGGATGGAAGGCGGGCTGGTCAGTTCCTACGAAAAGTTCGTGATGGACGCCGATCAGCTGGGCTGCCTGCATCACCTGGCGCGCGGCGTATCGATGGATGAAAACGCCCAGGCCATGGATGCCATTGCCGAGGTCGGCCCCGGCGGACACTACCTGGGCTGCGCGCATACCCAGGCGAATTTCAAGACGGCCTTCTGGCGGTCGGATCTTTTCGACTACAAACCGTTCGAAACCTGGAGCGAGGAGGGCGCGCGCGACACCATCGCGCTGGCCGGCCTGCGGGTGAAGCGGCAGCTCGAGACCTACCAGCAGCCGCCGCTCGATCCCGGCATCGCCGAGGCACTGGACGCCTACGTCGCCCAGAAGAAAGAGTCGATGCCCGACGCCTTCATGTAGGCTGTCGGGCCGCGGGCCCCCGCGTAGCACGGCGGGCCTGCCACACGCAGGGCGTGCATTTTGCGCTCATGGCGTGACCAGCGTCTGGGTCCGCAGCAGCCGCGCCTCGCCCAGAAGCGCGCACATCACTTCGACGTGCTGGCTGACCCGGTAATCGCCGTTGCGCTGCCGTCTGCGCTGGTCCAGCTCGGCCTCGATCTCCATCAGCTGCATCAGCGCAGGCCCGCTGCGCGGCAACAGCGCATGGCCTAGGATACGCGCGAGGTGCGTCCTGCGATTGTACCCGTCCGCACCGATGCGGGCGGCGCGCAGCAGCAGACGCGGGCGGCGGATGGCGTCAAGCTGGCTCAGAATGTCTTGCATTGAAGTGCTCCCCTTGGCTGTGCGGCAGTGTTTGCACGGCGGGCAGGGGTGTTGCGCCGGGACCGCAGGCAGCGAACGGCGCCTTCAGCACTGTTTACCGTTTTAACACAATCATAAGCTTTGTGCGGCGTTGTTAACGAACAGGTAACAGACGCAACTCAAGGTTGCTCCTTGCCGATATCCGCACGGGGACAGAATTTTGCGGGTCAGGCCAGAAGGGACGAAAAGATGACGAGTTGTGACCACCAGCCCGGGGGCGGAGGATTGCCCGGATGGGTGCCCATAAGCGCGCGGCACTACCTCGCCCATGTGGAAAACGGATTGCCGATCCGGGCGCTGGCCCGCCGCGCGGGGTGCCATGCGTCGACCGTGCTGCGCCAGGTGCGCCGGATCGAGACGCGGCGCGACGACCCTCTGGTCGATGCCGCCCTGCGCCGCCTTGGCGCCACCCACTGCCAGCCCGTTTCCCAGCAGCAAGATCAGGACAAACCCGCCATGAGCTATCAAGATCCCGACGGACCTACCCTGATGGACGATGCCCGACTGACCCGCGAGGCGCGCCGCATCCTGCGCCGCCTGTGCGAAACCGGCGCCGTGCTGGCGGTGGCCGAAGGCATGGAAAACGCGGTCGTGGTCCGCGACACCGGCAACGGCGGCACGACCCGCACCGGCGTCGTGGGCAGTGACGTGGCCCAGGCCATGGCGCTCAAGGCCTGGATCGCCTGCGATGCGCCGGGGCGGATCGCGCGCTACCGGATCACCGCCACCGGGCGGTCGGCGCTGAACCGGATGATCGCGGAACAGGAAAGCCGGGTGCGCGGCTTTGCCGAAAGCCAGACCGGCTTTGCATCGGGCATCGCGCTCGATGCCGCGCTCGACGACACGGATGCGGTGCCCGCACCGGTCAAACCGCGTTATGCGCTGACCGACAGCCCGCTGGCCGCGCTGGCCCGCCGCCGCGACAAGTCCGGCGCGCCGTTCCTGAGCTCGGAGCTGGTCAGCGCCGGCGAACGCCTGCGCGAGGATTTCGAACTGTCGCAACTGGGCGGGCAGGGGATGAACCGCGCCGATGACTTCCTGACCGCGCGCCCTGATCCCGCAGCCCCCGACCGCGGCCCCAAGGCGGCGGAAAACCGGGTGATCCGCGCCATTCAGGACCTGGGGCCCGGGCTGGCCGAAATCGCGCTGCGCTGCTGCTGCCAGCTGCAGGGGCTGGAAACGGCGGAACGGCGCATGGGCTGGTCGGCGCGGTCCGGCAAGATCGTGCTGCGCATCGCGCTGCAGCGGCTCAAGCGCCATTATGAACGCGCGCGCCCGCCCGGCGGCGGCCTGATCGGCTGATCCGCCGCGGGCCCCGGGGGCGCAGGGGGCACTCGTCACCTCGGGGATCCACATGACTGCATAGCGGCCATGCGCCACTGGTACTCCCCCCTGCGATGACCTATGCTATTGGACAAGCATCGGAACTTCGCGGGGAAAAACCAGTGCGCGACCTCAAGATACCGCAGCAGCGTCATCCGGAAAAAGCCCACCGCCCGGACAACGCCCAGCCCAAGAAACCCTCTTGGATCCGGGTCAAGGCGCCCGGGGGGCAGGGCTATGCCGACACGCGCAAGATCATGCGCGAACACAACCTCGTCACCGTCTGCGAAGAGGCGGGCTGCCCCAACGTCGGCGAATGCTGGAGCCAGGGCCACGCCACGATGATGATCATGGGCGAGGTCTGCACCCGCGCCTGCACCTTCTGCAACATCGCCACCGGCAAGCCGCCGGAACCGCTCGATGCCTTCGAACCGGGCCGGGTCGCCGACGCGGTGCAGAAACTGGGGCTCAACCACGTAGTGATCACCAGCGTCGACCGCGACGACGTGACCGACGGAGGGGCCGAACATTTCGCCCAGACCATCCGCGCGATCCGCCACCGGGCGCCCGGCACAACGATCGAGATCCTGACGCCGGACTTCATCAAGGCCGATCCCGAGGTGCTGCGCGTGGTCGTCGATGCCAGACCGGATGTCTTCAACCACAACCTCGAAACCGTGCCGGGACTTTATCCCGAGGTGCGCCCGGGCGCGCGCTACTTCCATTCGCTGCGGCTGCTGCAGCGGGTCAAGGAGCTGGATCCGCGCATCTTCACCAAATCCGGGATCATGGTAGGCTTGGGCGAGGATCGCCAGCAGGTGGTGCAGGTGATGGATGACATGCGCGCCGCGGATGTGGATTTCCTGACCATTGGGCAGTATCTGCAGCCGACGCCCAAACACCACGCGGTCAATCGCTTCGTCACGCCCGAGGAATTCGCGGGCTACGAAAAATCCGCCTATGGCAAGGGTTTCCTGATGGTGTCGGCAACCCCGCTCACGCGGTCGTCCTACCACGCCGGCGACGATTTCGCCCGCCTGCGCGATGCGCGCGAGGCCAGACTGGCGCGCGGCTGACCCTTCTTCTTGGCTGAAATTCCAGAGAGCACGAGAGACAGCATCTCTCGTATCGCCCCGGCAGGGGCGATCCTCCGCGCGCTCACCCCCCGGGCAACGCCTTGAGATAGGCCGCCACCGCGGCGCGATCCTCGCCGCTCAGCTTGGCGAAATTCTCGACCACCGCCACCATGTGGCCGCCGGCGGAATCGAAATCCGGGGTGAAGCCAGTTTCCAGGTAATAGGCGATGTCGGTCGCGCTCCAGTCCAACTCATCCGGGGTCAGCGCCGGGATCGTGCCCTTGCCGTTGGGGTTGGGCGCACCCGCCAGCCAGCGGTCGCGGTCCAACCCGCCAAGCGCCGTGCGCGGCGTGTGGCATTCGCCGCAGTGGGCCAGCGCCTCCACCAGTTTTCGGCCGCGCTGCACCTCAGGCGTTTCGGCGGCGGTCACAACCCAGTCGTCGCTGAGGTAGAGCGTTTTCCAAACCCCCACCGACCGGCGGATGTTAAACGGAAAGCCGACCTCGTGCGGCTGGCTGGCTGTCCCGTCGGCGGGCAGGGTCTGCAGATAGGCCCAAAGATCGGCCACGTCCTGCGGCGGCAGATGCGTGTAGGCGGTATAGGGAAAGGCGGGATAGTAATGCTGCCCGCCGGGTGACACGCCGCGGGTCACGGCGCTGGCGAATTGCGGCAGGCTCCAGCCGCCGATCCCGGCGTCGGCGTCGGGCGAGATGTTGGGTGCGATGAAGGTGCCGAAATCGCTCGCAAAGCGCTGCCCACCCGCCAGCACCAGCTTGGCGTCGCCCTCGGCATCGGGGGCATGATGGCAGGACGCGCAGCCCGCGGCGGTAAACAGCGTCTCGCCCCGCGTCACATCCCCGCTGAGCGACGTATAGTCCGCCGCCTCCACCGGGACCGCCCGCGTCAGCCAATGACCGGCGCCGACCAGGCACAGCCCTCCCGCCGCCAGCGCGATCAGCGCTTTGCGCATCTACTGCCCCTAGTTGTCGGAGGCGCGGTAATCGTCGTGGCACGCCTTGCAGGCACCGCCGACCTTGCCAAGCGCGGGTCCGATGGCCTCTTGCCCGGTACCCGCCACTTCGGCCATGGCAGCGGCCTGGGTGCCGAATCCTTCCCATTTGCTCAGGAAATCATCGAAATTGTCCCAGATCGCCGGCAGGGCGCGGGTGCCGTCGATGGACATTTCGTCCGACCCTTCGGGCCAGTGCGGCCCCTGCTGGATCATCGACACCGCGACCAGCGTGTCCGCGGCGGCCTGCGCCTCTTCTGCGTTGTATTCGACCTCGCCCTTGGCCATACCGCCAAGGATGCCGAGGTTGATCGCCATGATCCGGAACTGCCCTTGGCGGGCTTTCTTTTCGGCGGAAAAATCCTGCGCCAAGGCCGGGGTTGCGGCCAGCAGCGCGGCACAGGCCAAGAGGGTCGGTGTCTTCATGATCAAAACTCCCTGAAAAATCGATTGTCTTCAGGTAGTCTGCCCTAACGCGGCGGCAACCATTCTCACAATCCTGCGAGCGTGCCGCGCGCGGTCAGGGGCTCAGGCGCATCGGCGGGCGGGCGCGCTCGACGCTCAGCGCGTCGGGCCAGCCGATCCAGCGTTCGATGCCGTAAAGCACCAGGCAGACCGCGATGATTGCCAGCACCAGCTTGACCTGCCGGGCCGAGGGCGGATTGCGCGCCCAGCGGGACATCCGCAAGAGCCAGAACCAGTTCACCGGCTCACGCCTCGTCGGTAAAGCGCACCTTGCCGATGTAGGGCAGGTTGCGGTTGCGCTGCGCAAAGTCGATGCCATAGCCCACGACGAATTCGTCGGGGATCTCGAATCCCGTCCAGTCGGCCTTGAAATCGACCTCGCGCCGCGATGGCTTGTCCAGAAGCGCGATCGTGCGCAGCCGCGCGGGGCCGCGTGATTTCAAAAGGTTGGTGACATGACTTAACGTATACCCGGTGTCGACGATATCCTCGACCACCAACACGTCGCGCGCTTCGATGCCCGAGCGCAGATCCTTGAGAACCCGCACCTCGCGGCTCGACACCATGGCGTCGCCATATGACGACACTTCGAGGAAATCGACCTCGACCGGCAGGTTCAGCTCGCGCACCAGATCGGCGATAAAGACGAAGGATCCGCGCAGCAGCCCCACGACCACCAGCTTGTCGGTATCGTCGAATTCGTCGTGGATTTTCACGCACAATTCTTCGATCCGTGCGGCGATGGCCTTGGCCGAGATCATCTCGTCGATGACATAAGGACGCTGAGGCATGGGTTTCCCTTGATTTTCCGCGCGCAGAATACGACATGCACGCCCACTGTCATCACGAAACGGGGCCAAATGCCAACCCATTCCGAAACCAGAACGCTGCCCTATACGGCGCAGCAGATGTACGACCTTGTGGCCGATGTCGGGTCTTACCCCGAGTTTCTGCCATGGTGCGCCGCCGCCCGGGTGCGGTCCGTGACGCCCGAGGGGGATGCCGAGGTGATGCTTGCCGACCTGGTGATCAGCTTCAAGGTGTTCCGCGAACGGTTCGGCAGCCGGGTGACGCTCTGGCCCGACGACATGAAGATCGACACCGAATACCTGGACGGGCCGTTTCGCTATCTCAAGTCGAACTGGGCCTTCCGGGACGTGGAGGGTGGCTGCGAAGTGTCCTTCTTCGTGGATTTCGAATTCAAGAACGTCGTGCTGCAGCGGATCATCGGCCTGGTCTTCAACGAGGCGATGCAGCGGATCGTGCGCGCCTTCGAACGGCGCGCCGCCCAGCTTTACGGCTGAGGGGCGGCGCAGGCCGCCCCTCGTGCAACCGCGCTGAGATCAGCTGGCGTGATCGTAGGCGCGTTCGCCGTGCACCATGATGTCGAGCCCGTTGTGCTCGGTCTCGGCATCGACGCGCAGCGGCGTGACCAGCCGAACCACCAGCACCAGCACCACCGTCACCACCGTGGTAAAGACGCCGACGATGGCCAGCGATCCCAGCTGCGCCGCCCAGGCCCCCGCACCGAAGGCCGCGATCATGATCGTGCCGAAGATGCCGCCCACGCCGTGCACCGCAAAGACATCGAGCGTGTCGTCGATCCTCAGCGTGTTGCGGATCAGGTTCACCGCCTCCTGGCACAGCACACCCGCGACCGCGCCGATGATCAGCGCCTCGACCGGGCCGACGAACCCCGAGGCAGGGGTGATGGAGGCCAGACCCGCGATGGTGCCCGTCACCATGCCCACCATGGACGCCTTGCCGAACTTAATCCGTTCCCACAGCGCCCAGGTCAGCGACGCGGTCGCGGCCGAGATATGCGTGACCGTCAGCGCCATTGCCGCCCCGCCGTCGGCGGCTAGCTGCGAGCCGCCGTTGAAGCCGAACCAGCCGACCCAGAGCATCGCCGCACCGATCATCACGTAGCCCGGATTGTGCGGCGGTGTCGTCGCGTTTTCGCGCTTGCCCAGGAACACCGCGATGATCAGCGCCGCGATCCCGGCGGTTTCATGCACCACGATGCCACCGGCGAAATCGCGCACGCCGGTCTCACCGAAAACGCCGCCATCGGCAAGGAACCCGCCGCCCCAGACCCAGTGCACAACCGGAGCATAGCACAGCAGCATCCACAGGCCCGAGAACAGGAGCACGAAGCCAAAGCCCACCCGTTCCACGTAGGCGCCGACGATCAGCGCGGGCGTGATGATCGCGAACGTCATCTGAAAGGCGAAGAACAGCACCTCGGGCAGGGTGCCCGCCAGCGCGTCGGCATCGACGCCCAGCAGGAACATCTTCCCCAACCCACCCCAGTAGGCCCCGCCGTCGCCGAATGCGATGGAATAGCCGAGGGCCAGCCACAGCACGCTCATCAAACAGGCGATGGCATAACAGTGCATGAACACGCTCAGCACATTACGCGCCCGCACCAGGCCGCCGTAAAACAGCGCCAGCCCCGGCAATGTCATGAACAACACAAGTGCCGTCGCCACGATGATCCAGGCGGTATCCGCTCCGTTCATGGTCTTTCTTCCTTCCCTCAGACTCGTTTCGGCGGGTCAAAGCGGAAAGGCGGCGCGGAAAAAAGCGGCAAGTGGCCCTGTGCGCGGGTGTTTTGCGGGCAGTTTTTGAATTGCCCGCAAATTAGGCGGAAAATCTGGCCGATGATGGATTTTCGGTCAGAGCGCGTTCAGCGCCTCCTGGATAAGCACAAGCGCATGCCGCGTCGCGGCGGCGCGCACCTCTGCTCGGCCCTGTGCGCCGTGTTCGACGGTTTCGCTGGTCGTGCCCCGAGGCGTGGAGACCGAATAGCACACCCGGCCTTCGGGCTTGAACTCCGACCCGCCGGGCCCGGCGATGCCGCTGATCGCCACGGCGACATCTGCGCGGGCCGCCGTCAGCGCGCCCCGCGCCATGGCCTGCGCCACCTCTTCGGACACCGCGCCATGGGCGTCGAGCAGCGCGGCGGGCACGCCCAGCATGTCGGTCTTGGCGGCGTTGGAATAGGTGACGAATCCCCTCTCGAAAATGGCCGAGGATCCTGCGATGTCGGTCAGCGCCGCGGCCACCATGCCGCCCGTGCAGCTTTCCGCGCAGGTCACCGTCAGCCCCTTGGCGCGCGCCAGATCGAGGATCGCGGCGGCAAGCTCCTGCGTCACATCAGCACCATGTGGTAAAGCCCGCCCAGTATTATCACGCCAAGCGCGGCAAAGACCCCGGCGATCACGTCATCAAGCATCACCCCAAGCGCATCGCCGCGCGCATCCGCGGCTCCGATCCAGAGCGGTTTCCAGATGTCGAAAAGCCGGAAGAGCACAAAGGCCGCGACCCAGCCGGGCCAAAGCCGGGTGATGTCGACGCCCATCATCATCGCACCGTAACTCACTGGAAAGAGGGCGATCCACTGGCCCACGACCTCGTCAATCACGACCCATGACGGGTCGTGATCATCGCCATGCGCCGTGACCTTCTGGGTCGCCATCCAGCCGGTGATGAAGACAAAGACCGTGACGTTGACCAGAAACCAGAAGCCGCCCAGCTGGTGCAGGCCCCAGGCCATCGGCAGCGCCGCAAGCGACCCCCAGGTGCCCGATGCGGGCCGCAGGAAGCCGATGCCCAGAACCGATGCGACCCACCTCATGCCGGCACCAGCGCGGCTGTGGCAAGGGCGGCGATGCCTTCCTCGCGGCCGGTAAAGCCCAGCCGTTCCGACGTGGTGGCCTTGACCGATACCTGATCGGCGCGCACCTGCATGATGTCGGCCAGCGCGGCGATCATCGCCTCCGCGTGGGGGCCGATCTTGGGTTCTTCGCAGATCAGCGTCACGTCGACATTGCCGATCCCGTAGCCGCGTTCCGCCGCGCGCGACACCGCGTGGCGCAGGAAGATATGGCTTTCCGCGCCTTTCCACTGCGGGTCCGACGGGGGGAAATGCTGGCCGATGTCGCCATCGGCCAGCGCGCCATAGATCGCGTCGGTCAGCGCGTGCATGCCCACATCGGCGTCGGAATGGCCCACCAGCCCGCGCCCGTGCGGCACCGCGACGCCGCATAATGTCACGTGATCGCCGGGGCCGAACCGGTGCACGTCGAACCCGTTGCCAAGCCTCATGGTCCTGCATCCTTTCGTCGCCTGCTGCCCCGTGGTGTGCCCCCCGCGCCGCGGCGCCGTCAAGCCCTGTCGGACAGGGCCGTGTCACGCGGTCGGCTGGCCTGGGGCGGATGGATGCTCTATATCTGCGTAAAGATTAGGCATCCGGGTTTTCGACCCGTGGGAATGTATCGTGGAATATTGTATGCACCACAGGGGCGCGGTAGCCCGGAAGACACCGCACAAGGAATAGGCGTTTGACCGTCACCGCCCCCGCTTTGGGTTTCACCCCTCCGGTTTTGCTGGCCCCGCTTGCGGGAATCACCGACCTGCCGTTCCGCACGCTGGTGTCGGGCTTTGGCGCCGGCCGCGTGGTGAGCGAGATGGTCGCCTCACAGGAAATGGTGCAGGGCAAGACCGGGGTACGGGAAAAGGCCGAACTGGGCTTCGGGCAGGCCGACACCGCAGTGCAGCTGGTGGGGCGCGACCCCTATTGGCTGGCCGAGGCGGCGCGCATGGTCGAAGCGAACGGCGCGCGGGTCATCGACATCAACATGGGCTGTCCCGCGAAAAAGGTCGTGGGCGGCTATTCCGGATCGGCGCTAATGCGCGATCTGGATCACGCGCTGCGGCTGATCGAGGCGGTCGTGGGTGCGGTGGACGTACCGGTGACGCTCAAGACCCGGTTGGGCTGGGACGACGACACGCTGAACGCGCCCGAGCTTGCCCGACGGGCCGAGGCGGCAGGCATCGCGATGATCGTGATCCACGGGCGCACCCGCTGCCAGTTCTACAAGGGCCGGGCCGACTGGGCCGCGATCCGCGCCGTCAAGCAGGCGGTGCGCATTCCGGTCATCGCCAACGGCGACATCACCGATGCGGCCAGTGCGCGGCGCGCGCTCGAAGCCTCTGGCGCCGATGGCGTGATGATCGGGCGCGGCGCGCAGGGCCGACCGTGGCGGCTGGCGGAAATTGCCCATGCGCTCTTTGGCGCGCCCGCGCCAGAGGTGCCGACGGGCGCGGCGCTGGTCGATCTGGTCGCAGGGCATTACGAGGCGATGCTGGATTTCTACGGCGCTGACCTGGGCCTGCGCGTCGCGCGCAAGCACCTGGGCTGGTACATGGATCACGCGGGCACTCCGGCGGCGCTGCGCCGCCCGATCCTGACCGCGCGCGATCCGGGCGTCGTTCTGCAACGCCTGCCAGAGGTGCTTTGCACCGATCAGAGGGCCGCGGCATGAGCCCCGACACCGACATGGCGATCTGGTCGTCGCTGCCGGTTCCGGCGATTCTGCTGGATGCCGAACAGCGCATCGCCGACATGAACCCCGCCGCCGAAGGGTTCATGAACAATTCCACCAAATGGCTGCTGGGTCAGCCGATCTGGGACCGGCTGACCGTCGACAGCCCGCTTGAGGAAAGCCTGCAGCGCGCCCGCGCCAACGGCACGCCGCTTTTCGTCAACGATGTCGATGTCGGCCCGGGCACACGTGCGCCGCTGGTGTGCAACCTGCAGATCGCGCCGATCCAGGGGCGGCCCGGCTGGATGATCCTGCTGATCAGCCCGCGCGAACTGGCCGGGCGCATGACGCAAAGCCATTCGGTGAAATCCGCGGCCAAGTCCGCGATCGGCATGGCCGAGATGCTCGCGCATGAAATCAAGAACCCGCTCGCGGGTATCGCCGGCGCGGCGCAGCTGCTCAGCATGAATCTGGGCAAGGACGATCTGGAACTTACCGACCTCATCGTCGCGGAAACCCGCCGCATCGTGAAGCTGCTGGAGCAGGTCGAACAGTTCGGCAACCTCAGCCCGCCCGAGCGCAAGGAGGTCAACGTGCACGACGTGCTGGACCGCGCGCGGCGGTCGGCGCTGTTGGGATTCGGCGCGCATATGAAGATCATCGAGGATTACGACCCGTCCCTGCCGCTGGCCTACGGCGATCCCGACCAGCTGTTGCAGGTGGTGCTGAATCTGCTCAAGAACGCATCCGAGGCGGCGGGCGGCCAGCCCGGCAAGATCCGGCTGCATTCGTTTTATGAACACAGCTTCCGGCTGCGGCGCAAGGACGGCACCGGCCAGTCGCTGCCGCTGCAGATTGAGATCATCGACGACGGCCCCGGCCTGCCCGAGAACATCAAGGGCGATATCTTTGATCCCTTCGTGTCGGGGCGCGAGAACGGCACCGGCCTGGGCCTCGCGCTGGTGAGCAAGATCATTTCCGACCACGACGGCTGGATTTCGGTGGAATCGATCCCCGGCCGGACGGTCTTTCGCATTTCCCTTCCCATGGCCCCCCGCGAGACAGAGGAGAAACACTGATGGACGGTACAGTCCTGGTCGCAGATGACGACCGCACGATCCGCACGGTTCTGACACAGGCGCTCACGCGGGCAGGGTGCAAGGTGCACGCCACCTCCAGCCTGACCACGTTGATGCGCTGGGTGGGCGAGGGCAAGGGCGACGTGGTGATTTCGGACGTGGTCATGCCCGATGGCAACGGGCTCGAAATGCTGCCGAAGATCAGCCAGGACCGTCCCGGCCTGCCGGTCATCGTGATCTCGGCCCAGAACACGATCATGACGGCGATCCAGGCGGCCGAGGCCGAGGCCTATGATTACCTGCCCAAGCCCTTTGACCTGCCGGACCTGATGAAGCGCACCGCGCGGGCGCTGGAAAACCGCAACCGCGCGCCGCGCCGCGATGATCCGGTGGAAAATGCCGACGGGCCGGACGAACTGCCGCTGGTGGGCAAGACCGCGGCGATGCAGGCGCTTTACCGGCTGGTGGCACGGGTGATGAACACCGACCTGCCGGTGCTGATCTGCGGGGAATCGGGCACCGGCAAGTCGCTGATCGCGCGGGCGATCCACGATTTCTCGGACCGGCGCACGCTGCCCTTCGTGACCGCCAACGCCACGGACCTTTCCGAGCTTGAAGGCCCGGCGCGGCTTTTGGCGCGGGTCAAGGGCGGCACGCTGCTGTTGGACGAGATCACCGATTTCGATGACGAGATCCAGGCCCGGATCGTGCGGATGATGGACGTGCCGGGCGAACACGTGCCGCGCTTCATGGCCACCAGTCAGGGCGATCTGAGCCAGGCGATGGAAGCGGGGCGGGTGCGCCAGGACCTGTATTACCGGCTGGGTGGCGCCACGATCACCGTGCCGTCCCTCCGTGAACGGGTCGAGGATATCGCGCTTCTGACCGACCATTTCCTGCAACGGGCCGAACGCGACGGCGCGCCGAAACGCTGGTTGTCCAAGGAAGCGACCGAGCTTTTCCGCCAGTATTCCTGGCCCGGCAACGTGCGGCAGCTGGAAAACGCCGTGCGGCGGCTGAGCCTCACCAGCCGCGCTGAAGAGATCACCCGCCCCGAGGTCGAGACCGTGCTGGGCAACCAGCCCGACACCGGCCCGATTCTGCGCGGCGGTGAGGGCGAAAAGCTGGGCACCTCGGTCGCGCGGCACCTGCGCCGCTATTTCGACCTGCACGGCAACATGCTGCCGCCGCCGGGGCTTTACACCCGAATCCTGCGCGAGGTCGAGGCGCCGCTGATCGAGATTGCGCTGGATGCGACGGGCGGAAATCAGGCAAAATGTGCCGATCTTCTGGGGATCAACCGCAATACCTTGCGCAAGAAGATCACCGATCTGGATATCCGCGTGACACGACGCCGCAAGTTGATGTAAAAGGGCCACATAACTGTGGCCACGCTGCCTTGTGCCGCGAAGAGACCACAAGATATGGCGGTTCGCTGCGGGAAGCAGCACATTGATGCGGGGTTAGGCTGTGGCCACTTGGGCACGCTCGTGGAATTGGTCGCGGCTGAGCCGTCTGCGGCGCACGCGTCGGGTGCAGAACACCTTCACCCTGGGCCTTGTCCTTTTGGGGCCGATCCTTGCGGGTGCCACCTTTGCGGTGCTGGGGCCGCTCGACAACGGGGGCGGGTCGCAACTGGCGCTGCGGCTGGTCTTGCTGGCCGACCTTGTCTACGTGCTGCTGCTGGCGGCGCTGGTGTTGCAGCGGGTGGCCAAGATGATCGCCGCGCGGCGGGCCAAATCCGCCGGATCGCGGCTGCACCTGCGCCTTACGGGCGTGTTCGCGCTCATGGCGCTCTTGCCGACCGTAACCGTCGCGATCTTTGCGGTGCTGACGATCAACATCGGGCTCGAGACGTGGTTTTCCGAACGGGTGCGCAACGTGGTGGGCGCGTCGCTGTCGGCGGCAGAGGCCTATGAGCAGGAACATCGCGAGGATCTGATCCAAGACGCGCAGGCGCTTGGCAATTACCTCGACATCACCCGCCGCGCCGCGTTTGTGATGAACGACGGCGAATTGCGGCAGATCCTGAGTCAGGGCCAGGCGCAAATCCAGCGCGGCCTGCGCGAGGCGTTCGTGATCGACGGCACCGGCGAGATCCGCGCCCGGGGCGAACGCTCGTACCTCTTCGACTTCGAACAACCCAGCGACGCCCAGATCGCCGAGGCCAACGAAGACGGCATCGCGGTGATCGAGGATTGGGACAATAACGAATTCCGCGCGCTCCTGCCGCTCGACGCCTTTGTCGACCGCTATCTGTACGTCAGTCGCGAGGTCGACGGCGCCATCCTGAACCTTCTCGACGACACCCAGGAAACCGCGCGGTTCTATCAGCAGCAGGAAAGCGAACGGGGCAGGCGGCTTTTTGATTTCGCGCTTTTATATCTTGGCTTCGCGGTGCTGCTGATCCTGGCCGCGACTTGGCTGGGCCTGTGGTTCGCCGAACGGCTGTCGCGTCCCGTGGGTCGGCTGACCGGCGCGGCGCAGCAGGTCGGTGCGGGCGATCTGGACGTACAGGTGGTCGAGGATGAAGGCGACGACGAGATCGCGCTTCTGGGGCGCTATTTCAACCAGATGACCCGACAGCTCAAGGCGCAGCGCCAGACCCTGCTGGACAACACCCGGCAGATCGAACGCCGCCAGCGGCTGTTCGATTCCGTGCTGGGGTCGGTCACCTCGGGGGTGGTGGGCCTTGATGCGCAGGGCAAGATCACCTTCGTGAACCGGTCGGCGGAAAAGCTGCTTGCCTGGGAAGGCGATCGGCAGGCGGTGCCGATTCACCTGGCGGTGCCGGAATTCGGGCCGGTTTTCGACCGGTTGCGCGAAATCCCCGCCGAAACGGTGCAGGAAGAGGTCAAGGTCAGCCGCGAGGGGCGGCTTGAGAACCTGCTGGTGCGGGTCGCCACGCGGCGGCGCAACGACGGCAGCCTTGAAGGCTATGTGATGGCCTTTGACGACGTGACCGACCTTGTCAGCGCGCAGCGCATGGCGGCCTGGGGCGACGTGGCGCGGCGCATCGCGCATGAGATCAAGAACCCGCTGACGCCGATCCAGCTGTCGGCCGAGCGCATCAACCGCCGGTTCCGTCGCCAGATTGACGACGAAGAGGCGGTGAAGCTCGACCAGATGACCGAGGTGATCGTGCGCCAGACCGGCGACCTGCGCCGGATCGTCGACGAATTTTCAAAGTTCGCGCGGATGCCCGAACCCGACCGCAAGCCCGAGGATCTGGTCGATCTGCTGCGCGGCGCGGTGTTCCTGCAGGAAAGCGGCCAGCCGAACGTGCGTTTCGTCACCGATCTGCCGGACGCGCCGATGGCGGCGGAACTGGATGCGACGATGCTGTCGCAGGCCCTGACGAACTTGATCAAGAACGCCGGGGAAGCTACGGAAACCCTTATCGAAAACGGACCGCCCGCGGGCTATGCGCCGCAGATCCGCATCACCTGCGCAGAGGTCGAGGGCAAGGCGGAAATCCGCATCATGGACAACGGCATTGGCCTGCCCGAAGACCGCGCGCGGCTGTTCGAGCCTTATGTGACGACCCGCGACAAGGGCACGGGGCTGGGCCTGCCCATCGTCAAGAAGATCATCGAGGAACACGGCGGCACGCTGAGCCTTGAGGATGCGCCGGTCTTTGAAGACGGCGCGCATGCGGGGGCCATGGCGGTGATCCGCCTGCCGCTGGCGCAGGACATCCGCGTGATCCGCGACGTGGCGGATGCGGGCGACGGAACCAACGACGAGACGACAGAAGAAACGGTGTAAAGAGGTGAGGGAGCCATGGGCGACATTCTGATTGTGGATGACGAGCGCGACATCCGGGAACTGATCGGCGATATCCTCGAGGACGAGGGCTACACGACCCGGCTGGCGGGCAATTCCAACGACGCGATGACCGAGATCAACGCCGAACCCCCGGCGCTGATGATCCTGGATATCTGGCTGAAAGACAGCAAGATGGACGGGATCGACATCCTCAAGACCGTGAAACGCGACAACCCGGACGTGCCGGTGGTGATCATCTCGGGCCATGGCAACATCGAAATCGCCGTGGCTGCGATCAAACAGGGCGCCTACGACTTCATCGAAAAGCCATTCAACATCGACCAGCTGCTGGTGGTGATCCGGCGCGCGATGGAAACCAGCCGCCTGCGCCGCGAGAACCAGAAGCTCAAGCGCAAGGATGCGACGGCGGCGGAAATGGTCGGCGAAAGTGCCGGCTTCCGCACGTTGGTAGGGCAGCTAGACAAGGTCACGAAATCCAATGGCCGGGTGATGCTGACAGGCCCTGCTGGCTGCGGCAAGGAGGTGGCGGCGCGCTATATTCACGCCAATTCCAACCGCGCCTCGGCCCCCTTCGTGACGGTGAACTGCGCCGGTGTCGCGCCCGAGACCATGGAAGAGGTTCTCTTTGGCCGCGAAACCCCGGACCGGGGGATCGAGCCCGGGCTGCTGGAGCAGGCCCATGGCGGCGTGATCTACTTTGACGAGGTCGCGGACATGCCCACCGGCACGCAGTCCAAGATCCTGCGGGTGCTGGTCGATCAGCAGTTCACGCGGGTGGGCGGCGCCGACAAGGTGCGGGTCGATCTGCGGGTCATTTCCTCGACCAACCGCGACCTCAAGCTCGAGATCGAGGCCGGGCGCTTTCGCCAAGAACTGTATCATCGCCTGAATGTCGTTCCGATCGCGGTGCCGAGCCTTGAGGACCGGCGCGAGGATATCCCGCTGTTGGCGCAGTATTTCATCGCGCAGTGCAACAAGACCCAGGGCCTGCCGCTGCGCAAGCTGAGCGAGGATGCGGTGGCGCTGATGCAGACGATGATCTGGCCCGGCAACGTGCGCCAGCTCAAGAACCTGATCGAGCGGGTGCTGATCCTGGGCGACGGCACCGGCGACATCGAGGCGCGCGAACTGCCGCAGGAAACCGGTCCGGCCAGCGACGGCGAAGAGGGCCGCGTGGTGCTGTCGGGCACGCTCGCCACCCTGCCGCTGCGCGAGGCGCGCG
This sequence comes from Thalassococcus sp. BH17M4-6, assembly GCF_049323015.1. Lineage (NCBI taxonomy): Bacteria > Pseudomonadati > Pseudomonadota > Alphaproteobacteria > Rhodobacterales > Roseobacteraceae > Thalassococcus > Thalassococcus sp. BH17M4-6. Next base: position 53,757 of record NZ_JBMPGU010000008.1, read on the forward strand.
AGGCGTTCGAACGCGAATACCTGCTCACCCAAATCAACCGGTTCGGCGGCAACATCAGCCGCACCGCGAGTTTTGTCGGCATGGAACGCTCGGCCCTGCACCGCAAGCTGAAGTCGCTGGGGGTCGTGACCTCGGCCAAGGGCGGCGCGCGGATCGCGCAGTTCGAGGATGAGGTGGAAGAGACCGGCTGAGGCTCTGCCCGTGATCCTTATGAGGCGGTTCCGCCCCTGGGCGGCGGTCATTCTTGCCACGCTGTTTCTGGCGGCCTGTGGCGGGCCCGCGCCAGATCCCGCTGCGGCTTCTGACCCGGACGCGCGCGAGGCGCAGATCGCCGAAGTGACCAAGGCGCTGATGGCGCTTGGCCCCGGCGTGAACCCCAAGGAGGCGTCACGGGCGGCGCGCATCGCCGTTGAGATGCCGTTGCAATGGGCCAAGGACTGGAACGTCGTCGATGCGCCTTTGGTGCATAATTTCAAGGTCATCCACGGGCTGCGCGAAAAGGGGCTGTGCCGACACTGGGCCGATGCGCTGCAGCGCGCCATGGCCGCCGAAGGCTTCCGAACGCTGGCGCTGCACCGCGCCATCGCCAACGCTCACACAGTCAGCCTTGAACATGCCACGCTGATCCTGTCAGCGCGCGGCCAAGGCTGGGAAGACGGTCTGATCCTCGACCCCTGGCGCATCGGGCAAGGGCGGCTTTGGTTCGGGCGGCTGGCGGACGACACCCGCTACACCTGGGAATCCGCCGCCACGGTCCGCGCCAGAGCCGAGGCGCAGCAGGCCCGCGCTCTGACCACGCGGTAAGCGCGGTTCCTACGCCTCGGGCGTTGACCCGGCATGGCCTGCATGTCATGCCAATCAACGCGGGTGCCGGAGGCAGGAACACATGAAGGTCATCATTTGCGGCGCGGGGCAGGTGGGCTGGCAGATCGCGCGCCACCTTTCGGGCGAACGCAACGACGTCACGGTCGTGGACAACAACCCCGATCTGGTGCGCCGCGCCACCGACACGCTCGACGTGCAGGGCATCTCCGGGTTTGCCTCTTATCCCGACATCCTGGACCGCGCGGGCGCGGAGGATGCCGACATGATCATCGCCGCGACCTATTCGGACGAGGTCAACATGGTGACCTGTCAGGTCGCGCATTCGGTCTTTTCGATCCCGCGCAAGATCGCGCGGCTGCGGTCGCAAAGCTATCTGACGGCGATCTATTCCGACCTGTACCGCCGCGATCACATGCCCATCGACGTGGTCATCAGCCCCGAGAAAGAGGTGGCAGAGGCCGCGTTGCAGCGGCTTGCCGCACCCGCGGCCTTCGATACCGAGATCTTCTTTGACGGCAAGGCGCAGCTTCTGGGGCTCACCATCGATTCCGACTGCCCGGTGGTTAATACGCCGCTGCGCCAGCTGACCGACCTTTTCTCGACCCTGCGCGCCGTCGTGCTGGGGGTGCGCCGCGAAGGCACGCTGTTCGCGCCCGAGGCCCGCGATCAGCTCTTCGTGGGGGATTCCTGCTATGTCATGGTCCATGCCGAGGATATCCGCCGCACGATGGAAATCTTCGGAAAGTCGCTGCGCAAGCAGGAACGCGTGGTCCTGATCGGCGGCGGCAATGTCGGGTTGACGGTGGCCAAGGCGCTTGAGGGCCGCACCGAGCGGGTGCGCGCCATGATGATCGAGAAGAACCGCAAAAGCGCCGAATTCGCCGCCGAGGCGCTGGAGCGGACCATCGTCCTGCACGGCGACGGGCTGGATGCCAGCCTGCTGTCCGAGGCGCATATCGACCGGGCCGACGCAGTGCTGTGCGTGACCGACGACGACAAGACCAATATGCTGGCGGCGGTCCGCGCCAAGGCGGCGGGCTGTCCGATGGCCATCGCGCTGATCAACGATCCGACACTGGTGCCGCTGATGGAACCGCTGGGCATCGATGCCTATATCAACCCGCGCGCCACAACCGTCAGTTCGATCCTGCGCCACATCCGGCACGGCCGTGTCCGCCAGGTCTATTCCATCGGCGATGCCGAGGCCGAGGTGATCGAGGCCGAAGTGTTGTCGACCTCGCCCATCGCCGGGTCGCGGATCCGCGAAATCGACTTTCCCGAAGGCGTGCTGGTGGGCGCGGTCCTGAAAGGCTCGAAGGTGGTCAAGCCCACAGGATCGCTGAAGATCGACGAAGGCGACCTGATCGTGATGTTCGCGCTGAGCAAGGACGTGGCCGAGGTCGAGCGGCTGCTCCAGGTCTCGATCGATTTCTTCTGAGCCATGCAGCGCCTGCTTGCCCTGCCGTTCTTTCTGCTGCTGACGATGCTGGCCTGCGCGTCGATGATACTGCCCGCCATGGTGGCGTTGGCGCAGGAGGAATTTCACGACGCGCGCAGCTTTTTCTACAGCGGGCTGGTGGGGCTGGTGCTGTGCGTGATGGTGGGCATCGCAATGTCGACCCGGGTGCACAACCGCAGCGCCATGCGCCAGCTGCTTGCGCTGTTAGCCGCCTTTGTCTGCCTGCCGGCGCTGCTGGCGGTGCCGTTCTTCGAGGCGGTGCGCACCACCACCTTCGTCAACGCCTATTTCGAAATGGTATCGAGCCTGACCACCACCGGGGCCACTCTGTTCGAGCCTGCGCGCCTCTCGGCGCCCGAACACCTGTGGCGTGCCCAGGTGGGCTGGATGGGCGGGCTTTTGATGTGGATCGCGGCGGCGGCAATCCTGGCGCCACTGACCCTGGGCGGGTTCGAGGTCACCGCCCTGGGCGAACCCGGGCAGACCGCGCCCGAGGGGCGCGGCCCCAAGGAGGTGTCGGACCCCGCGCGGCGGCTGGCCCGCAGCACCCATGCGCTGCTGCCGATCTATAGCGGGCTGACCGTGGCGGTCTGGATCATGCTGCAGATGCTGGGCGATCCGCCGCTGGTGGCCTTCAGCCACGCGATGTCGGTGATGGCGACCTCGGGCATTTCGCCCATCGGCGGGCTGAGCAGCGCCCCCAGCGGCTTTGCCGGAGAGCTGATCCTGTTCCTGTTCATGTTCTTCGCGCTGTCGCGGCTGACCTTTTCCGGCGATACCGGCAATTCGGCCCGTCCGGGGCTGTCCCATGATCCGGAGTTTCGCATGGGCGTGTTGCTGGTGCTGATCGTGCCGACGCTGCTGTTCCTGCGCCACTGGCTGGCGTCGTTCGAGGTGGGCGACGAACAGAACCTTGCCGCAGGGCTGCGCGCCTTCTGGGGGGCGATGTTCACCACGCTGTCCTTCCTCAGCACCACCGGGTTTGTCAGCGGCGACTGGGAAACCGCGCAGAACTGGTCGGGGCTGGCCACACCGGGGCTGATCGTGCTGGGCCTTGCGCTGATCGGCGGCGGCGTGGCGACAACGGCGGGCGGGGTCAAGCTCTTGCGGGTCTTCGCGCTTTACCTCAACGGCCTGCGCGAGATCGAAAAGCTGGTGCATCCGTCCTCGGTCGGCCGGTCAAGCCTGCTGAGCCGCCGCATCAGACGCGAGGGCGCGTTCATCGCCTGGGTGTTTTTCATGCTCTTCGCGCTCACGCTTGCGGCGGTGACGCTGGCGCTTGCGGCCTTTGGCGTGGCGTTCGAGCCGTCGCTGGTGATGGCCATCGCGGCGCTGTCGAACACCGGTCCGCTGGTCACCGTCGCCTCGGAAACGCCGCTGGCGCTGGTGCAGTTCGGGGCCGGGGTCAAGGCGATCCTGTGCCTTGCGATGGTGATGGGCCGACTGGAATTGCTGGCGCTGATCGTGATGCTCAACCCCGATATGTGGCGCGACTGACGCCGCAATGCCGCAGGTGCGGAATTTTCGGCGTTTTGCACTGGAAGTTCCGGAATGTGCAGACCATACTTGATCCCTGATGCAGCGCGCAAACTCCGGCGCGTCCAAGAAAAAAAGGCAATTTCAATGGCTTCGGACAGACAGAATCTGCAGGACGCATTCCTTAACCACGTTCGCAAAACCAAGGTTCCTGTGACCGTATTCCTGATCAACGGCGTGAAATTGCAGGGCGTCATCACCTGGTTCGACAATTTCTGCGTGTTGCTGCGCCGCGACGGGCAGTCGCAGCTTGTCTACAAGCATGCGATTTCGACGATCATGCCCGCGCAGCCGATCAACCTGTATGACGGCGAAGACAACAATTGAACGAACACGGGGACCGTGTGACCCGCGCCTGGGTCCTGCATCCTGACATCAAGTCCGACCGCGACCGCCGTGATCCGGTGACCGCGCTGGACGAAGCCGTGGCGCTGGCCGCGGCCCTGCCGGGGATGGAGGTGGTGGGCGCCGATATCGTGTCGCTGCCGAAACCGCAGCCCGGCGCGCTGTTCGGGACGGGCAAGATCGACGAGATCAAGGCCCGCATCAGTGCCGAAGAGGTCGAGCTTGTGCTGGTCGACGGGCCGGTGTCGCCGGTGCAGCAGCGCAATCTGGAAAAGGCCTGGGACGTCAAGCTTCTGGATCGCACCGGCCTGATCCTCGAAATCTTTTCCGACCGCGCCGCCACCCGCGAGGGTGTGCTGCAGGTCGAAATGGCGGCGCTGTCCTATCAGCGCACGCGGCTGGTGCGGGCCTGGACCCACCTTGAGCGCCAGCGCGGCGGGCTTGGCTTTGTCGGCGGTCCCGGTGAGACCCAGATCGAGGCGGACCGCCGCGCCATCGACGACCAGCTGGTGCGCCTGCGCAAACAGCTTGGCAAGGTTGTGCGCACCCGCGAATTGCACCGCAAGGCGCGGGCGAAGGTGCCGTATCCGATCGTGGCGCTGGTGGGCTATACGAACGCCGGGAAATCGACGCTGTTCAACCGTTTGACCGGGGCCGAGGTGATGGCGAAGGACATGCTTTTCGCGACGCTCGACCCGACCATGCGCGCCGTGAAGCTGCCCAACGGGCTGGATGTGATCCTGTCGGACACGGTGGGGTTCATCAGCGACCTGCCGACCGAACTGGTCGCCGCCTTCCGCGCCACGCTTGAAGAGGTGCTGGCGGCGGACCTGATCGTGCACGTCCGCGACATCGCCCATGACAACACCGAGGAACAGGCCGAGGATGTGCGTGCCATCCTGAAATCGCTCGAGGTGTCCGAGGATACGCCGCTGCTCGAGATCTGGAACAAGGTCGACCTGCTGGAGCCGGAGGCCCGCGAAGCCGCCCGCACCCGGGCCGAGAGGGAGCCGGACATTCTGGCGCTGTCGGCGCTGACCGGCGACGGGCTGGAAGCGTTTCTGGACGAGGTCAAGCTCCGGCTCGAAGCGGAAACCAGCACTGAAACGCTTCGTCTGGGCTTTGACGAAGGGCACCGACGTGCCTGGCTGTTCGAGCGCGGTCTGGTCGAGCACGAGCAGGAAACCGAAGAGGGCTTTTCCCTGACCGTGCGCTGGTCGGACAAGCAGAAACGCACGTTCGAGACGGTTTAGGCCGTTTCGCGACTAACCTGAAACCTCAGGCACGACTTGATGCGTTGAAACCGAAGATTTCAGGCAGCCCCAGGCGATACGGGATTTTCGCGACATGCTATCGTCCGTGCGCCAGTCAGTCCGGCGTGTCGCGCGCAAAGCTGTCCAGTTCCGGCCTCGTGCCGATGTTGATGTGGTCGATCTCCTCGTTCGAAAAACCGAGGATCAGAGACGGTATCATCATGCTGACCAGCACGAAGATCGGCAGCCCGACGACCGTGATCACCTGTTGCAGGGCGGTGAGCCCCGCCTCACCGGCGAGGATGATCAGCATCGCCGCGACCAGCCCTTCGGCCGCGCCCCAGAACACGCGCTGGTGCACCGGGCCCGGCGTGGCCGAACCGGTGCAGAGCATGTCGACCACCAGCGAGGCCGAGTCCGACGAGGTGGCGAAAAAGATCGCCACGATCACCACTGCAAAGCCCTGGATGAAGCTGGTCCAGGGCAGTTGTTCGAAAAAGGCAAACATCGCCAGTGGCACGCTTTCGGCCACCGCATCGCTGATCGCCCCGGCCTGATCGCCCATCGCATCGCGCGCGGCGGCGCCAAGACCGTCAAACTCCATTGCCTGCCAGCCGAAGATCGCGAACCAGATCAGGGTGAAAAGCGACGGCGCCAGCAGCACGCCGAAGACGAATTCACGTATCGTGCGCCCGCGCGAGATACGCGCCACGAAAAGACCGATAAAGGGCGACCATGTGACCGTCCAAGCCCAGTAGAACACGGTCCAGGAGCCTTGCCAGCCCCAGTCATCGTTGCTGGGGTTGTTGTTGGCCAGCATGTCGTTCCAGAAGGCCAGCCGCGGCAGGTTCGAGAAATAAAGGCCAAAGGTTTCCACGATGCCGCGCAGCAGGAAGAGGGTGGAGCCGCAGATCAGGACAAAGATCATCAGCGCCACCGCCATTCCGATGTTGAGGTTCGACAAGAGCTTCACCCCCTTGTCGAGGCCGACGACGATAGACGTGACGGCGACGCCGGTCAGCACCGCGAGGATGCAGACCTGCACGAATGCGCCGTCGCCGGTGCCGAAGAGCTCATTAAGACCGGCGGCGATCTGGCTGGAACCCAGGCCCAGCGACACTGCCACGCCGAAAAGCGTGCCCAGGATCGCGGCCACGTCGATGGTCTTGCCGATGGGGCCGTGGATACGCTCGCGCAGCAGCGGGTAGAAGACCGACGACACCCGCACCGGAAGCTCGTAGCGGTTGATGAAATAGGCGAAAGCCAGCCCCGGAAGGGTGAAGATGGTCCAGGTGTGCAAGCCCAGATGATAGATCGCGATGGACATGGCGTCCTTGGCCGCCTCTTCGCTGTAGGGCTCGATCCCCGGCAGGGGCGGGGTGGAGAAATGCGAAATCGGCTCGGCCACGCCCCAGAACATCAGCACCGTGCCGATGCCGCCGGCAAAGAGCATCGTGAACCAGCTGAGGTTGGTATATTCCGGCCGCGATCCCTTGCGACCCAGTCGGATGTGCCCATGCCGCGACATCGCGGCCCAGAGCAGGAAGCCCAGCCAGACATTGACGCCAAGGATGAAAAACCACCCCAGGTTGGTGACGATCCGCGCGCGACCGGCGGCAAAGGCATCGCCGATCGGGCCGGGCATGATGACAAGCGCAAGGACGAAAAGAAGGGTCAGCAGCGCGGCTGAGAAAAAGATCGCCGGATCGGTCCGAAGACCCAGTTTGCGTGCCAATCCATCCATGATGTCCCCGCGTCTTTTTTGGAATATTCGGGACAAACGCGGCCCTTTTCCGCAATGTTCCGAAATTTCCGCAATTCACTCAACTTTGGCGGGAACGCCGTCAGTCCGTGGTCAGCCGGGTCACGCCCACTGCCGCGGCACGGGCGAGGTCGATGTCCAGCGACATCGGGATGTATTCGCCGCGCCGCCACAGCTCGCCCAGGTCGTCGTAGTGGCGTGACAGGAAATGCCCCGATTGCCCGGTCGAGATCACGAAGACCGACGAATCCGGATCGGCGAAGTCATACACACCGCGATAGGCCGCGCCGTGCACGTTCTGGAACGGCGTCGGATCGCGGCCCGAGGTGCGCCCGCGCTGCAGTGTCTGGTCACCGCCCGAGGTGCTTTGCCGGATGTTGACGAAGTACCGCAGCACCGGCACTTCGCCCAGAACCGCGTGGTCGTGGGTGGCCTGGTGCGCGTCCCCCCAACGCAGGGATTCCAGCGAGGTGCCGAAATTCTCTCCGATCCAGACCAGCGCGTCGTCCAGCGCCAGACGCGCAAGATCGGTGCAGGTTTCCTTGGCCGCCGACCGGATGATGTCGCACCAGGCCGAAGCGCCGTCCACATCGCGGTAGACCCGTTCGATGAAAAGCGGCTCCACGTGATCGAACTCATTGGCCAGCGGGCCAAGGTCGTCGCGGATCAGCCTGTCCTGCAGGGCGCGCAGCCAAGCGGCGTAGATCAGCGGTTCGGGCAGGTGTTCGTTCATCTCGCCGTTCCAGTTGGCCAGCAGGTCAAGCGCCCGCTGGCGCTGGCGTTCGGGCGTGCCCTCGGGCGCGGCTTCGCCGGTGAACCACAGATCCGCCCCGATCAGCGGCAAGAGCGATCGCGCCGCCACCGACACGGTATCAAGCTGCGCCTCGATAAAGCTGTCGCGCGTGTGCACCTGACGGCCCTGCATCAGCCCTTCCCAGCGCATCACCCGCTGGCTGTCGCCCCATTCATAGCTCATGTGCAGCGGAAACGGCCGGTCGACGATCTTGTTGTTGGTGTTGCCGACGATGCCGCCCGAAGGCGCGATGAATTCGGGGTTGGCGGAATAGGGCAGAACGCCCTGCCAGCGGTTCGTCTCGATCCAGCCCGGGCTGGGCAGGCGGCCACGGCTTTGGTGGTCTGCGTCGCGGCGCGGCATCGCCCCCACGGTCTTGAGCGCGATGGTGTCTGCGTCGATCAGCGTCAGGTTCTGCGACGGCGCGACGACAGCCTCGGACACGGTCAGCGCCTCGTCTACCGAGGCCGCGTGCATCAGTCCGATGGCCCCCGACATCGACGTGTCCCGCCCCGACAGCGCTGTCCAGGACAGGGCGGTCACGTGGCCCTGCGGCGTCACCGTGCCGATGTCGAAGGTGGTGCCGGGCAGCACCGGGCCGTTGTCCGTCCAGCGCAGGGTCAGGGTGACGGGCGGCGCATCCTTGATCTCGATGATCGACCGGCGGGTGGTGAAGGTTTTGAACCCGCCGGGGGTGCGATATTCCTCGGGATTGTCGGGATTCAGCTCCTCGATAAAGAGGTCCTGATCGTCGAGGTAGGAGGAGGTGATGCCCCAGGCCAGGCGGTCGGACCGACCCAGCAGGATCGCCGGAATGCCGGGGATCGTGCCGCCGATGACGCCGCCGGAACTCAACTGCATCCGCGCCAGGTACCAGATCGACGGGGCGGAAAAGCCCAGGTGCGGGTCGTTCGCCAGCAGCGTGCCGCCGGTGGCCGAGCGTGACGGGGCGGCGGCCCAGACGTTCGACGCACCCGCAAGCCCGCGGCGCGGCACCGGCGACAGAAAGGCGTCGGGCTGCGGCTGGGCGGCGGCAAAGCGGGGCAGGCCGGGCACGAGGCTGGCATAATCCGGCAGCGCTGCCAGGCCCTGACCGGGGATGTCGGGCAGCAGGTCTGACAGCCGGTCGGGGTCGGCCAGTTGCAGCGACGTGCGGGCGCGCAGCACCTCGTCGCGCAGATGACCCGACAACTGCAGCGCCATGACCTTGATCAGCGCCAGCGAATCCGCCGGTTGCCAGGGCGCCAGCGGCGCGTTGAACAGAAAGAACTCGGGCGCGCCGCGGCCCAGGCTGTCGGCGTTGATCTCGTTGATGCGGGCGTTGACCCCGGCGGCATAAGCCTCGAGCGCGTCGCGCGTGCGGCCATCCTGCGCCTCGACCGATTGCACCGCCAGCGCGTAAAGATCGAGCCTGCGCATCAACTTGTCGGTCTCGAGCGTGCGCGCGCCGAACACCTCGGACAGACGGCCCTGCACGGTGCGGCGCAGCAGCGTCATCTGCCAAAGCCGGTCCTGCGCATGGACATACCCCAGCCCGAAAAACGCATCGCGGTCCGACGCGGCAAGGATATGCGGCACGTTGGAATTGTCGCGCACGATCTCAAGATCGGCGGTCAGCCCCGACACCGTCAGCGTCTTGTCGTAATCGGGCAGGGAGCGCGACCCGAGATAGTAGACGACAAGCACCACCAGCACCGCGAGCAGGATCGCGGTCGAGGTCAGCCTGAGCAGCCATCTGAAGAGAAAGGCCATTTCCGTCTCCGTCTTCTGCGCTAATTCGGGTCCTGACGGGTTAACCCGGCGCTTGCCCCTTGCCAAGGGGGCGGGGGCGGAGGACAACCTTGGGCGCAAGGAATGAATGAAGGAGCGGACGATGGCGAAACTGGCGTTTCTCGGGCTGGGGGTGATGGGCTACCCGATGGCGGGGCATCTGGTGAAGAAGGGCCATGACGTCACCGTCTACAACCGCACCGCCGCCAAGGCCGAAGCTTGGGCTGCAGAGCATGGCGGCCAGTGGGCGTCCACTCCCAAAGAGGCGGTCGAGGGCGCGGATTTCGTCATGGCCTGCGTCGGCAATGACGACGATCTGCGCTCTGTCTGCCTTGGCTCCGATGGCGCCTTTGCGGGGATGAAGCGCGGCGCGGTTTTCGTCGATCACACCACCGTGTCGGCCAAGGTCACGGCCGAGCTTTTCGCCGCCGCCAAGGAACTGGGCCTGTGCTTTGTGGATGCGCCGATTTCCGGCGGGCAGGCGGGGGCCGAGAACGGCCAGCTGTCGGTGATGTGCGGCGGCGATCTGCCCGCCTATGAATTGGCCGAGCCGATCATCGACGCCTATGCCAAGCTCTGTCGCCGCATCGGCGGATCGGGGGCGGGCCAGATGACAAAGATGTGCAACCAGATCGCCATTGCCGGGCTGGTGCAGGGCCTGTCCGAAGCGCTGCATTTCGCCGACAAGGCGGGGCTGGACGGGCGCGCGGTGGTCGAGGTGATTTCGCAGGGCGCCGCGGGATCGTGGCAGATGGCCAACCGGTACGAGACCATGCTGGACGATCATTTCGACCACGGCTTTGCCGTTGACTGGATGCGCAAGGATCTGGGCATCTGCCTTGATGCCGCCGACGAGGTTCAGGCGTCGCTGCCGGTCACGGCGCTGGTCGACCAGTTCTACAAGGACGTGCAGAAGATGGGCGGCGGACGCTGGGACACGTCGAGCCTGATCAAGCGGCTGCGCGCGCTGGGGTAGGGCGCGCGGTGCCAGCGGGGCGAGACGCGTCGCAGAATGTCATACGCTGGCCAGAGCGGCCCGGAATTCTTCTGGTACCAACCCGAACCGGACGGGATCGCCGAACTGTTGAGATTCAGCGAGTGGCCGCCGGAAGTCCATGAACGATTGGACGGGTATTCCCAGGGGTGCGCTGTGGCTATTCTCCCGTGTCGCCGGTGAGGATTGTGCGCAGAACGACGTGAAATCAGTCGCTTCCGCGCCGTTCTTGATGTCCTGGACGACGTGCTGCGGCAGCCCCGACCCCATGCCGAAATTGCGAGAGTGCACAGCCGGGTCACATCAGTGCGCGCCGATCCGGGCCGCTTTTCTGGCGCGACACAGCGTCAGTTGTCCGACGATTGGCCATTGTCATTTTACCATGCCTGGCATTATGCTGACGGTCAGGCTGATTTGCGCGACCGCGCAGCACCGATGAGAGTTTCGCTGGACAGTTGGTTTTCAGGGCAATGCCCCGATCTCTGGACAGACCGATCAGGCCGCAAGGCCACAAAGTCCGCCCGGTTGCCACGCAACGGGCTCATAATGGGCACAGCCGGGATCGATCCCGTGATCTGTGTCGGAGAAGAAACGCGATGACGCGCGCCGAAACAGTGAGGCTGATGGCAGGCCCCCCCGGGTCGCTGTCGGCCTGCGCGCCCCCCGTCGCTCAGACAAGACACCACGCCAAAGCGCCACCCCCCACGGGGGCAGGCGCAACAGGCGTGTGCAATTGGAACATATGGCTAAGAAAATGCTTATCGACGCCACCCACGCGGAGGAAACCCGCGTCGTGGTGGTGGACGGAAACAAGGTCGAGGAATTCGACTTTGAATCCGAAAACAAGCGCCAGCTTGCTGGCAACATCTACCTCGCAAAGGTAACCCGGGTCGAACCGTCGCTGCAGGCGGCGTTCATTGATTACGGCGGCAACCGCCACGGGTTCCTGGCGTTTTCGGAAATCCATCCGGATTATTACCAGATCCCCATCGCCGACCGTCAGGCCCTGATGGACGAAGAACAGGCCTATGCCGAAGCGCAGCGGCGCGAGGACGAGGAAGAAAAGCCCAAACCCCGCCGCCGGTCGCGCTCGCGGTCGTCCTCCAAGGCGGAAAAGGCCACGTCGGACGATCAGACCACGACGCAAGAGGTCGAGGGCGAAGACACGTCTGCCGGGATCAAGGGGATGGAAACCATCGACCTTGATGATGAAGACACAGGCGACGACGGCGAAGGCCTGTCGCCGATGGAAACTGTCACCGAAACCCCGGTGGAAGAGCCTGAGACCGCGCAGGACGACAGCGCCGCGGATGCGTCCCAGGACGACAGCGACGATTACGGTGCAGCCGCCGACGATGAAGAAGACGAGGACGGGGGCGACACGAAGCGCGCCTCGGACGTGGATTCCAGCATCGAATCCGTGGCCGACGACGACACCGAGGAAGACCTGCGCCCGGTGCGCAAGCCGCGCCCCAAGCGGTACAAGATCCAGGAAGTCATCAAGGTCCGCCAGATCCTGCTGGTGCAGGTCGTCAAGGAAGAGCGCGGCAACAAGGGCGCGGCCCTGACCACCTACCTGAGCCTTGCCGGCCGCTACTGCGTTTTGATGCCCAACACCGCCCGTGGCGGCGGCATCAGCCGCAAGATCACCAATGCCGCTGACCGGTCCAAGCTCAAGGACATCGCCAATTCGATCGAGATCCCGAAAGGCGCAGGCCTGATCGTCCGCACCGCGGGCGCCAAGCGGACCAAGACGGAAATCAAGCGCGACTATGAATATCTGCAGCGGCTTTGGGAACAGATCCGCGAACTGACACTGAAATCCATCGCGCCGGCAAAGATTTACGAAGAGGGCGACCTGATCAAACGGTCGATCCGCGATCTTTACAACCGCGAGATCGACGAGGTTTTCGTGGAGGGCGAACGCGGCTACCGCATCGCCAAGGACTTCATGAAGATGATCATGCCGTCCCACGCCAAGAACGTGAAACATTACGCCGAAGCGATGCCGCTTTTCGCGCGCTACCAGGTGGAATCCTATCTCAGCTCGATGTTCAACCCGACGGTGCAGCTGAAATCCGGTGGCTATATCGTCATCGGCGTGACCGAGGCGCTGGTGGCCATCGACGTGAACTCTGGCCGCGCCACCAAGGAAGGCTCGATCGAGGAGACCGCGACCAAGACCAACCTCGAGGCCGCGGAAGAGGTGGCCCGTCAGCTGCGCCTGCGCGACCTTGCCGGGCTCATCGTCATTGACTTCATCGACATGGACGAGCGCAAGAACAACGCCGCCGTCGAGAAGAAGCTGAAAGACAAGCTCAAGACCGACCGCGCCCGAATCCAGGTGGGCCGGATCAGCGGTTTCGGCCTGCTCGAGATGTCGCGCCAGCGTCTGCGCCCCGGCATGATCGAGGCGACGACCGCGCCGTGCCCGTCCTGCCACGGCACCGGCCTGATCCGGTCAGACGACAATCTGGCCCTGCAGGTGCTGCGCCAGATCGAAGAGGAAGGCGTGCGCAAACGCTCGCGCGAGGTGTTGATCAAATGCCCGGTGGGCATTGCCAACTATCTGATGAACCAGAAGCGCGAACACATCGCCCAGATCGAGATGCGGTATGGCATGGCCGTCCGGATCGAGGGTGACATGCACCTGGTCAGCCCCGATTTCTCGATGGAGAAGTTCAAGACTGCCACCCGCTCTGTCCCCGAAGCGTCGGGTCATGTTGTGTCGGTCGATACCTCTCTGATGGACCAGATCGACGAGGATCAGACCTCGGCCTGGGACGACGAAGAGGCGGAAGAAGCGGCCGAGGCCGAAGCGCAAGCCAAGTCGCAGCCGCAGAACCGGTCGGGCGAGGGCGACAACGGCGACGAGGGCAAGCCCAAGAAGCGCCGCCGTCGGCGTCGGCGCGGACGCGGCAAGTCCGGATCGGACAATGGCGATAACGGCGATGGGTCCGACAACGCGGAGAACACCCCATCCGATACCGCGGATGCCGCAACGGCCGAGGCCCCTGCGGAGGCGGATCAGCCGCAGACGGATGCGGCCCCCGAGGCGGCAGAGGACAAGCCCAAGGCCAAGCCGCGCACGCGCAGCCGGTCGCGGTCGAAGAAGACCGAAGAGACCGCAGACGAATCTGTGACGGCAGAAGCGCCCGAGGCAGCCCAGGCCGAAACGGCAGAGGAAAAGCCCAAGCCCAAGTCCCGCAGCCGGTCGCGCAGCAAAAGGACCGAGGCGGCACCCGCCGTTGCAGAGGCGTCTGCAGAGCCCGCTCCGGTCGACGCGGTGCCTGAAACCGCAGCGGTCGATCTTGACCCGGTGGCGGCGGACCCGGCCCCGATGGCGGTCGAGCCGGAACAGGACGGCGGTACACCCGACGCGCCGGTGCCCGTCGACGCGGCGCTTGCGTCAGAAGGGGTGGCGGAACCGGAGGCGGTGGAAACCGCGGCCAGCGCGCCCATGACGCCGGAAGACCCGGTGGCCGAACCCGCGCCCGAAACGCCGGTGGCAGAGGAAACACCGACCCCTGCGCCCACGCCCGAACCCGCCCCTGCGGAACCGGAGCTGGAAACAGCGGATACGGCGCAAGAGGACGACGCGAAGCCGAAGAAACGCGGCTGGTGGTCCATCGGCCGCTAGATCCAAGGCCGCAACGCACCGCAAGAGAATCGCGCCCGCCCATCCTGGTGGGCGCTTTTCTTTTGGCGGTTCAGCCTTTTGCCTTCATCGCCAGCGCGTCCTGCGTTTTCAGCACTGTGCCGGCATAGCCCCAGGCGGCGCTTTTCACCTCGTGAATGCGGATCGAAAGGCCATGTGCGATGGTCTGTCCCGACACGGTGGCGAAAGCGGCCGTGACGCGTTCGATGATCGCGGCCTTTTCCTCTCCGTCGAATACGCCTTCGAGCACCTGTATATCCATGGATGGCATGAAAAAGCTCCCCGGTTGTGAAATACCGGGGAGCTTACATGAGATTACGTAAAAGCGAAATTCGGAGTCAGCTGGCCTGACGATCCTCAAAGCTCAGCGCGATGAAGCTGGGCAAGTGATCGCCCATGCCGACAACCTTGTTGTCGCGCCCGCCGCCGCCGCGATTGCCGCCACGCGCGCTTTCGTTGCGCGGTTTGCTGTCAGAGCGGGGGGCGTCGGCCTTGGGCGTCTCTGCTGCCGGTTCGGCCTTGGCCGTCTCGGGGGCAGGTGCGTCCGTCTTGGGCTTGTCGTCCGAGCGACGCGACCGGGACCGGCTGCGCTTGGGCTTTTCCTCGGTCTTGGACTCTTCGGCATCAGCCGCGGGGGCCGAGGATTTCAGCGGATTGTCGAGGCGCGGGATCTCTTTCTGGATCAGCTTCTCGATATCCTCGAAGTTCTTTTCGTCCTTCGGCACGCAGATCATCAGCGCCTTGCCGGACCGGCCGGCGCGGCCAGTGCGGCCGATGCGGTGCACGTAATCTTCGGCATGGCTGGGAACGTCGAAGTTGAACACATGGCTGACCGCGGGCACATCAAGGCCGCGCGCCGCCACGTCCGACGCCACGAGGAACCGCAGGTCGCCGTTGCGGAACCCGTCCAGCGTCCGGGTGCGTTGCGACTGGTCCAGATCGCCATGGATCGGGGCCGCGTCATAGCCATATTTCTTGAGCGATTTTGCGACGATATCGACATCGACCTTGCGGTTGCAAAAGATGATCGCGTTGCTGCAGGCGTCACCCTCGGCGTCGATCATCATCCGCAGCACCTTGCGCTTTTCCGATGCCTCGCGGTCCCGGCGGGAGCCTTTGAACATCACCACGCCCTGTTCGATCGTCTCGGACGCGGTGGCCTGGCGGGCGACCTCGATCCGGGCGGGGTTCGACAGGAAGGTGTTGGTGATCCGCTCGATCTCTGACGCCATGGTGGCGGAAAAGAACAGCGTCTGCCGGGTAAACGGCGTAAGGCCGAAAATCTTTTCGATGTCCGGAATAAAGCCCATATCGAGCATCCGGTCGGCTTCGTCCACCACCATCACCTTGACGTCCGACAGGATCAGCTTGCCGCGTTCGAAATGGTCCAGCAGGCGACCGGGCGTCGCGATCAGCACGTCGACACCCTTGTCGATCAGCAGGTCCTGTTCCTTGAAGCTGACACCACCAATGAGCAGTGCCTTGGTCAGCTTCACATGCTTGGCATAGGTGTCGAAGTTTTCCGCCACCTGTGCCGCCAGTTCGCGGGTCGGGCAGAGCACAAGGCTGCGCGGCATGCGCGCGCGGGCGCGGCCACGGGCCAGCATGGTGATCATCGGCAGGGTGAAGCTGGCGGTCTTGCCGGTGCCGGTCTGGGCGATGCCCAGCACGTCGCGCCCCTCGAGCGCCGGCGGGATGGCCCCCGCCTGGATCGGCGTCGGGGTTTCGTACCCGGCGTCTTCAATGGCTTTGAGAACCTTGGGGTTCAAGTTCAGGTCAGAGAATTTTGTCATCTGTATCCGATGCTTACGGACACGATTTGGCCCGTACGTCTGGTTTGAAGGTCAGGCCCGGACGGCCTTGTGGTTATCCACATCTGTGACCCGTGCGCGGCTTTTATAGAAAAGCCCGCAAAGCGTCAATGAGGGCCGATTCACGCAGGAATCGACGGTGTTTCAGTGAGGATATAGCGCATCATTTCCGCATTTCACGGGGCGCCGCCCAGTTTATCGGAAATGCCGGGCCCGCCGCGCGGCGAGGTCGAGATCGTAGCGGCGCAGCAGCCCCTCGGCGTCCAGCCGTGCGCAAAGCGCAGGCGTTGCCACTGCGACCTCTTCGTAAAAGGCGCGCAGGGCCGCTTCGCCGCCCTCCGCCTCGATCTGCCGGAAGAGATCGTGCAGCGACAGCGCGCCGGGCTGGCGCACCTGCGGATGAAGCTCGGCCCGGTAAGAGCCGCGCGCCAGGCGAAACCGGTAAGCGGCCAGGAAGTGATCCCAGCTGTGGGCGTGGAAGTGGCCCAGTTCTATCCCCGGCAGTTCCACCTGCCCGGGGTTCTGCACGCAATCCAGCAGAATGTTGTGGATCTTGATCTGCAATCGCTTGAGGCCGGTGCGGAAGAATAGCTTGCCCGCCACGTGGCTCAGAAATCCGCCCGACAGGTGCGCGCCCCAGGTCGGAAAACAGGCCAGCGCGGCGCGTTGCCGGGCAGCCTGATCCAGGTGAAAGGCCTTGAAGACGGTCTCGGTCCCCTCTGACGCCAAGGCCTCGATCGGGCGCACCCGGGCGCAGAGCGTGTCGGGCGACAGCCCGGCAAGCTGATCCGCGACGGGCCGCTCTGCGATCAAGAATTCGTCGACGTCGATATGCGCCAGCCAGTCCAGCGCCGGTTCGGCCTTGTTCACGAAACGGTTGTTGGCATGACGGGCGTTGACCGATTGCCGCGCCTGGTGTTTTTCCGGGCGGCCCTTGCGCTTGGCCCACCAGTCCGCGTCGGTGTGCAGCGCGGTGATCTGCGGATGCGTGTTGAGCCGCGCCAGCGTGTTGGGCGCGTCCTCATCCAGATAGAGGTAGATATGCGTGGCCCCCGCATCCAGATGCCAGGCACAGAACCCGGCGATCTGCTCGAACGGGGCCTTGACGGTCGACACGATCCCCCAGCGGATCATGGCAGCGCCCCGAAGACCCGCCTGACCGTGGCATCAAGGTCCATCTCGCGCGTCAGAAGCATGCCATGCGCCGCCAGCCGCGCCCGCAACTCGGGCGTATCGGCGCAGACTTCGTCAAACAGGGCGCGCAGGCCGTCGTCGCCTTCCTCTTGCACGAGAAAGGCCATGATGTCCGAAAGGTCGGTCTTGCCCGCATCGTTGCGGTCCCGGTACGACCCCTTCGCGCGGCGGAAATCGAAATGGCTGCGGAAATCCGCCCAGCTGGGGGCGTGGAAATGGCCAAGGTAAAGGTCGGGCAGGGTGGTGGCGTTCGTCGCCTCCTCGCCCCGGTATTTCAGCGTGTGAATGCCCAGACGGCTGTCGGGGATGCCCGGGCGGGCAAAGACCTTGCCGGAATGATGACTGAGGAACCCGCCGTAAAGATGCAGGCCGAAGGTGGGATAGATGTCCTGCACCACCGCCTTGCGCTGACCGGCCGCCTTGTGCGTCAGCTTGAACCTCTGCGGCGCGCCGGTTCCCGCCAGCGCCTCTGCCGGAAGGATGCGGGCATAGGCGTGCGACGGGTCGACCCGGCTCAGAAGCTGCGGCACCGGCCGGTCTGGCAGCAGAAATTCATCCACGTCGATGTGGCCCAGCCAGTCCAGGGTGCCGTCGCTGGCGCGCAGGGTGCGGGTGGCGTTGTGGGCCTGCCGCAGCTGGTGCGCCTCGGGCCGGTGCTTGCCGATCTTGCGCCACCAGGCGTCGGTGCATTGGGTGATGTGAATGCGCGGGTGCCGCGACAGGTAGGCCACGGTCTCGGCCTCCGGCGCATCAAGATAGAGGTGCAGCGCATGGGCGCCCAGATCCAGGTGATGCGCGGCAAAGCGCGCGGCCTGCGCCACCGGCGCTTTCAGTGTCGTGACAAGACCCCAGCGCAGCGCCTCAGCATCCCCCGCCGCGGCCCGGGCGGCGACGGGGGCGATGTTGCGCGGTTTGGTCCTGACCTTGGCGCCCTTGTCGCGCCGGGCCTTGCGGGCGCGCATGGTGGCCAGCCTGCGGAAAAGCGTGCTGTCGTCGGCGATCAGCTGCTCCAGCAGATGCCGGGCGAGCGGGCCGATGGTCGGATCGGTGCCCGCCTCGGTCCAGAGCCGCCCCAGCAGGTTCACATCCAGCCCGCCGCCGCTCAGTGCATAGGCATCCATCTGCATGGGCAGTCGCGCCTTGACCTTGCCGTCCAGCGGAAACGGCCGGTCGGGGGTCAGCCCGGAATAGAGCCGTTCGGATTCATAAAGCTTCATCGTGCCGAAAAGCACCGTGAGCGACAGCCCGACCGACGCCTGCGCGGCATTGGCGGGGTGATCGCCGAAGGTGGTCACCGACGACACCAGCCAACGCGGGTTGAGATGGGCCAGCAGATGGTCCGACTGTTCGGCCCAGAGCCTGCGGAACAGCGGCGCGGTCTGCGCAGGTTGGTCGCGCTTGCGCAGATGCGCGATGAGCAGACCGTTGAGGAAACAAAGCTCCGACAGGCCGGTGAATTCGGCCCGCAAGGCGCGGCGCTTGCGGGCATAGCCGCTGCGCGATGTCGTGGCCTCGGCAGGGTCGGTCTCGGGGTCGCGCACGCCCTGCGCGCAAAGCGGGGCGAGGTCCAGATCGAACGGTGGAAGCGCCTCGCCGGGGCCGTAATCCACGGCGCCGCGCCGCCCCTCCATCTGGGTCAGGATGGCGGGAAAGCCGCCGGGATAGGTCGGATCATCTTTGCTCATGCGGGCAGAGTGACCTTTCCCCGCGACAAAAGGCAATCGACACCGTGCAAGGCGCCGCGCCGCCGCGCTTTGCGCGCCACAGAGGTGTCTTCATCTGCCCGGAAATACTTCGGGGGGTGTGGGGGGCTGGCCCCCCACTGCGCCGGACAAAGGACACCCAGCAGAGCCTCAGACCATCATTTCCTTGGTGTTGGACAGGGTCACGTCCGGGTAGTCGCGAGCGATGCGGTCGATGTCCCACTGCAGCCGGGTAAGATAGACGATGTCGCCGTCGTTGTCGTGGCCGATATGCTGCTTGTTGGCGGCCATGAAGGCGTCGACCTTGTCCTTGGGGCCGTGCACCCAGCGGGCGGAGGTGAATTGCGATCCCTCAAAACGCACGGGCAGGCCGTATTCCATCTCGATCCGGCTGCCCAGCACCTCGAACTGCAGGGCGCCCACGACACCGACGATGAAGCCCGACCCGAAAGCGGGTTTGAAGACCTTGGCAGCGCCTTCTTCGGCAAATTGCATCAGCGCCTTTTCCAGGTGCTTGGCTTTCATCGGATCGCCCGCGCGCACCGATTGCAGCAGTTCCGGCGCAAAGCTGG
Source organism: Thalassococcus sp. BH17M4-6 (assembly GCF_049323015.1). Taxonomy (NCBI): domain Bacteria; kingdom Pseudomonadati; phylum Pseudomonadota; class Alphaproteobacteria; order Rhodobacterales; family Roseobacteraceae; genus Thalassococcus; species Thalassococcus sp. BH17M4-6. The sequence continues at coordinate 73,432 of NZ_JBMPGU010000008.1, forward strand.
GGATGCCCGAGACGCGCAAGTTTTCGCCTTCGGTCAGGGTGTCGCCGATGCGCAGCTGGCCGTGGTTGGGAATGCCGATGATGTCACCGGCCCAGGCCTCTTCCGCCAGTTCGCGGTCGGCGGCGAGGAACAGCACCGGGTTGGTGACCGCCATCTGTTTCTTGCTGCGCACATGCGTCAGTTTCATGCCCCGCTCAAAGTGCCCCGAGGCCAGGCGGACAAAGGCCACGCGGTCGCGGTGCTTGGGGTCCATGTTGGCCTGCACCTTGAAGACAAAGCCCGCGACCTTTTTTTCCTCGGGTGCGATGGCACGCGGGTTTGCGGATTGAACCTGCGGTTCCGGCCCGTAGGTGCCGATGCCGTTCATAAGCTCTTTGACCCCGAAGGAGTTGATCGCCGATCCGAACCAGATCGGTGTCATATGTCCTTCGAGCACTGCTTGCGGGTCAAGCGCGGGCAACAGTTCGCGCGCCATCTCGACCTCTTCACGCAAGCGGGCCAGTTGCTCGGCTGGCACGTGCTTGTCCAGCAGCGGATCGTCCAGACCGTTGATTTCGATCGATTCCGCCACCTTGTTGCGGTCGGCGCGGTCCATCAGTTCCAGCCGGTCGCGCAGGATGTCATAGCAGCCCAGAAAATCACGACCCATGCCGATGGGCCAGGAGGCGGGCGTTACGTCGATGGCGAGGTTTTCCTGAATCTCGTCGATGATCTCGAACGTGTCGCGGGATTCGCGGTCCATCTTGTTGCAGAAGGTCAGGATCGGCAGGTCGCGCAGGCGGCAGACCTCGAACAGCTTCTGGGTCTGACTTTCCACGCCTTTCGCGCCGTCGATCACCATCACGGCGGCATCCACCGCCGTCAGCGTGCGATACGTGTCTTCGGAAAAGTCAGAGTGGCCGGGCGTGTCCACCAGATTGAACCGAAAGTCCTTGAAGTCAAAGGACATGGCCGAGGCCGAGACGGAAATGCCGCGATCCTTTTCCATCTGCATGAAGTCCGACCGGGTGCGCCGCGCCTCGCCCTTGGCGCGGACCTGTCCGGCCATCTGGATCGCCCCGCCGTAAAGCAGGAACTTTTCCGTTAGCGTCGTCTTGCCCGCATCAGGATGCGAGATGATCGCAAAGGTGCGCCGCCGGGCAATTTCCGGCGGCAGGGCGGGGCGGTTTGTGGGCGTGTCCAGCATGAGCGCGCGTATAGGCCCCAGCCTGACCCTTGGCAAGAACGCCCCTTAGTTGCGGGGGCGGTCGCGCAGGGCTTTCCCCAGATCCTCGACAAACGACAGGTTGGAGGAAATGAAACGGTCACGCGTCATATCGGGGTTCGCGATGGCCAGTTCCCGGCAGTAAATCGCGCCCATCGCCACCAGCCGTTCGCCCCGGGTCATTTCGGGGCGGGCGTCCGCATAGGCATTGGCCATCTCCTCAAGCCCGCTCGCGCCTTCGGTGCCGTCTTCCACGCGCTTGGACAGTGCAGCGGCAAGGTCGGGCGTGACCGCATCGTCCGCGACCGACCGGCAGTTGACCGCCAGATCCACCGCGCCGTCGGGTTCCGCGTTAAGCGCGCGGAGCGAGGCGACGCGCGACGGCGTGGCAACCTCGATCCCCTCGTTGCCCCAGCTGCGGCGCACGTGGTTGGCGACGGCGGCGATCTCCTCGTCGCTGAGCTTGTCGGCAAAGCTGGGCATGACACCGTAGGATTCGTTGGGCGCAATGCCTTGAAGCAGGACCGAGATCACGTTGTTCGGCGACCGGGCCACGACACCCCCGTTGGCGACGAGGCTGGCCGCAACGCCGGGAGTGCCCTCGCCGGTTTCGGTGTGACAGCTCTGGCAATTGCTGGCGAATACGCTGGCACCAAGGGTGGCGACATCCGGATCAAGCGGGGCGGGATCGGTCGGCTCGGTCTCGTCCACCTCGGGCTGGGCGGTCAGCATGTATTTTGCGATCGCCGCGACATCCTCGGGCCGGGCCTTGGACAGGCTGTTGGTCATCTGACTCATCGGGCCGAAAGAGGGGATGTTGCGGGAATGCTCGTCCGACAGAAAGGCGATCAGGTCCTGGTCGCTCCATTTTGTCAGCACGGAATCGGGGCCCTTGCTGATATCGGGCGCGTACCACTGCTCGGCCGCGCCGCCCTGGAACTTCTGCGATGCGATCTGCGCACCCAGCGCGTTGCGGGGCGTGTGGCAGGAACTGCAATGCGCAAAGGCCTCGACCAGGTACGCACCGCGGTTGGTTTCGTCGTCGCGGGCCGGATCGGGTTCGAAGCGGCCGGGTTCAAAGAACATCTCCTGCCAGACCAGCACGGCAGGGCGAACGTTGTAGGGAAAGGGAAGCTGCACCGTCTCGACGGCGTTGTCCACGGGTTCGACGGTGGAGATATAAGCCCAGACTGCCGCGACATCCTCGTCGCTCATCTTGGTGAAGGCCTCGTAGGGCATGGCGGGGTAGAGCGGTTCACCGTCCTGGTTCTTGCCCTCGCGCAAGGCGCGGGTGAATTCTTCCTGCGTCCAGCCGCCGATGCCGGTCTCGTGGGGGGTGATGTTGGGGGCCACCAGCGTGCCGAAGGGTGTCTGCAACGCCACGCCCCCGGCAAAGGGCTTGTCCTCGGCGGCGGTGTGGCAATGCGAGCAGCCCGCCATGTTGACCAGATAGGCGCCGCGATCCTTGAGGCTCTGGTCTTTCTGATCGCCGCCACCCTCTTGTGCAAAGGCTGGAAGGGAAATGCAAAGGGTGAGGCAAAGACCAGTGGTGAGAGCGCGCATGACGAGGACGACCTTGATTTGGAATGACAGATCAACATCCAGAATGCACGGACTGTTCCAGTTGCCGAACGGTTTTTGCGTGGACCTTTCAGGCGCCCTCGCGTGTCGATATCGTAACTATTTGTAATCTAATTGATTATTCCGCCTGTCGGCCTGAATTTACAAATCTGTAAGCTTTTGACGACCGGGAACACGGCGGCGCTGTGGCGGGTTGTCCCTTAAAGTGAAAGGAAGATCCCATGCCCGATCCGTCGATCAAGAACGAAGACACCTACCAGGCGCTGCGCGACAAGGGCGCCAGCAAGGAAAAGGCGGCGCGCATCGCCAATGCGCAAGCCAACGACGACATGAACCCGTCGAAAAAGGGCGGATCGCAGCCGCCGTACGAGGACTGGACAAAGGACGCGCTTTACGAGCGTGCGCAGGAATTGGAGATCGAGGGACGATCTGACATGGATAAGGACGAGCTGATCGCGGCGCTGCGGGACAGGTAGGCAGAGAGGTCTGCTCTACCTCCGCGACATCTCGAGTTGCGGAGCGCGGCGATCTACCGATGGTGCCGCTCAGCCGCCCGAGGATTTGCGCAAGAGGTCGGCGGCGTCGGGGCGGCGCAGGAGCGCCTCGTGGACTTCCAGGCTCAGGTGCGAGGTGTCGCGGTGGCCGGGCAGCACGGAGCCGAGCCTGGCCGACACCTCTTCGGGCAGGGCGGCGCGGGTGCGGGTGTCGACCAGCATCGACTCGGCAGCAATGCCTTCGGCGTAGATGATCTGGTGGCTGTCGAAGAGCATCTGGAAGTAATCGACAAAACCGCCCGACTGCCGGGTCACGGTGTCGCCGTTGATCAGGTGGCGCGCCTTGACGAGCAGTTCCGGACGGCCCGCTCCCAGTCGGTCGGTCCGTTGGTAGATGAACAGGCGGTGGTCGGGGCTGACCACCAGGTCGCCTGCGTTGTGCAGCGTGCCCGCCTTGATGAGGATCGGCGCGAAGGCCCCGATGGCGCGCGTGGTGGTATGGCCGATCCAGCGGATCGTTTGGGGGCCGTCGTCGCGGGTCAGCACCTTGTCGCCGACCTGCAATTCCTCGACCCGGCGCTGCGCGCCCGACGCCATGGTGATGTGCGTGCCGCGGGTGAAGGACACGCAGGCGACTTGGGCGAATTTTTGCAACGCGATGTCGGGATTGATGCCGACCAGCGCATAATCCGTGCGTGGGCTGAGCGGGGCCAGGGGCAGCACGAAGGTGTCCACGATGCCGCCTGCGCTGTCGGTTTCGACCAGCACGAGCGCCTCGGTCGTGGTGCCGGCACCGGACATCAGCGTGACGCAGCAGTCGAGGTAGAGATCGGCGCCGGGGGTGCCGACCTCGGAATCGGCCCCGATGCGGAAGGGCGGCTGCGGGCGCGGCACAAGGCTGAGCGGCACGAGGGACGCGACCGGCGACAGGCGGTAGATGTCGTCCAGCATCAGATCCTCGGCGACTGCCATCCCGTCGCCAAGGTTGGCGCCGCTGAAGACGCGCAGGTGGTCGGCGCGGAACACGCCGATGCTGTGTGCGGTACGGAAACCGTCGGAACCTGTCATCTCACCTGATCCTTGCGGCGCGCCGCGCCAGAAGCTTCGGTCCTAGTCTATGGCCCGTGATTGTGGCATCAACAGGCCGTGAGCCCGGCCATTTGTCGATGTCGGGAGAGGAGATGAGCATATGGATCTGGGGATCAAAGGCAAGACGGCGCTGGTTTGCGCGTCGAGCAAGGGATTGGGCCGGGGCTGCGCCGAGGCGCTGGCCGAAGCGGGGGTCGATCTGGTGATGAATGCGCGCGGAGCCGAGGCGCTGGAGGAGACGGCCGCGGCGATCCGCGACCGGTTCGGCGTGCGCGTCACCACCGTGGCCGCCGATATCGTGTCGGAGGACGGGCGCGCGCAGGTGCTGGAGGCCGCGGGCACGGTGGACATCCTTGTCACCAACGCGGGCGGGCCGCCGCCGGGGCTGTGGTCGGACTGGGACCGCGCGGATTTCATCGCCGCACTTGATGCCAACATGCTGACCCCTGTGGCGCTGATGACGGCGCTGATGCCCGGCATGGCCGAGCGGGGCTGGGGCCGGGTGGTCAACATCACCTCGCAATCCGTGAAGGCGCCGATCCCGCAGCTGGGCCTGTCGAATGCGGCGCGCACGGGTCTGACCGGCTATGTCGCGGGCACGGCACGGCAGGTGGCGCCGATGGGGGTCATCGTCAACAACCTGCTGCCGGGCATCCATGCCACCGACAGGGCCGATGCGCTGGATGGCGGCGTGTCGAAATCCGAAGGCATCAGCCTCGAGGAAGCCCGCGCGCGACGCGCGGCCACGATTCCGGCGCGGCGCTACGGCACGGCGGCGGAATTCGGGGCGATGTGCGCCTACCTGTGTTCGCAGCACGCGGGTTTTATCGTCGGGCAGAACATCCTGCTGGACGGCGGGGCGACCAACGCCACGATCTGAGTCTCTTGATCAAGGGGGCGCTGCCCCCGTCGCAGCCTTTGCTGCGACTCCCCCGAGGGTTATTGAAAACCGGAGAAGGGCAGGGATGGCACGAGGACCGGACGGCAAGGGCGGCGGCGCGGGGTTTTCGCTGTCGGATCAGCTTTTCAATGCCGACAGCTTGGGCGATCTGGCGCGGGACTATGCGCGCCTGCCCGGGTTCGATGCGGATCGATTCCAGGCGGAGGCCTTGGGCGGGCTGGCCGGGCGCGGGCTGCTGGAGCGGCTGGACTGGATCGCCACCTGCGTGGAAGCGCAGCTGCCGCGGGAGTTTCCCGCCATGGCAGACGCGCTCGAGGCCGCGATGCCGCCGGAGCTCGATCCGGACCTGCGTGACGACGATTTCGGCCGGTTCATCCATGCGGTGCCGGGGATTCTGGCGGTGCGGCACGGGCTGGAGGCACATCGGGAGCGGGCGTTGGACCTGCTGCATGCGGCGACGAAGCGGTTTTCGATGGAATTCTATATCCGCCCCTTCCTCAACCGCTGGCCGGAGGAGACGCTTGCGCGGCTGGATGCCTGGGCAGGCGATGACAATTACCACGTGCGGCGGCTGGTGAGCGAGGGCACGCGGCCAAGGCTGCCCTGGGCCACCGGCATCACGCTCGACCCGCTGGTGCCGCTGCGGTTTCTGGATCGGCTGCACGCTGATCCGACCCGCTATGTCACGCGGTCGGTCGCGAACCACATGAACGACATCTCGAAAATCGCGCCGGATGTGGTGGTGGATCGGTTGCGGGGCTGGGCGGCGACCGGGCGTCAGGAGAGGCGCGAGATGGACTGGATCACCCGCCATGCGCTGCGCACCGCCGTCAAGCGCGGCGAGGCGGGGGCGCTGGAGCTTCTGGGGTATCGGCGGGATGCGACTCTGGCGGTGTCCTTGCGGCTGGAGAGCGGAGAGGTGCCCATCGGCGGCGCGTTGGTGTTCGAGGTGGTGCTGGAGGCGGCGGAGGCTAGCCGGGCGCTGGTGGATTACCGTCTGCGCCTTGCGCGGCCCAAGGGGAAAGAGGCGGAAAAGGTGTTCAAGCTCAAGGCCGTGGCCCTTGGCGCGGGGGAACGGGTGGTGCTGCGCAAGCGCCACGTCCTCAAGGCCGATGCCACCACCTTTACCTATCATCCCGGCGCACATGCCGTAATCGCGCAGGTCAACGGGGTTGACCGGGCGGAGGCGGCGTTCGAGGTCGTGTTGCCGCAGGATAGTGGGTTGTAAACCCACCCTACGCCGGTTGCGCAGCCGGTCCTATTCGGCAGGGGTCCAGCGCTGCTCCAGCTTGTCGAGGGCGGCGATGCGTTCTTCGGTCTTGGGGTGGCTCATCAGCCAGGCGGGCACCGCGCCCGCGCGGCTTTGCGTCAGTTCCTCGAGCTTGCGGAAGAGCGATTTTTGCGCATCGACCCCAATGCCGGATTTGTGCAGCAGGGCGGCGGCATAGGCGTCCGCCTCGTATTCGTCGCCGCGCGAAAGCCGTGCCGCCAGCAGCGACATCAGCGCGTTGGCGATCCAGGGGCCGACGCCCGGAATGAAGCGCGACAGCACCATCGCCAGGGCGGTGCGCAGGGCGTTCTGGCCGGAAAAGTCGATCATGCGGCGGCGGGAATGGCCCAGGGCGACATGGCCCAGCTCGTGCGCGATGACGCTGGCCAGCTCTTCGCCCGTGACCTCGCCTTGCTGGTATTTGCGGTAGAAGCCACGGGTGATGAAGATCCGCCCGTCGGGGGCGGCGAGGCCGTTCACCGGGTCGATCTCGTAAATGTTCACGCGGATGCGTTCGAGGTTGAGCGCCGCGGCCATGCGGTCGGTCAGGCGTTTGAGTTTTGGGTCGGCCAGTTCGGTCGAACGGGCGTCCAGCTCCTTGGCCGTGCGGCGGGCCGAGAAGTGGTACATCGCGGCGGCGTAGAGAATCGCCAGCAGGATCGGGGTGAACTTCAGCATGCAGAAGATATGGGGGCGGCCGCTGGCGCTGGCAAGCAAAACGCCCGCGTCACGGGAACGCGGGCGTTTGCGAATGCTCTGATGGCGAGGTCAGGAGGTGAATTTCGCATCCATCGTGATTTCGGCCGAACCGCCCATGAGCAGCTTGGAAATCGGGCAGTTGTCCTTGGCAGCCTGGGCGGCTTCCATGAAGGTGGCCTCATCGATACCCGGCACCTTGCCTGTCACGTCGAGGTGGATTTTCTTGACCGCGAAGCCTTCGCCTTCCTTGTCCATCGACACGGTGGCGGTGGTTTCGATCATGTCGGGGGTCGCATCGTGCTGGCCCAGGATCATCGAAAGTGCCATCGAAAAGCAGCTGGCGTGCGAGGCGCCGATCAGCTCTTCGGGGTTGGTGCCTGCCTGGCCTTCAAAGCGTGTGTTGAAGCCATAGGGCTGATCGTTGAGCGCGCCGGATTCGGTGCTGACGTGCCCCTTGCCGGATTGCAGATCGCCAGTCCATTTTGCGGAACCTGTCTTGTTGATCATCGTGTCTCTCCTTCGACTGATGTGTCTTGTGTCACGGGGCCAACGTCCGGTGGGCGGGGATGTTCCCGCATCGGGGGCGCTGCCCCCGTCGCAGCGGGGCTGCGACTCCCCCGAGGGTGATTGGGAACCGGAGAAGGGCAGGGCGCGGTGCACCGCGCAGGCGGCGGGTGATGGGGTCAGCGCACCAGATCGCGCATGCCGCGGTCGATGCCATCGAGGGTCATGGGCACCATCCGGTCCTCGAAGATCTCGCGGATCATGCCGATGCTCTGGGTATACTGCCAGTGCTTTTCCGGCACCGGATTGATCCACAGGTGGTCGGGCCACTGGGTCCGGGCGCGCTGAAGCCAGACCTGTCCCGCCTCTGCGTTCCAGTGTTCGTTGGCGCCACCGGGATAGGCGACCTCGTACGGCGACATCGAGGCGTCGCCGACAAAGATGCACTTGTAGTCCTTGCCGTAGGTGCGCAGCACCTCGTGCGTCGGGGTCTGGGCATCCCAGCGGCGCCGGTTGTCGCGCCACACACCTTCATACAGGCAGTTGTGGAAGTAGTAATATTCCAGATGTTTGAATTCGGCGCGGGCGGCGCTGAACAGCTCTTCGACCACCTTGATGTGGTCGTCCATCGACCCGCCCACGTCGAGAAAGAGCAGCACCTTCACGGCATTGCGCCGTTCGGGCCGGGTTTTGACATCCAGGTAGCCGTTGTTGGCGGTCGACCGGATGGTACCGTCGAGGTCAAGCTCTTCGGCCGCGCCGTCGCGGGCCCACTGTCGCAGGCGTTTGAGCGCCACCTTGATGTTGCGGGTCCCCAGTTCGACCTGGTCGTCGAGGTTGCGGAATTCGCGCTTGTCCCAGACCTTGACCGCGCGGCGGTGGCGGCTGGTCTCTTGGCCGATGCGGACGCCTTCGGGATTGTAGCCATAGGCGCCGAAGGGCGATGTGCCGCCGGTGCCGATCCATTTGCTGCCGCCCTGGTGGCGGCCCTGTTGTTCCTTCAGCCGCTCCTTCAGGGTTTCCATCAGCTTGTCGAACCCGCCAAGCGCCTCGATCTCGGCCTTTTCGGCGTCGGTGAGGTGCTTTTCGGTCATCTTGCGCAGCCACTCTTCGGGGATGTCGACCGCATTGAGGACCGCGTCATTGCTGATCTCTTCGAGGCCCTTGAAGCTTGCGGCGAAGGCGCGGTCGAACCGGTCGATGTGGCGTTCGTCCTTCACCATGGCGGCGCGGGCGAGGTAATAGAACGCCTCGATATCATAGGTGGCGAGGCCCGCGGCCATGCCTTCGAGGAAGGTCAGATATTCGCGCAAGGAGACCGGCACGGAGGCGCGGCGGAGGTTGTCAAAGAAGGGGATGAACATGGGGCTGAGGTAGCGCGGGGCGGGCGGGGTTGCAAAGGGTATTCTGATCCGTCTTACCCCGTATGACCGCAGAAGGCCCTATGTGTCGTGCCGTGCCTTAGCTGGACAGCAGAAGGTCAAGTATTGCCTTGCCCCCCTTGCTGTTCGGGCCAAGGCTGGCCGAGCGGGTCTCGCCCCCTGTATATTTGATCACGTTGGGCTGGTCCGGGAGGTTCCAAGCTTTGACGCTGCGCGTCACGATCAGCGTGCGGCCGGAATCCTTCGCGATTGCCTGAGCAGCACTTCGAGCCGCTGTGGTCGATGCCAGGTTCAGTTTGCCCGTGAAGGAAACAGAGTGGTAGGGCACCAGTTCGATGCAGGCGACCTCTCGCGCCAGCAGGTCCAGAGCGCGTCCGTAGTTGTTGTCGAATTTCCGCTCCGAAAGTTCTCCAACCAAGCGCCTAACCTTTCCATGCCACCAGCCAAATGCAGTTGTCCAAGCCCATTTGGGATCAAGAAACATATGTGTGGCGCGGGTCTGCCGAATTGTGGCCAGCAAGTTGTCGCGAAATTCGGGAACATGGTGCTCGACATAGAAGTCGTTCGCACTCAGGCCGGGATTAAGCATCAGGATCACGAAGCGTGCATTCACCACATCACCAACATATGGCAATGGCAGGAGAGACACTTGATAGCCTGGCTTCCGCATCCGTCGTTCGCGCAAAGCTGCTTGATATTCGTCGAAGGTCTTGATCGGCGGCAGAAAAACGCGGCCATCTAGGTTTTCTTTATCTTGCGGATGAATGTAGGGGTATTCCGTCAGGGGCGCCTCGTCCCAGAACTTGATCAATTCCTGTGTCATGTAGTTGACTTGACCTTCGATTGCCGCGGAGCTGACAGTGTTGCCGGATATACGGCAATACTTTCATAGGACGATAAGACACACGGCCCTTGGTCAGGTCGCGCTAAAGGATTAAACCACCAAGGCTATCGTGTTTCCAGCAGGTTCGCTGTGGCGTACCAATTGCGCCGTGGGGATGCTGATGCGCGACGCGCATAAGGAATCGATAACTTTGTTTTTGGTTGATCCTGTCGGTTTCGGGCTATTTGAAAGCACTGACGCCGGTCACGCGACGGGCGCGCGCCGCGAGTCGCGACGCAAGAACCCTCTGAACCGCCCGCGCGGCGCCTTTTTCCCAACAGATGAGATCGCCATGACCCCGAGAGAGACCATTCATCCCGCCGCCCGCAGCTATGCCGCGGAGGTTGCCGCAGGCACGCTGTCGCGCCGGGAATTCATGACCCGCGCCACGGCGCTGGGTGTCACCGCCGCCACGGCCTATGCGCTGCTGGGCCTGGCGCAGCCTGCACGCGGCGCGGCGCATGCGCAGACGGGCGGCACGATGCGGATCGAATCCACCGTCAAGGCGCTCAAGGATCCGCGCACCTATGATTGGCCGCAGATGTCCAACTTCACACGCGGCTATCTGGAATATCTGGTCGAATACCAGGTCGACGGCAGCTTTGCGCCAGCGCTTCTGGAAAGCTGGGAGGTGAACGAGGACGCGACCGAATATAGCCTGTCGGTGCGCCCGGGCGTGACCTGGAACAACGGCGATCCGTTCACCGCCGAAGACGTGGCGTTCAACATCGCGCGTTGGTGCGAAACCGCGGTCGAGGGCAATTCGATGGCGTCGCGCATGGGCTCGCTGGTGGATTCCGAAACCGGCACGGCCCGCGAAGGCGCGATCGAGGTGGTCGATGACACCACCGTGCGTCTGACGCTGAACACGCCCGACATCACCCTGATTGCGGGCTTTTCCGACTATCCCGCCGCCATCGTCCACCAAAGCTTCAACGGCGATCCGCTGAACAATCCCATCGGCACCGGCCCCTATCTGCCCGACGAATTCGAGGTCGGCCAAAGGGCCGTGCTGGTGAAGAACAAGGATCACGACTGGTGGGGCGAGGGCGCGTATCTCGATCGGATCGAATACCTGGATTTCGGCACCGAACAGGCGGGGATCGTCGCGGCGGTGGATTCCGACGAGGTCGACATGGTCTATGAATCCATCGGAGATTTCATCCTGCTGATGGACGACATCGGCTGGACCAAGTCCGAGGCGGTGACGGCCAACACCGTGGTGATCCGCACCAATCAAGAGGCCGAGGTTGACGGCGTGAAACCCTATGCCGATGCGCGGGTGCGCCGGGCACTGGCGATGGCGGTGGACAACAAGGTGCTGCTGGCGCTTGGTTTTTCCGACAACGGCACGGTCGCCGAGAACCATCACGTGTCACCGATCCACCCGGAATATGCCGAACTGCCCGCACCGGTCTACGACCCCGAAGGTGCAAAGGCGCTGATGGACGAGGCCGGGATGGCCGATTTCGAGCACGAGCTGATCTCGATCGACGACACCTGGCGCAAGAACACCTCGGACGCGGCGGCGGCGATGCTGCGCGACGCGGGCATCAACGTGCGCCGCACGGTGTTGCCGGGCTCGACCTTCTGGAATGACTGGGCGAAATATCCGCTCTCGACCACCGACTGGGCGCAGCGTCCGCTGGGCGTGCAGGTGCTGGCGCTGGCCTACAAGAGTGGCGAGCCGTGGAACGAGACCGCGTTTTCCAACGCCGAGTTCGACAGCCTGCTGGCCGAGGCGCTGGCGATCGCCAATGCCGATGAGCGCCGTACCGTGATGGCAAAGCTCGAAAAGATTATGCAGGACGAGGGCGTGATCATTCAGCCCTACTGGCGGTCGATCTACCGGCATCACCGCGAAAACGTGGTGGGCGCAGAGATGCACCCGACGTTCGAAATCCACGTCGCCAAGCTGGGCTTTGCCGCCTGAGGTCGGCGCCTCGAAGCGCCGCGCCGCGCCCGACGGAATTGGCCTGAACGCGCGCCGGATGGACTGCCAAGGCAAGCCTGTTCCCAACGGCAACACGGTGTAGAAACTGCCACGGCCCCCCGCAGATCCTGCGGGGGCCGCTGATTGTCTGAACGGCCTTTCTTGCGAACGAAGCTGACAGATCGGACCGCCGGGTGTAGCCTGCGTGTATTGGTTTGGAGGGTTCGCAAATTGACCGATCCCAAGAATGTCGCGCATCACTATCATTCCGGGCACCTGCTCCAGAGGATTTCCGACGCCTGCAAGGCGCTCGATCTGACGCCGCCAATCCCGCCCGGCGTCCTGGCCCCGGTGGATGAATTTCACATCGGCGGACGCCTTGCCACCCAACCGTTCATCGAAGCCTTGGGCCTGACCGCCGAAAGCCGGGTTGTCGACCTTGGCTGTGGCCTGGGCGGGCCTGCCCGATATGTTGCCGCGACGACCGGCGCGCAGGTGACCGGCGTCGATCTGACGGCCGAATTCGTGGAAACCGGTCGTGTCCTCACCGAATGGACCGGTCTTTCGGACCGCGTCACGCTCGTTGAGGGCAGCGTGCTGGATCTGCCGTTGGAGTCTGGCTCGATGGACGCCGCCTACATGATCCACGTGGGCATGAACATCGCCGACAAGGACGGCATGGCACGAGAGGCCAGGCGGGTCCTCAAACCCGGGGGCATCTTCGCGATCTACGACGTGATGCAGGTGGGGGAGGGTCGGATGGACTATCCCGCGCCCTGGGCGTCCTCTCCGGATCAGAGCGCACTGGCCTCGCCGGAGGTCTATGAAACCGCACTGACCGCCGCAGGTTTCAAGCTGACCGAGCGGATCGACCGCACCGGCTTTGCCAGGCAGTTCTTTGCAGATTTGGCCGCGGCGCAAAGTCGGGCGGGCGGCCCTCCGCCTCTGGGTCTGCATCTTGTGATGGGCGACAACACCGCGCTGAAAGTGCAGCACATGGTCCGGAACATCGCGGGCGGTCTGATTGCCCCGAACGAGATGCATGCGCGGCTCACGTCATAGTTTCCGAGCGTCTGAAAATCGAAGCGGGCGGTCGTCCGCGTGATCGGTTCAGTCGAAGCGGTGGGCAGTTACAAAGGTACGGGTCCGACGGGCCGACAGGTCAGGCCTGCGCCTTACAGGACCGCCTTGTCGATGACGATCGTGGCCACGACGCCGAGCAGAGCAAAGAAAATCCCGAACCCCGCGGCGTACTGGGCCATGTCGGCCGCGTTGCCTTTGCGGCGTTTGGCGGTGGTGGCGCCAAGGACGGCACCGACAAGGGCGGCGATGAGGACGATCATAGGTGGCCCGGTTTCCTTTTCAGCGGGTTGAGCGATGCAATCTCGCGCAGCTTGGCGCGCACCGCCCAATCGGGGCCAAACCCGTACCGTGCCCAGCCCAGACTGTCCAGACGGACCTCGCGCCCTTCGGAGGCGCGGCCCGACAGCTCCAGCGCCTCGGCGCGCAGCAACATCAGCGTCGACAGCAGCGCCGCGTTTTCATAGCGCGCGGCGGTGTCCAGCGTGCGGCCCAGCAGGTGCAGCGCATCTTCGGGCCGGTTGCGGCTGATCGCGTAGGCGGCCAGTTGCGAGGCGACATAGGCGCGGTGCAGCTGCGATTGCGGGGTATTGGCGAAATAGCGGTCGGCCAAGGCGAACTGGTCCTGCGCGTCCTCGGGGTCGGTGCCTTGCAGGATGCGGCCCATGGCATAGTGCGAAAACGCCCGACGGTGATCGGTCCAGCCCATGGCGCTGGCGACCTTGAGCGCCTCTTGCGCCGCGGCGCGCCGTTCGGTGGGCGAAAAGCCCGGTCCAAGCGCGCGCTGCACCGCGTCGATCCAGACGCGCGGGGTGCGGGCCAGACGCTGCGGTGGCACCGCCTGTCCGGCGGGATTGACCCGTTCGAGGATTGCGGGAATACGGGCCGCCACCTGCGCGCGGGTCATGCCGCTGGTCAGCGACGGGTCGTAATAGGCGCGCAGGATCGTCATGTCATAGCCGGTCAGCACCGTGTGCACGTTGTCGTCGTTGAAGACCGAATCCGGCAGGCGGTACAGGTCATTGAGCGGCCCGATGGCCTGGGCCAACTCCTCGTGCAGGCAGTCGCGCACCTCTTGCGGGCTGGCATCATTGGGCAGAAAGATCGCCAGCGTCTCGCGGGTCTTGAGGCGGGTCCAGTTGACCTTTTGCGTGCGTCTTGCGCTGCGGTATTCCGCCAGAGACGACACGTTGGGCACCACGAAACAGGCGGCCTGGGGCAGGTAGCGGCGGATTTCGGCGCGCGGAATGGCGTCGATGGTGATATTGGCCTGCGCCGTGGCGCTGAGCGAAATGTTTATCCCCGCCTCGGTCCGCAGGCGGTGCAGCAGGCGCGTGAGGTCAGAGCCCAGGCTGCGCGGCGGCGCACCGGTCACGCGCACGGAAATCGGCCCCTCGAAACGGGTAAAGACCGGCAGATCGCGCCCCGATTCCAGCTTGAATGCGAGGTCGAGGAAGTCGCGCGCCATATCGGCGTTGGAGGCGACGGGCCGGGCCGGACGCGGCACGGAAAAGACCTTCATCGCGGGCAGACTGCTTTCCTCGGTCACCGCGGCGCGGCTGGGAATGTCGCTGGGGGCTACGGGCACGCAGGCGCCCAGCATCAGGTAAAGCGGCAGGATAAGGCGGCGCATCATCAGGACCTCTGATATTTGAGGAAGGGGGTGACAACGCCGATGCGGTCGTAAAGCCGCCGGGCCGTGGCGTTGAAGTCCTGAGTGAGCCAGTAGACATTGGGCGCGCCCGCGGCGTCGGCCGCGGCATAGACGCCTTCGATCAGCGCCCGCCCGACCCCGGTGCCACGCACCGCCGGGTCGGCGTAGAGGTCCTGCAGATAGCAGACCTCCTCGACCTTCCAGGCGTGACGATGAAAGAGGTAGTGCGTCAGCCCGACGACCTGTCCGTCCACCACCGCGACCAGCGCGTTGAAGTCGCGGACATCGTCGCCCAGAAGGCGTGCGAAGGTCGTGTCATAGACCTGGTCGTTGACGCGGGTGCCATAGAAGGCGAGGTACGCCGTCCAGTGTCTGCGCCACGCATCTTTGTCTGCGGCACGCAAGGGGCGCACCGCGGGGGCCATTTCTTGGGACACGTCGAAGCCTGCCTGCTCTTACTCAGATGCTCATAGTCATCCGATGTTTTTTTGTCCTCTGTTTGGACACTATAAGGCGAAAGCAAGGTTTCTGACTATCGCCTGATTCGACCGGACGACGGATTTTCCGGGATCGGGTCGCGAAAGGTTAAGGTCTATGAAAAACAGGCCTCTACGCGATGCAGTTGCGCAACAATCGGACGGTTCAACCCGGATTGTCGGTCTTGGCCGAACGGAGAAACCAAGGCGGCTTTGCGGCCCCGGGGCGGGGTGACGCAAGGTCACTCAGGCGCGGCACCCTGCGCTGGCGAAACAATCGCGCGGATCCGGCGTCACGCCAGAAGTGCCAGCGGGACGAGTGACAGCAGGCTGGTCCAGATGATCACCGGGGTGATCGCATCGGTGCGCACCCCGTGCAGCAACGCCAGCGCAAAGGCCATCATGCCCGACGGGCCGGCGGCGTTCAGGATGAACTGCGGCGCCGCCGGGTCGCCCGGCGCAAACGCCGTCATCAGCCCCCAGACCAGCAGCGGAAAGAGCACCAGCTTGAAGCCCGAGATCGCCGCCACGACGGGTGTCGGCCTCAGCGCGCTGGCCGACAGGATCACCCCGACCGCCAGCAGCGTCAGCGGCGACGCCGCGGCACCCGCGAATTCCAGCGCCGTGACCAGCGGTGCGGGCAGGGGAGCCGCCATCAGATTCACCACGACCGCAAGCAGGATCGCGATCAGCACCGGGTTGCGCAGCATCGACGCCATTGCCGGGCGCGGGCCGCGCTGGCCGCAGATCAGCTCGATCGAGATGATGAAGAACGCGAAAGACACCGTGGCGTCCCAGGCGACGATGGCACTGATCGGGGCGGCGCCCGCGCTGCCATAGATCAGCACCGAAATCGGCCAGATATAAAGCAGCGAATTGACGAAGACGACCGCCATCGCCAAAAGCCAGCTTTCCGCCACGTCCCGTTGAAAGACCCGCCGCGCGACAAGGTAGGTCAGCGCGAAGGTCGCGACCTCGGCACAGGCATAAAGCGCCAGCGGCGCAGCCGGAAAGCTCGCCGCGTCGATCCGCGCGACCAGCACGAAGATCAGCGGCGGCTGGAACACCAGGAACGCCACCCGGTTCACAGTTCGCGCCTCGCCCCCGCTGATCATCCCGATCCGGCCCAGCATATAGCCCAGGGCGAGGACCGAAAAGACCGGCAGGATGTCTTGGGTGAGAATACTGAGCATTTGGCATCCGGTCTGTGATCCACCGGGACAGAGCATGCCGCGCGCGGGCCTGCAAGCCCGGGACAATGGAACAGCGACCCCCGGCTGCGGGTTGAGCATGTCAGGAGGCATGCCGATGGACTGGATGCAGGAGAACGCGGAGCAGATCACACTATGGGCCAATATCGCCATGGTGATGATCTGGCTGGTCTACTTGCAACTGATGTACATGGGCATTCGCCGTGCCAACCGTGCTGTGATTCACATCGACAAGGCCGCGTCCGAGGACGAGGATGCGCGCTGTCTTGTCGCCAACATGGGATCGGACACGGTTTATGTCCTGGCCGTGAAGGTCGATCTGGACTGCGCGAACGGTGTGCACGAGGCGCTGGTCACCGACCGGATGGAAAAGGACGGTCCGCTGGGCGGCGATTTTCGCGAGGGCAGCAGCAAGGGGCCGCTGCGGGGCGGCGAGGTGGTGGACATCGGCAGTTTCGGCGCCATCGTCGAGCGTGCGGCGCGACAGATGGACGCGGACATCCGGGTCGACACCTGCCGCGGCATCGAGATCACCGTGGTGGTGGCGGCGCAGCAGGCGCACAAGCTTTTGGGTGGCTACAAACGGTTCGAGGTCGAGGGCGCTGAGGGCGGCCCGCTGACGGTGCGCTCTGACGATGTGCTGACCCGGCAGATTTCGGGATGGAAGCGCCGCCGCCAGCTTCGCCGCGAGATCGCCTGCTAGCGTCCCTGCCGCCGCGCCATGAAGGCCAGCCGCTCGAAAAGATGCACGTCCTGTTCGTTCTTCAGCAGCGCGCCGTGCAGTTTGGGCAGGGCGTTGGCCCCGTCGCGTTTCAGGTCTTCTGCGGACAGATCCTCGGCCAGCAACAGCTTGAGCCAGTCCAGAACCTCGGACGTCGAAGGCTTTTTCTTCAGCCCCGGCTGCTCGCGCAGCTCGTAGAATTGCGTCAGCGCCGTGGTCAGCAATGCGTCCTTGATGCCCGGATGATGGACGGCGACGATCTTGCGCAGCGTCTCGGGATCGGGAAAGCGGATGTAGTGGAAAAAGCAGCGGCGCAGAAAGGCGTCGGGCAGTTCCTTTTCATTGTTGGACGTGATGATCACGATGGGGCGATGTTTCGCGCGGATCGTCTCTCCGGTCTCGTAGACGTGGAATTCCATCCGGTCGAGTTCCTGCAACAGGTCGTTGGGAAACTCGATATCGGCCTTGTCGACCTCGTCGATCAGCAGAACGACCTTGCCGTCCGCCTCGAACGCCTGCCAGAGCTTGCCCTTGCGGATGTAGTTGGCCACGTCGTTTACCCGCTCGTCGCCCAGCTGGCTGTCGCGCAGGCGGCTGACCGCATCGTATTCATAAAGCCCTTGCTGCGCGCGGGTGGTCGACTTGATGTTCCACTCGATCATCGGAAGGCCTAGGGCCCCCGCGACCTGGCGCGCCAGCTCGGTCTTGCCGGTTCCGGGCTCGCCTTTCACCAACAGCGGGCGTTCGAGCGTGACGGCGGCATTGACCGCCATGGTCAGGTCGTCGGTGGCGACGTAATCGGCTGTACCTTCGAATTTCATGAAACAGACCTTGCGTTTTCTCACAGCTGTGAAGGCGCTGTTGTCGCTGTCCAAAAACGCCGTAAGGGGGCGCTATTGTGTAGTGACATCGCGCGGAGGTTGGGTTAGATGCTGCGCGCAGGGGTGCCAGATATCTGAGGAAATTACCATGGCGGATATCGGCTTTAGCGAGGGAACCAAGATGAAGCCTGAATCTTTTCTTCCCGACGATTACCGTCCGGCGGAAGATGAACCATTCATGAATGAGCGGCAGCTGGAATACTTCCGGCGCAAGCTTGTGATGTGGAAGAACGACCTGATGGCCGATACCCGCGACACGATCGAGGGGCTTCAGGACGGCACGCGCAACATTCCCGACGTGACCGACCGCGCGTCCGAGGAAACGGACCGGGCGCTGGAACTGCGCACGCGGGACCGTCAGCGCAAGCTGGTCAACAAGATCGACGCGGCACTGCGCCGGATCGACGAGGGCGAATACGGCTACTGCGAAGTGACCGGCGAGCCCATCAGCCTCAAGCGGTTGGACGCGCGCCCGATCGCGACCATGAGCCTCGAGGCGCAGGAACGTCACGAGCGCCGCGAAAAGGTGCATCGCGACGACTGATCCCGGTGACGGATCGGACGACAAACACGCCGGGGCTGATCGCCCCGGCGTTTGTGTTTCAGCAAGGCGGCGGGATGCGGCGGACATGCACCTGAGCGGCAAGAGCATCATCGTGATCGGCGGTGGCATCGGTGGGCTGGCCTGCGCCCTGGCCCTGCGCCAGCGCGGGGCCCAGGTGCAGGTGCTGGAACAGGCCCCGGCGCTGCGCGAGGTCGGCGCGGGGCTGCAGATCTCGCCCAATGGTTTGCGGGTGATCGAGGCGCTGGGGCTGGGCGACGGTCTGCGCGCGTGCTCGGTCCGGGGGCGGGCGGTATCGCTGCGCGACCACCGCGCCGGGGCCGAGGTGCTGCGGCTCGATCTGGGGCGGTTGCCGCCGGATCAGGGCTATCACTTCGTCCACCGTGCCGACCTGCTGGATCTGCTGGCGCAGGCCGCAGGTGCCGCGGGCGTGGAGGTCCGGCTGGGCTACCGGGTCGCCGGCGTAACCGGGGGCCAGCCTGCGACGGTCACGTTGGACGGCGGCGCGGTGCTTCAGGGCGATCTGGTGCTTGGGGCGGACGGCCTGCATTCGGTGCTGCGTCCGGTCCTGAACGGCTTGGCCGCGCCGTTCTTCACCGGCCAGGTGGCCTGGCGCGCCGTGGTGCCCAACACCGTCGGGCAGGGGGCAGAGGTGCAGGTGCACATGGGGCCGGGCGCGCATCTGGTGAGCTATCCCTTGCGCGATGGCCGGTCGCTGAATCTGGTCGCGGTGCAGGAACGCGCCGACTGGGCCGATGAAGGCTGGACCCATGTCGACACCGGCGACAACCTGCGCGCGGCGTTTCAGGGCTTTGGCGGGCCGGTGCCCGCGATGCTGGCGGATCTGGAGGCGCCCGGCCTTTGGGGGCTTTTCCGCCACCCGGTCGCGCGGCACTGGCACGGCGACGGGCTGGCGCTGTTGGGCGATGCCGCGCATCCGACGCTGCCGTTCCTGGCGCAGGGCGCGAACATGGCGCTCGAGGATGCCTGGGTGCTGGCGGCGGAACTGGCGCGCGGCGGCGACGATGCCCTGGCCCGCTACCAGCAGCGGCGGCGCGACCGGGTCTGCCGGGTCATAGCGGCGGCGAACGGCAATGCCTGGAAATACCATCTGCGCAGTCCGTTGATCCGGTTTGCAGCGCATACGGCCCTGCGTCTTGGCGGGCGGCTGGCGCCGGGGCGGATGCTGGGTCAGTTCGACTGGCTTTACCGGCACGATGTGACCGCCGATCCTTGATCCGATCGTGCGCGTACCGCGCGCTGGTTCCCGGAGATATCTGCGATGCGAGCCCGCCAGTTCGACGTCTGCGCGGGGGCGCCCGTCAGAACAACGCCACCTTGCTCCGACCCCTTGCGTTGGCGGCCTGTTCGCACCGGGCAGCCGACCAGGGCGGGGCCGATCTTCGCCAGGGCAACTGCCCGGGAACCGTTCTGCCGGACGATGCGTTGTCACAAGTCTAAAAATCGAAACACATCAATAAGATGGAGCACACCGTTGCCACTTGTACGAATCGACATGATCGAAGGCCGTTCGGACGAACAGCTCAAAAACCTTCTGGATACCATCCAGGGCTGCGTCGTCGACGCCTTTGGCGTGCCTGAAACAGACCGCTACCAGATCGTCCACGAGCACAAACCCGGAAGGATGGTCTTTCTCGATACCGGTCTTGGTTTCACGCGCAGCGACGATGTGCTTTCGGTTCAATTCTTCACCAGTCCCCGCACGCATGTTGAGAAGATGAAGGTGTACAAGCTGATGGCCGAACGGCTTGAAAAGGACTGTGGTCTCGATCCGAAAGACCTTTTGATCTCGGTCTTCACGAACAGGGAAGAGGACTGGAGTTTTGCCGGTGGCGAAGCGCAGTATGTGACGGGACGCCTGCCGTAGCGCCAGGCATCGGCTTTTGGCGATGCCCGTCGCACCGGCTGCTGCGCGCCGACTGAAAATAGGGGCCAGGATCTCTTCATGCCGATACGGATCGCAACGCCTTCGGACAGTCAAAGCTGGGTCGCCCTGAGGGCCCAGCTTTGGCCGGACACCCATAGAAGCGTTCACGAAGACGAAGCCGCGGCGATCCTTGCCGGATCGCCCGGTGACAGCATCGCGTTTCTGGCGGTCACGGACGACGGCGGGCTGCAAGGTTTTGCCGAGGCCGCCTTGCGGCGCGATCACGTCAACGGATGCGAGACATCGCCGGTGGCCTTTCTCGAGGGCATTTTTGTGTGCCCCGGCGATCGAGGCACCGGCGTCGGCCGGTCCCTGCTGCGCGCCGTGCAGGTCTGGGCGCGGGATCTGGATGTGACGGAACTGGCCTCTGACGCGCATCTCGACAATGTGGCGAGTCACGCGTTTCATCGGGCGCTGGGATTCGAGGAAACCGACCGGGTCGTCTATTTCCGCAAACCGCTTTAGACGTGCCACCAAGGGAGGGTTCGACAGCCCCGGACGCCAGGAGTAGGAAGGACGGGGAGGATCAGTCATGGACCGTTTCGACAACATTCCCGAAACCGCGCTGCGCTGGCACCGGGCGGGCACGGGCGCAGTGCTGGCCACGGTGATCCAGACCTGGGGGTCGGCGCCGCGGCGGGTCGGATCGCAGCTCGCGATCTCGGGTCAGGGCGAGATCGAGGGCTCGGTCTCGGGCGGCTGCGTCGAGGGTGCCGTGATCGTCGAGGCGCTGGAGGCGCTGGAAGACGGCGGCCTGCGGGAGTTGGAATTCGGCGTGTCGGACGCGGATGCCTTTGCCGTGGGCCTCGCCTGTGGCGGCACGATCCGGGTGCTTGTCGAACCGGTGGGCGCGGCGCTGCCCGAGGATCTGCTTGCCGATCTGGTGGCGGCGCGTGCGGCGCGGCAGGCGGCCGCCTACGTGGTCGATCTGGATGGCGGCACTCGGCGCGTGGACCGCGACGGGCATACCGACAGGTTTCGCATGGATCGGTCGGGGTTCGAGCCCGAAAGCCGGGTCTTTGTGGGCATTCACAACCCGCCGCTGCGGTTGATCGTGGTGGGCGCGGTGCACATCGCACAGGCGCTGGTGCCGATGGCGCGGCTTGCGGGCTACGATGCGGTGATCATCGACCCGCGCGAAACCTTCGGCTCCGAAGCGCGCTTTCCGGGAGAGCGGCTGGTGCACGACTGGCCGGACGAGGCGGTGGCGGCCGAAGGGCTCGATATGCGCACCGCGCTGGTGCTGCTGACCCATGATCCCAAGCTGGACGATCCGGCGCTTGAACGGGCGCTGGCGTCCGACTGCTTCTACATCGGCGCGCTGGGATCGACCCGGACCCATGCCAAGCGCGTGACGCGGCTGACCGAGGCGGGGTTCAGCGAAGGCCAGATCGCCCGCATCCACGGTCCGGTGGGGTTGGACATCGGCGCGGCGGGGCCCGCCGAGATCGCGGTGTCGATCATGGCAGAGATGACGCGGGTGCTGAGGACCGGGGCATGAAATTCGGCACCGTTCCGGTGCGCGCCGCCGAAGGGGCCGTACTGGCGCATTCCGTGGCGCTTGGCCAGGGTCGGCTGCGCAAGGGGCAGGTGCTGGGCGCGCCAGAGATCGCCAAACTGGAGGCCGCGCAGGTGACCGAGGTGGTCGTGGCGCGGCTGGAGCCGGGCGATGTCTCGGAAGACGCGGCGGCGCAACGGCTGGCGCGGGCCATGGTGCCGGATCCGGCGGCGACGGGCCTGCGGATCGGGCCGGCTGCGACGGGCCGGGTGAACCTTTTCGCGGATACGATTGGCGTGGCCGAGATCGACGCCGCGCGCATCGACGCGATCAACGCGGTCGACCCGATGATCACCGTGGCCACGGTGCCGCGCTGGCAGCGCATGGGGCAGGGCGGCATGGTCGCGACGGTCAAGATCATTGCCTATGCGGTGCCCGAGGCGGCGCTGGCCCGGGCCTGCGATGCGGCCCGGGGGGCGATGCGGATGCGGCCCACGCAGGTGGCATCGGCGCAGCTCATTCAGACGGTGGTGGAGGGCGACGACGGCGAGCGGGGCCACGCGGCCATCGCGCAGCGGGCCGAACGGATGGGCATCGCCTTCGGCCCCAAGGACATCGTGCGCCACGAGGTTGCGGCGCTGGCCGCTGCGCTGCGCCGCGCAGAGGCGGAATTGCTGCTGATCCTGACCGGATCGGCCACATCCGATCCGCGCGATGTCGCACCCGAGGCGCTGCGCGCCGCCGGTGGCGTGGTGCATCACTTCGGCATGCCGGTCGATCCGGGCAACCTGCTTTTTGTCGGGGCATTGGAGGGGCGTCCGGTGATCGGCCTGCCGGGCTGCGCGCGGTCGCCCGCGCTCAACGGCGCGGACTGGGTGCTGGAACGGCTGGCCTGCGGCGTGCCGGTGGGCCCTGCGGACATTGCGGGCATGGGCGTGGGTGGATTGCTCAAGGAAATTCCGACGCGACCGCGCCCGCGCGAAGGATAGCCACAAGGATGCCTGCGGCATACGAGAGACGCTGTCTCTCGTGCTCTCTGGAGGTATTTTGCCAAGAAGAAGGGCCGGGTGATGGCAAGGGCCTGACATCAAAAGGGGCGCCGCGGCGCCCCCCGAAACAGATCCGCTGGTCGTGTCCGTCAGCGGGTCGCCGGCCCGATCATCATGATCATCTGGCGGCCTTCCATCTTGGGCATGTTTTCGATCTTGCCCACCTCTTTGACGTCCTCGGCCACGCGTTCGAGCAGTTCGCGCCCCAGGTTCTGGTGCGCCATTTCGCGGCCGCGGAAGCGCAGGGTGATCTTGACCTTGTCGCCGTTTTCCAGAAACTTGAAGACCGACCGCATCTTGACCTCGTAGTCGTGGGTGTCGGTGTTGGGCCGGAACTTGATTTCCTTGACCTCGATGATCTTCTGCTTCTTGCGCGCCTCGGCCTCGCGTTTCTGCTGTTCGTACTTGAACTTGCCGAAATCCATGATCTTGCAAACCGGCGGTGTGGCATTCGGCGAAATCTCGACAAGGTCGAGCCCGGCCTCTTCGGCCATCTGCATCGCGCGTTCGGGCGTCACGACGCCGACATTGTCGCCGTCTGCGCCGATCAGGCGGATTTCGGGCGCGCGGATGCGGTCGTTGACGCGGGGGCCGGTTTCACGGGTGGGCGGCGCGTTATGGGGTCTGCGGGCTATGGGAGAGTTCCTTTTTTGTGCTTGGCTCAAGGGCGCAAGGTAAACTTGGGCGGGGCGCACTTCAAGCGGCAAATGGGCTGTTTTGCGCCATCCTGCCGCGCTTTCCCCTTGCAGGCCTGCGCGCCTTTCACCACATCGACGGGTGGTAAGCGGGGCCCGTCCGGGAGCCCTGAAAAGAAATAATCCGAAGGGGGATTGTCCAATGAAGAACCTGTTGATGATCGTTGCGGCCATCGTCGTGCTGGTCGGCGGCTACCTGCTGATTGCCCCGCAGGACCGCGACGAGGCGACGCGCACCGTGGAAGAGACCGCCACGAGTGCCGCTCAAGAGACAGAAGCCGCTGCCGAAGAGGCTGCCGCTGCAACCGAGGAGACGGCAGACGAGGCTGCCGACACAGCGGATGCCGCGATCGACGAGGCTGCGACAGAGGCCGCCGAAGCCGCCGATGCGGCGGGGGAAGACGCGGCTCAGGCGGCTGACGACGCGGCCAGAGCCACAGAGGAAGCCGCGGCCGACGGCGCCTTGGTGGTCGAGGAAACCGCCGACACGGCCGCCGACGCCACCGCCGATGCGGTCAGGACTGTCGGTGACGCGGTCCGCTCTGCCGCCGAGGGGGCGACCGACACAGTGGCCGGCATGGCAGAGCAAACTGCCGAAACGGCGGGCGACACGATAGCCGCCGCCGATGAGGCGATGGAAGCGGCCACGCCGGAGGCCACCGAGGCGATGGACGCCACCGAAGAGACCATGGCTGACGCGGCGGACAGCGCGGCAGAGGCTGCGGGTGACACCATGACCGCCGCGGAAAATACCGCCGCCGACGCGACGGAAGCGGCAGGCGACACGATGGCCGCGGCCGAGGACACTGCCACCGCAGCTGCCGAAGCCACGACGGCCGCCGCCGGTGACGCCGCCGAGGCCGCGGGCGCTGCGACCGAGACCGCCAGTGCCGAGGCTGAGGCCGCAGCCGAGGCCGCGGGCGTGTCTGTCAGCGAACTGACCGAGCTTCTGACCGTGGACGGTTTCGACTACGATAAGGTGATCGAGGCGGTCGACGGCTCTGACCTGGGAACCGGCGTCAAGATGGCGACCAAGGCGGCGCTGCAAGGGGCGCGCGACAATCCTACCCTGCTGGGCGGCGTGCTGGATCAGCTGCGCGAGCGTCTGGGTCTGGAAGGCTGATCCTTTCGCCACAAAGAACGAGAACGCCGCGCCAGGACGATCAGGGCGCGGCGTTGTCATTTACGTGGCTAGTCGGCGGCGCGCCCGGTCAGTCCAGGAATGCTTTCTCGACCACGTAGTGCCGGGGCGCGGAGTTGGCGCCTTCCTCCAGCCCGTAGCTTTCCAGCAACGCCTTGATATCCAGGTTGAACGCAAGGTTGCCGCAGACCATTGCGCGATCGTTTTCCGGCGTGATCGGCTCGACGCCCAAGTCTCGGTAGACCTCGCCCGAGCGCATGAGATCGGTGATCCGGCCCATCTTGGCGCTCTCTTCCCGGGTGGTGGTGGGGTAATAGCGCAGCTTGGCCAGGTTTTCGGCCCCGATCAGTTCGATCAGCATTTCATCGGTGCGGATGCTGTCGATCAGGTCCGCACCGTAGGTCAGTTCCCCGACCTCGCGGCAGGTGTGGGTGATGATGACCTCGTCGTAATCCTCGTAGGTCTGCGGGTCGCGCAGCAGCGACGCGAAGGGCGCGAAGCCGGTGCCGGTCGCGAAGAACCACAGGCGCTTGCCGGGCAGCAGGGCATCATGCACAAGCGTGCCCACCGGTTTGGGGCGCAGGATGATCTCGTCGCCGGGCTGGATGTGCTGCAGGCGCGAGGTCAGCGGGCCGTCCTGCACCTTGATCGAGTAGAATTCCAGCTCGTCATCCCAGGAGGGCGAGGCGATGGAATAGGCGCGCAAAAGCGGTTTCTGCTTGCCGGTCTTGGGGTCCGGATCGCCCATGAGGCCGATCATCACGAACTCGCCCGACCGGAACCGCAGCGACGCGGGTCGGGTGCAGCGGAAGGAAAACAGCCTGTCGGTCCAGTGTTTTACCTGCGTTACGGTCTGCGCATCGGGCAGGGCGGGCTGGGTCACGGGTTTGGCCTGGGCTTGGGTCACGGGGCGTTGCTCTGTCATAAGGTATCCTCGCGGGTGGCGCACCCCCGCAGTTTTTCGTTAGCATACAAACGAGTTTGCGAAAAGGGCCGGATCAGCCGCGGACCCGCGACTGATAGTCATGGGCCTGCCACTGCGCACGGTCAAGCCACTGCGCCTCGGGCTGGCGCGCGGCCAGATCGTCGGAAATCTCGACCTCGTCAAAGCCCGACCGGCGGGACATGGCGTATTGATCGGCGATCACATGGCCACGGGCGCGCAGCCGCCCGGTATAGCCACGCAACCGCAAGAGCCGCGCCAGGGTGAAGCCGCGGCCATCGGCGAAGCTGGGAAAGTCGATGCGCACCAGCCTCACACCCGGAGCGATGTCGAGCGCGTCGGGCGTGGTGTCGGATGCCAGATCGAGAATCGGGCCGGTGTGGTCTTCGGGTGCAAAGCCCGCGTCGGTGACGATCACGCTCATGCGCTTTCTCCTTTGGTCTGTCGGGCGGCCTGTCCGTCGATGAAATGGATGCCGCATTCGTCCTTGCTTTGGCCCCGCCAGCGGCCCGCGCGCGGATCTTCGCCCGGGGCGACCTTGCCGGTGCAGGGCGCGCAGCCGATGCTGGGATAACCCTGCGCCACCAGCGGATGCCGGGGCAGGCGGTTTTCGTCCATGTAGGCGGCCACATCCTCGGGCGCCCAATGGGCCAGCGGGTTGACCTTGATCCGGCCTGTCGCCTCTTCCAGCTCGAAAAAATCGAGCGCCGCACGGGTGCCGGACTGGTAGCGCTTGCGCCCTGTGATCCAGCCGTCAAAGCCCTGCAGCGCGCGTTCAAGCGGCCGGGTCTTGCGCAGCGCACAGCAGGCGTCGGGGTCGGAAAAGCGCAGGGCGCCGTAGGGGTCGGTCTGGTCGAGATCGGCGCGCGTGGCCTTGATGATGCGCACATCGCGCAAGCCCAGCCGTTCGGCCACGTCGGCCTGGTAGATCAGCGTTTCGGTAAAAAGCAGCCGGGTGTCGATGAAAAGCACCGGCGTGCGGTTGTCGACCATCGCGACGAGGTGCAGCAGCGCCACCGATTCCGCGCCGAAGCTCGACACCATTGCGATCTGGCCCGCCTCGGGGTCGCGCAGCGCGCCGCGCAGCACGTCCGTCGCGCCATGGTGGCGGTAGCGGGCATTCAGCTGCGCGACCCGTGCCCTGAGCGGTGCCAAGTCGGGCCTGCTCGATCCGCCCGTGCGGGCGTCCTCGCGCGGGTGGTCTGGTCTGGCCAAGAGGCTGCGGTCAGGCTGCATCGCGCTTGTCCTCGCGCGCGGGGTAAAGCGCAGCCTTGAACGGATCCATACCGGTGCGGCGGAAGGTCTCTATGAACGGCTCCTGTGCGCCCAGACGGATATCAAGATAGGTCTGCACGATGGTTTCCACCGCGCCCACGATCTCTTCGGCCGGAAAGCCCGGGCCGGTGCGTTCGCCAAGAGCGGCGTTTTCGGTGTGGTCGCCGCCCAGTGTGATCTGGTAATTTTCGACCCCCGCGCGATCGAGCCCGAGGATGCCGATATGACCGACGTGGTGATGCCCGCAGGCGTTGATGCAGCCCGAGATCTTGATCTTCAGGTCGCCGACCTCGTGTTCCAGTTTGAGTTCGTCAAAGCGCGTCGAAATCTCTTGCGCGATCGGGATCGACCGGGCGGTCGCCAGGGCGCAGTAGTCCATGCCCGGGCAGGCGATGATATCCGAGATCAGCCCGATGTTGGCAGTGCCCAACCCGTGCTGCTGCAGAACCGCTTGGACCTGCGGCAGGTCGGATTTGTGCACATGCGGCAGCACGATGTTCTGCTCATGGCTCACGCGCAATTCGTTGTGCCCGTAACGTTCTGCCAGGTCGGCCATGACGCGCATCTGCGCGGCACTGGCGTCGCCGGGTGTTGCGCCATGGGCCTTGAGGCTGATCTGCACAATCGCATAGCCCTCGGCGCGGTGCGCACTGAGGTTGGTATCGGCCCAGCTGCGGAACACCGGGTCGTTGCGGTAGGCCAGATCAAAAGGGGCGGTATCCGCACGCTTGAACTGGGGGGCTGCGAATTGCGCCTCGATCTCGCGCAGCATGTCCTGATCGACGCCGCTGAATGCCTTTCGGGTCTCGGCAAATCGGGCGTCGACCAGACGGCGGATTTCGTCGATGCCGTGCTCGTGCACGGTGATTTTGATCCGCGCCTTGTACTTGTTGTCTCGACGCCCCAGCAGGTTCCAGACCGACACGATCGCCTCGAGATAGGGCAGCAGATCGGCCTTGGGCAGGAAATCGGTGATGACCTTGCCGATCATCGGGGTGCGGCCCAGCCCGCCGCCCACGATGACCTCGTAGCCCTGCGCGCCGCCGCGTTCGACGATGCGCAGCCCGATGTCATGGGCGCGGATCACCGCGCGGTCGGCCTGCGAGCCGGTCACGGCGATCTTGAACTTGCGCGGCAGGAACTGGAATTCGGGATGGTCGGTGGACCACTGGCGGATCAGTTCGGCCACCGGACGGGGGTCTGCGACCTCGTCCGCCGTGGCGCCTGCAAAGTGGTCGGCGGTGACATTGCGGATCGTGTTGCCCGAGGTCTGGATGGCATGCATCTGAACCTCGGCCAGGGCGTCGAGCATGTCCGGCACGTCGCGGAGTTCGGGCCAGTTGTACTGGATGTTCTGGCGCGTGGTGAAATGGCCATATCCCTTGTCCCAGCGTTCGGCGATATAGGCCAGCTGGCGCATCTGCGCGCCCGAGAGCGTGCCGTAGGGCACCGCGACGCGCAGCATGTAGGCATGCAGCTGCAGATAGAGGCCGTTCATCAGGCGCAGCGGCTTGAACTCATCCTCGGTCAGCGATCCGTCGATACGCCGTTCGACCTGGGCGCGGAACTGGCGGTTGCGTTCGGCGACAAAGGCCGCGTCGAAATCGGTGTAGCGATACATGGCGTGTCTCCTGTCGGCGGGTCTAGTGATCGGCCAGATCGGCCTGTTTGCCGTGGAAATGGTTCGAGGGGCCGGTGCGGCGGAAGTCTTCGCGGAAATGCGTGGGCTCGGGCCCGTCGGGCGTGGGTGCGACATCGGCAAGGTAGGCGCCGACGATCTCGGCCTGGCGCGAGGAGGCATCCAGCAGCCGGATCTGGGCCACCGCCTCGTCGGTCAGCACCTCGGCCTGGCGCAGGTCGCGGGTCCACTGGTCGTCGGCTGTCAGATAGACCACGTCGCCTTCGAGCAGCGCATTGGCGGTGACGACTTTGGGGGTAAAGGCGCGGGGCATCAGGCAAACTCCTGCTGATCGAGGGATTCAAGGGCGGATTGCGCGGCGCGCGGGGCGAGGCCGAAAAGCGTGAGCGCGGGGCCGCCAAGTTTTGCGTCGGACAGATCGGCGGGCAACTGCGCCAGCGTCGTGGCGACGATGCGCTGATCGGCGCGAGAGGCGTTTTCGATCACGGTCACCGGCGTGGCCGGATCGGCACCGTGCATGATCAGTCGGCCCTGGATGAACCGCGCGGCCTTCTTGCCCATGTAGATCGCGGCCACCTCGCCCGGGCGGGCGAGGGTTTTCCAGTCGTGATCGGCAAAGCCCTTCATGTCGTGCCCGGTCAGGAACCGCACGCTTGCATTGCGGCCCCGGCGGGTCAGGCTTTGCCCGATGCCCGCAACAGCGGCCGAGGCCGAGGTGATGCCGGGCACGATATGCCAGGTCACGCCCGCGTCGGTGCAGGCGTCTATTTCCTCGTCCAGACGGCCGAAGACCGTGGCATCGCCGGATTTCAGCCGCACCACCTGCGCGCCCCCTGCGGCGTGATCGGTGATCAGGCGGTTGATGTCGTCCTGCGCCATCGAGGGGCCAAAGCCTTCCTTGCCCGCGTCGATCATCAGCGCCTCGCGGCGGGCGAGTTCCAGGATTTCGGGACTAATCAGCCGGTCGTGAATCACCACGTCGGCAGTATCCAGCGCGCGGCGCGCCTTGAGCGTCAGCAGCTCGGGATCGCCGGGGCCCGCGCCGACAAAGGCGACATGGCCCTGCCGGTCCTCGGCGCGCAGATGCGTGTTGAGCAGCTCGTCCAGGGTTTCGCGCACCTGATCCTCGCCCGCCGTGAGGGCGCGGGGGCCGTGATCGAAGTAGAAGTCCGACCAGAAATCCCGGCGCTTGCGGCCCATGGGCAGGATGTCTGCCATCTTGCGAAAGCTTTTGCCGATGCGGGCCAGCGTGCCAAGGCCCGTGGGCAGGCGTTCCTCGAGATCGGCCTTGATGCGGCGCGCCAGCACAGGTGCCGCGCCTTCGGTGCCGATGGCCACGGTTACGGGATCGCGATCGACGATGGCGGGGGTGATGAACTGGCTGTCGGCCAGATTATCCACCGTGTTGGTCAGCGCCCCGTCGGCGCGGGCAAGCGCCACGGTGCGGGCATCCTCGGCCGCGTCTTCGTCGGCGGCATAGAAGAGCACCGCGCAGGTGGCGTCGCCCGGCTCCATCCGGCGGCGGAGGATACGCAGCTTTCCCGCCGCCTCCCAGGCGGTGATCTCGGGCGCGGGGTCGGGGCTGATGACGGTCAGATGCGCCTCGGTCTTGAGCAGCAGCCGCAGCTTGGCGAGCGCGGCCTCACCCCCGCCCGACAGCACCACGCGGCGTCCGGCAAGGGCGACGAAGATCGGGAAATGTTGCATGGCACGGGCTCCGGTCGAGGTGTCGATTGCCCTAAATATAGAATTTTGTTCCGGTTATTGGCTAGCCTGTTGCAAAAACAAGAACGCATGTTCTAAATGACTGCGTGAGTGCCGGGTTCGGTTTCACGACACTGGAAAAGGCGGGACAATGGTGCGCATCGACGACACGGATCGGAAAATCCTTTTGGAACTGCAGCAGGACGCCAGCCGGTCGCTGGACGACATCGCCAAGGCGGTGGGGTCTTCGAAGACACCGGTCTGGAACCGCATCCGCAAGCTGCGCGAAGCCGGGGTGATCGGCGCCCAGACCGTGCAGCTGGATGCCGAGGCGCTGGGGTTCGAGGCGTGTTTCTTCGTGCTGATCCGCACCTCGGAACACGAGGCCGCCTGGCAGCAGGCGTTTCTGCGCGCGCTCAAGGAACGCCCCGAGGTACAGGAAGCGCACCGGCTGGCGGGGGATATCGACTACATCCTCAAGGTCCGGGTCAAGAACGCGCGGGCCTACGATGCCTTCTATCAGGCGCTGATCTCGGAGGTGCGGGTCTACAACGTCACGGCGCTGCTTTCGATGGAAGAGATCAAGTCCACCACCGCCTTGCCGCTGTGACCTGTGCCGTCCTTTGGGGGTTCGAGAGTGGTCCGCCCTAGCCGTCGTAGCCGACCATCAGCCGCTTAAGGCCGTGAAAGTGATAGGTCATGGCATAGCGCGGCGGTTCGGTCAGGTGCAGGCCGGGCAGGCGGTCGAAAAGGATCGGCAGGGCCATCTGCAGTTCCAGCCGGGCCAGCGGCGCACCGACGCAGAAATGCAGCCCGCCACCAAAGCTCAGCTGCGGGCGGACAGGGCGGGACGGGTCGAAACGGTCGGGCGCGTCCCAGACCGCCGCGTCGCGGTTGGCCGATGCCAGAAGCAGCGCCACCTGATCGCCGCGTGCGAAGTTATGGCCGAAGACCTGCAGATCCTCGTAGGCGTAGCGGGTGAACATGTGCAGCGGCGGATCAAAGCGCAGGATTTCCTCGCTCACCGCCTCTGCGGTGTCGGGGGTCACGGTCCGGCCGTGCTCCAGCAGCGCCTTCACGCCGTTGCCGATGGTGTGCACCGTCGCCTCGTGTCCCGCGTTCAGCAGCAGGATGCAGGTCGCGATCAGTTCATCGGGGCTGAGCTTCGTGCCGTCCTCTTCGGCGGCGATGAGCTGCGTGATCAGATCGTCGCGCGGATCCGAACGGCGCGCGTCGATATATCCGCGCAGAAAGTCGGCAAAGTCCCGCGCCGCGCGGCTGGCGGCATCCTCGACCGCGCGGGAGCGGCCCGACTGGTACATCGCGACCATGGCATTGGACCAGGCCAGAAGGTCGGGGCACATCGCCTCGGGCACGCCCAGAAGCCGCGCGATGACGATCACCGGGAGCTTCTGTGCAAAGCCGGGCAGCAGGTCGCAGCCACCGGGCGGCAGATCGTCGATCAGCCGGTGCGACAGGGCCGCGATTTCGGGCCCCAGCCCGGCGATGCGGCGCGAGGTGAAGGCGCGCAGCACCAGCCCGCGCAGCCGGGTGTGGCGGGGCGGTTCAAGCTCGAGCATGGAATGCGCCTCGATCGCGTAGAAATTCGCGGTGTGCTGTGCGGGCGGGCGCGCCTGCTCGGGCGGGATCTCGCGGCCAAAACGGCGGTCGCGCAGCAGCGCGTGTACCGCGGCATGGCTGCAGGCGCAGGGCATGCCGTAATCCTCCCACCAGACCAGATCGCCGGCGGCGCGCATCCGGACATAAAGCGGGTAGGGGTCCTGCACGAAATCGGGATCGGTCGGGGACTGTTCAAAGCGCTGCATGGGCGGAAAGCTGACGCTTGGCGCTGGCGTTTGCAAGCCGGGTCTTGCTAAGCAGGGGCATGCAGATGCCCCGCCTGTCCCGCGCGCCGCTGGTGGCGCTTTTCCTCACCGCCGTCCTGGGGGTCGCGGCGGCGGTGTGGGCCTACGGCTACCGGCAGGCGCTGGACCAGGTAGCGGCGCGCGGGTCATCGGACCTGGAGCTGGCGGGCGACCGGCTGGTCACACAGTTGCAGCGCTACCGCGAATTCGCGGTGCTGATGGCCGATCACCCGTTGCTGGCGACGCTTTATGACGACAGTTCCCGCCGGGCCGAGGCCGAGGCGCTGTTGCAGATGGCGTCGGACAAGGCCGGGACGATGGCCACGTATTTCGCCGACCGCGACGGACAGGTGCTGGCGCAGTCGGGGCCGTTTGCACCGCGGCTGCTGGCGCAGGGCGATGCCTTTGCCCGTGCCTTGCACGGGGCGCTGGGGTCGGGTCAGGTGCGCTTTGCCGGGATGGACGGGCGCGGCTACAGCTTTGCCGCGCCGGAATTCGGGCCGGACGGTCGGGTGCGCGGCGTACTGATCACGGTGGTCAATGTCGCAGGGCTCGAGGGGGAATGGCGCGGCAACCTGCCCACGGTCTATTTCACCGATGCCGACGGCGCGGTCTTCATGACAAACCGGTCGGAACTGCTGCACTGGCGGCAGACCGGCGCGGGTGACATGCAGCGCGCTGACGGTACCGTTCTGCCGGTCCGGGCGTCGCAGGTCGCCGATCACGAGATCTGGCGCCAGGACTGGAGCAACTATATCCCGCACAACGCCCTGCATCTGAGCAAGGCGTTCCCGGTGATCGACCTGACCGGGTCGGTCCTGGTGGACGTCGCCCCGGCGCAGCGTCTGGCGACCCTGCAGTCGGCGGCGGTGGCGGCGATCTGCCTCTTTTTCTGCGCGCTGCTGTTCCTGGCGACCGAACGTCGCCGGGTGCTGGCCGCCGCAAATGCGGAGCTTGAGGAGCGGGTGTCGGCGCGCACCGCGGATCTGTCGCAGGCCAATGCCGCGCTGCGCCACGAGGTCGCCGAACGGCAGGAGGCCGAGGCGGCGCTCAAGCGGGCGCAGGCAGAGCTGGTGCAGGCCGGCAAGCTGAGCGCGCTGGGGCAGATGTCGGCCGGGATCAGCCATGAGCTCAACCAGCCGCTGATGGCGATCCGGTCCTTTGCGGAAAACGGTCAGGCCTTTCTGGATCGCGACGATCCGGTCCGCGCCCGCGTGACGCTGGGCCGGGTCGCCGATCTGGCGCAGCGGGCGGGTCGGATCATCCGCAACCTGCGCGCCTTTGCCCGCAATGAAAATGAACCCATGGGGCGGGTCGATCTTGTCGCCGTGATCACCCAGGCGGTGGAACTGACCGAGGCCCGGCTGCGCGCCGATGGCGTCACCCTGCTTTGGCAGCCGCCGGATGCTCAGGTGCTGGCGCTTGGCGGCGAGGTGCGGTTGAGCCAGGTTTTCGTGAACCTGATCAACAATGCCGCCGATGCCATGGCGGGCCAGTGCGAAAAGCGCATCGAGATCGGGTTGCACACCGCCCCCAGGCTGCAGGTCACGGTCAGCGACACCGGCCCCGGCATCGCCGATCCGGATCGGATATTTGAGCCGTTCTATACCACCAAGGAGGTCGGGGCCGGCATGGGGCTGGGGCTGTCGATTTCCTACGGGCTGGTTCAGAGCTTTGGCGGCGAAATCCGCGGCAGCAACACCGAAAGGGGGGCGATGTTCACGGTCGAGCTGGAGCCCTGGCGCGTGGAGGAGGCGGCATGACGTGTGACGCTCGGGCCGGGGCCCGTCGCCCCACCCGCCATCCCGCAAGCGGGGCCGCGAGATGATCCGCACCGTGCTTCTGGTCGATGACGACGCCGCCGTGCGCGAGGCGCTTGGCGAGACGCTGGAACTGGCGGGGTACGACGCGCTGACCGCCGGGTCGTTCGTGGAGGCGAAGGACCGCATCGGTGCGGGCTTTGCCGGGGTCGTGGTGTCGGATATCCGCATGCCGGGGCGCGACGGCTTTCACTTGCTGGACTTTGCCCGCGCCGCCGATCCGGACCTGCCGGTGATCCTGCTGACGGGCGAGGGCGACATTCCGATGGCGGTGCGGGCGATGGCCGCGGGGGCCTTCGATTTTCTCGAAAAACCCTGTGCGCCTGCCGATCTCACCGCTGTCATCGCCCGTGCACTGAAGACCCGCGAACTGGTGCTTGAGAACCGCAAGCTCAAGGCGCAGCTTGAATCGGGTGACGCCGCCGCGCGGCTGATCTTTGGCAGCTCGGCCCTGGCTGACGGCCTGCGCGAACAGGTGCGCGCGGCGGCGAAATCGGGGACCGAGGTGCTGGTGACCGGCGCGCCAGGCACTGGCATCGGCAAGATCGCCGAGGTGGTGCACCTCTGTTCGCCCCGCGCCAAGGGGCCGCTCAAGAAACGCGCGTCGCACGGGCTGACTCGGGCGCAGCTGTCCGAGCTTTGGGATTCCTGCACCGGCGGCACGCTGTTTCTGGACGACATCGGTGCCTTGCCCACCGACACCCAGCTGGCGCTGGTCGATGCGCTGGACGCGGGCGGGGCGCGGCTGGTCGCGGGCACCACGCAGGACCTGCAGCGCGGGGTTGACAGCGGCACGCTGAATGCCGAGCTTTATTATCGCCTGCAGATTATGCCGGTGCGTATCCCCGCGCTGTCGGAGCGGCCAGAGGATATCCCGGTGCTGTTCCGTCACTACGTCGCACAGGCCAGCGATCAGGCCGGGCTGACCCCGCCCGAGATCGCCCCCGAAGTCATCGCCGGGCTGATGGCGCAGGACTGGCCCGGCAACGCGCGGGCGCTTATGTCGGCGGCCATGCGCTTTGCCTTGGGGCTGGCCAAGGCCGAAACGCCCGACACGCAACTGGGGCTCAACGAACAGCTGGCCCAGGTCGAACGGTCGCTGCTGACCGAGGCGCTGCGCCGCGCGAACGGGCAGGCCAGTGCGGCCGCTCAGGCGCTTAAACTGCCGCGCAAGACCTTCTATGACAAGCTGGCGAAATTCGGCCTGAAGCCCGAGGACTTTCGTTAGCGGGGCGAGTCGGCGCCCTGTGTGGATTTCCGCACTGCTGGCGCAAACAGCTGTGCGGGATTCCGCACAGCTAGCGCTCGGGTCGATTCAACGTCACCGCTCAAGCCTCTGAAATCAAGAAATTTCCCTCTGAAACACGCGGCGTCGCAATGAGCGCTTGCGATGATTCGCATCGCCATGTCTTCTATCCCCAGCGCGGCATGCCGGAGGGGCGTGCCGTCGTGACCAAATACGTACCGGGAGGATACACATGAAAAAGTTTCTGATGACCGCCACTGCGGTTCTTGCCCTGACGGCCACCGCTCAGACCGCTGCCGCGGCCTGTGACGAAGGCGAGATGGTGATCAAGTTCAGCCACGTGACCAACACCGACAAGCACCCCAAGGGGATCGCCGCGTCGCTGCTGCAAGAGCGCGTCAACGAAGAGATGGACGGCACCGCCTGCATGGAGGTCTATCCGAACTCGACCCTCTACACCGACGAGCAGGTGATCGAAGCGATGCTGCGCGGTGACGTGCAACTGGCCGCGCCGTCGCTGTCGCTGTTCGAATCGATCACCAAGGCCTACCGCCTGTTCGATCTGCCGTTCATGTTCAAGAACATCAACGCGGTCGACGCCTTCCAGGCTTCTGAAACCGGTCAGGCGATGCTCGACAAGATGCAGCGCCGCGGCCTGCAGGGTCTGGGCTTCTGGCACAACGGCATGAAGCAGATCAGCGCAAACAAGCCGCTGATCGAGCCGTCGGATGCCGAAGGTCTCAAGTTCCGGGTGCAGCCGTCGGACGTGCTGGTCGCCCAGATGAACGCGCTGGGTGCATCGCCGCAGCCGATGGCGTTTTCCGAGGTCTACGGCGCGCTGCAGACCGGCGTTGTCGACGGGCAGGAAAACACTTGGTCCAACATCTACGGCCAGAAGTTCTTTGAGGTGCAGGACGGTATCACCGAAACCAACCACGGCATCATCGACTACCTGGTGGTGGCGTCGGTCGACTGGCTCGACAGCATGGATGCCGATGTGCGCGAACAGTTCCTGACCATCCTTGATGAGGTCACGACATCGCGCAACGCCGAATCCTCGAAGGTCAACCAGGAGGCCAAGCAGGCCATTCTGGACGCCGGCGGCACCGTGCGCGAGCTGAGCGCCGAACAGCGTCAGGCCTGGGTCGACGTGATGAAGCCCGTCTGGGCGCAGTTCGAGGAAGAAGTCGGCGCCGAGAACATCGCCGCCGCACAGGACATCAACGCGCAGAACTGATCCGCGCGCTTGAAAACCGACGCGGACCGCGATGGCGCGGTCCGCGTCACACGACCAGCATCCAGGGAGGGGGACCGCATGAGCGGTAAATACGAGCCCAAAGGGCCGGTCGGCCATATCGTGAACGGAATCGAAGAAACGGCGATTGCCGTGCTTCTGGGCCTGATGACGATGCTGACCTTCATAAACGTCATTCTGCGCTATGTCTTCAACAGCTCGCTGATCTGGAGCCTTGAGGTCGTTCTTGTGCTCTTCAGCTGGCTGGTGCTTTTCGGGGTGTCCTACGCCTTCAAGGTCACGGCGCATCTGGGGGTCGACGCGGTCACGAACCTGCTGTCGCCCAAGGGCCGCAAGATTGCCGGGCTCTTTGCCGGGGCGGTCTGCATCTTTTACGCGGTGCTGCTGTGCAAGGGCGCCTGGGACCAGTGGGCCCCCTTCGCCGATCTGCCGCCGACGACCGGCACCTGGTTCCCCACGGGCCTGGATACCGAAGCGCGTGGCCGGTCGTTCTTCGAGACCGACCAGATCCCGATGCTGGAATGGATGCGTCCTCTCGAGGACTGGATCAACTACGGCGAACGCTACTCCAAGATGCCGCGTATGATCCCCTATCTGATCCTGCCCATCGCCTCTGTGCTGATCCTGTTCCGCATCTGTCAGGCCACCTGGCGTATCTGGAAGGACGAAGCCACGAGCCTGATCGTCAGCCACGAAGCCGAAGACGCCGTCGACGACGTCGCAGCCATGAACCGCGGAGATTGATCGATGGAAGTTCTTCTGCTTTTCGTAATGATCATCGGCCTGCTGTTCGTCGGCGTGCCGATTGCCGTGGCGCTTGGTGTCAGCTCGATGATCTTTCAGCTGGCGTTCTCGGAAACCTCGCTGGCCGCAGTGGCGCAGACGCTCTATCTCGCCATGGCCGGGCACTACACGCTGCTCGCCATCCCGTTCTTCGTGCTGGCATCGAGCTTCATGTCCACCGGCGGCGTCGCGCAGCGGATCATCCGCTTTGCCATCGCCTGCGTCGGGCACCTGCAGGGGGGGCTGGCCATCGCCGGGGTTCTGGCCTGCATGATGTTCGCCGCCCTGTCGGGGTCATCCCCCGCCACCGTGGTCGCCATCGGCTCCATCGTCATCGCGGCGATGCGGCAGGTCGGCTATACCAAGGATTTCGCCGCCGGGGTGATCTGTAACGCTGGCACGCTTGGCATCCTGATCCCGCCCTCCATCGTGATGGTGGTCTATGCCTCGGCCACGGACGTGTCGGTGGGCCGGATGTTCCTGGCCGGCGTCATTCCGGGCATCCTCGCGGGGACCATGTTGATGATCACGATCTACGTGATCGCCCGCATCCGCAACATGCCCAAGGGCGACTGGAAGGGCTGGGGCGAAGTGTTCGAATCCTTCCGGGATGCGGTCTGGGGCCTGCTGCTGATCGCGATCATCATGGGCGGCATCTACGGCCACCCCTGGATCCGCTTCGACGGGGGCAGCTTCCTCTACTGGCAGCCGGGGGCGTTTACCCCGACCGAAGCCGCCGCTGTCGCCGCCGTCTATGCCTTCTTCGTCGCAAGCTTCATCTACCGCGACATGGGGCCGCTGGCCGCGACCGAAGAGGGGGGGGCGCCCATCCCGCTCATCCGTAAACCCATCGCCATCGTCACGGCGTTCTTTCACCGTGACACCCAGGCGACGCTGTTCGAAGGGGGCAAGCTGACCATCACGCTGATGTTCATCATCGCCAACGCGCTGCTGCTGAAGCACGTGCTGACCGATGAACAGATCCCGCAGGCCATTGCCAACGCGATGCTGGGCATGGGCTTCGGCGCGGTGATGTTCCTGGTGGTCGTCAACGTGATCCTGCTGATCGGCGGGCAGTTCATGGAACCCTCGGGCCTGATCGTGATCGTGGCACCCCTGGTGTTTCCGATCGCCATCGAGCTTGGCATCGACCCCATTCACCTGGGCATCATCATGGTGGTGAACATGGAGATCGGAATGCTGACCCCGCCGGTCGGTCTGAACCTCTTCGTGACCTCGGGTGTTGCGGGCATGTCGATGATGCGGGTCGTCAAGGCGGCGCTGCCGTTCCTGGCCGTGCTCTTCGTCTTCCTGCTGATGGTGACCTATATTCCGGCGATTTCGACCTGGCTGCCCAACAGCGTGATGGGGCCGGAAGTCATCATCAACTAGCGCTTTCCATACAGGCAAATGACGAAGGCGGCGCTGTGACCCAGCGCCGCCTTTTCTGTTTCCGTCGTGTCTGAGTATTTTGGCCAAGAAGAAGCAGGGGCGCGGTGCCGGTGGCCCGAGCGGTCAGGCGCTGGCGTTCAGCGCCTTGACGATTGGCCCGAAATCGGCGGCCTTGAGGCTTGCGCCGCCGACCAGTGCGCCGTCCACGTCCGCCACTGCAAAGATTTCGGCGGCATTGGACGCCTTGACGCTGCCGCCGTAGAGCAGCCGCACGTCATCGGCCACGGCCTGGCCGAACCTGTCGGTGAGTTTCTTGCGCATGAATTCATGCACCTCGGCGATCTGGTCGGTGTTGGGGACCTTGCCGGTGCCGATGGCCCAGACCGGCTCGTAGGCGATGACCAGCTGATCGCCGGTGACGCCGTCGGGTACTGATCCGGCCATCTGTTCGGCCAGCACGTCCAGCGTCTTGCCAGCTTCGCGCTCTTCGAGCGTTTCGCCGATGCAGAGGATCGCCACAAGGCCCGCCGCCCAGACCGCTTCGGTCTTGGCGCGGACCACGGCATCGGTTTCGCCGTGATCGGCCCGGCGTTCGGAATGGCCGGTGATGATGTGGCTGGCGCCCGCGTCCTTCAGCATCGGGGCCGACAGATCGCCGGTATGGGCGCCCTTGTCCTCGGTATGGCAATCCTGCGCGCCGATCATCACGCCCTGTGCGGCGCTGGCCGCGGCCTGGATCAGGGTTGCGGGCGGGCAGATCAGCACCTCTGCCGCGCCACCGGCGGCGTCGAACAGGGCCGAAATCTCGGTCAGGCTGTCGCGGGTTCCGTTCATCTTCCAATTGCCGGCAGCAAGCTTGCGGGGCATGTCGTCTCCTTTGCTTTGGATTTGCGCCATCATCGGGCCTGGCGTGGCGGGGTCAAGCCTCATCCTTCAGGGTGCGGTATCCAGCGCCCTGCCGCAATCAACAGCGAGAAAAGGGCAGGGTCAGCCTTGGCTATGTGAGGTCGCGTCCAGTTCGGTCACGTCCTTGAACTTGATCGACTCGCCGCAGCCGCAGGCGTCCACGACATTGGGGTTGTTGAACTTGAACCCGGATTCCAGAAGCGAGATTTCATAGTCAATCTCGGTGCCAAATAGGAACATCTGCGCCATCGGTGCGATCATCACCCGCGCGCCGTCCTGTTCCACGACCTCGTCATG
The DNA here is from genome assembly GCF_049323015.1 of Thalassococcus sp. BH17M4-6. NCBI lineage: Bacteria > Pseudomonadati > Pseudomonadota > Alphaproteobacteria > Rhodobacterales > Roseobacteraceae > Thalassococcus > Thalassococcus sp. BH17M4-6. The sequence continues at coordinate 113,413 of NZ_JBMPGU010000008.1, forward strand.
GGTGTCGGCGGCATCGACGTATTCCATGGTGTATTCCATGCCGGCGCAGCCGCCTTTCTTCACGCCGATGCGCAGACCGGCGCGGTTGTCGCGGGTCATGAGCTTGGTGATCTGCGTGACGGCGGCCGGGGTCATGGTGACCGGCGCCTTTCCGGGGATGCCGAACATGGGTCTCTCCTATCGTCTTGGGTAGCAACCTAAGGTGTAGGCGCGTGAATTCCAAGGGTCAGCGCCGCAGGGGCCGTGCCGGAACGCCGCCCACCGTGGTACCGGGGGCGACATCGCGCGTGACCACCGCGCCCGCGCCGATGATCGCATCGGCACCGATGGTCACGCCCGGCATCAGCATCGCGCCCGCGCCGATCCAGACATTATCGTGGATCGTGATGGGCTGGCCGAACTCAAGGCCCGCGTCGCGGGTCGCGGCATCGCGGGGATGATCGGCGGTGAGGATCTGAACGTAGGGCGCGATATCGACGCGGTTGCCGATGGTGATCGGGCAGACATCAAGCAGCACGCAGCCATAGTTCAGAAAAACATTGTCACCCAGCGTGATGTTGCTGCCGTAATCGACGTAGATGGGCGCGCGCACCGCGCAATCCGAGCCGACGCGCCCCAGCAAATCCGCGAGGATCGCCCCGCGCCCGTCATCGCCATAGATGGTGGCGTTGTAATCGGTCATCAGCCGCTGCGCGCGCTTGCGCCGCGCCACGAGGTCGGAATCGCCGGGGCGGTAAAGCTCTCCGGCGATCATCTTGTCCCATTCGCTGGGGCCGCTCACATGAAGCCCAGTTCCAGCCGCGCCTCGTCCGACATCATGTCCATGCCCCAGGGCGGCTCGAACACCATTTCCACATCGACCTGCTTGACGCCCGGCAGGGGTTCGATGGCGTCGGCCACCCAGCCCGGCATCTCGCCCGCCACGGGGCAGCCCGGGGCTGTCAGCGTCATTGTGACGTTGACCGCGTTTTCGGTGTCGATATCGATGGTGTAGATAAGCCCCAGATCGTAGATATTCACCGGGATTTCAGGGTCATAGACGCTGCGGCAGGCGGCGACCACCTCATCGTAGAGCGGATGGTCGGTGCTGGAGGGCGCAATGAGCGGGGCCCCTTCAAGCGGCGGTGTGGCGTCATTCATGGCCGGACCTCTGCGGTGTCTGGTGGCAATTCTTACAAAAGATATAGGGAATGGCGCGGGCGGCGTAAAGGGCAGGCCTCAGCTGCCGTCGGGCGCGGCCAGCAGCCCGGCCAGCGCGTCGAGGGCCGCGCGTACCGGCGGGTCGTGGCGGCCGTCGTGGTGGCACACCAGCCATTCGTCGTGGCCAAGCGCGTCGATGGCGGGGCCGATCTGTTGCAGGTCGGAGGGCGCGGCAAAGACCGGCAGGATCACTCGGCCGAGCCCGGCACGGGCCATGTCGCAGGCCAGCCGCATGTCCGAGGCGACGGTGACGATCCGGTCGGGGTGGGTGGCGCGCAGCCAGCGTTCCGAGGGGGTGGAGCTGCTTTGCGCGGGCAGGGTGATGTAGCCCTGAACCGAGGCATCACCGGCGAAGGCGGCATAGTCGATCCACCGGGTGCGCCTGCCTGCGAGCCAGGGCTGCTCCGGGCGGCGGTTGCGCACGCCGATATCCGCCTCGCGCCGGGCGATGTCGACATTGGCGTTCGAGGCGAGAAGCTCGGGCCACCAGTCGGTGCCCGCTCCGGTCAGGCGCGCGGCGTTGCGGGCGATATGGCGGGCGGTCCACATCCCGGCGGTGATCCGCACCCGGGGATGCGGCGCAGTGTCGGCAAAGGCGGACAGGTCGGCCGAGAGGCGCCGCAGGTCGGCCATCTCCTCCAGCAGTGCCCGGCCGCGCATGGTCAGCCCATAGCCTTGCGCGCCCCGTTCGAAGAGCCGCGCCGACAGGGCATGCTCCAGCGCGGTCATACGGCGGCCCAGCGTGGGGGCAGAGACGCCAGTGGTTCTGGCCGCCCCGCCAAGGCTGCCCGCATCGGCGATGGCCAGGAACAGGCGCAGGTCGTCCAAAGAGGGTTGGTCTTTCATATTTGAAAGTCCTGTCTTGGTTTTGCCCAGTTTTTGAATGCCATGTGTGGATGTAGATTGGCGTCAGGATATCAATAATGCAAGGAGACAGACGATGACCGCGCGAAATGACATCGGTGAAACGGGGCCGCAGGACCGGTTGACGGCATATGAGGCGGAACGCGCTCTGCGCGAGGCAGAGCATCGCAAAGTCCTGTCGCAAAGGCGCCGCGCCCGCTGGCAGGCGCTGCGGCGGGTGGTGGTACCCTGGGCGTGAGGGTGCGGCACGCGATGGCCAGACCGCGGGATGGCGATCCGACGGTTTCGCGGTGCGCTTTATGGTTGCCGTGTTCGGACGACCTTATTGCGCCGCGTTACCGTCGAACCATCGCCAGCCCGGGGGGCGATCTGGCGATCGCGCGCCGCACCTGCGGTGCTATTCGCGCGGGGCGCATATCCTCAGAGAACCGCTCAGACAGCCGGCTTCCTGCGCCGCACCGGCGTCGGGCGCACGTTCGTTTCGATATGATCGTACAGCAGCCCCGCGATGTTCTTTTTCGACGCGGTTTCAATGCCTTCCAGGCCGGGGCTCGAGTTCACCTCAAGCACTTTCGGCCCTGCCTCGGCGCGCAGCAGATCGACCCCGGCCAGGTTCAGCTTGAACGCCTTGGCGGCGCGGATGGCGGTGTCCCGCTCGTCCTTGGTGATGCGCACCACCTTGGCCGACCCGCCGCGGTGCAGGTTGGAGCGGAAATCGCCCTCGGCCCCGGTCCGTTTCATCGCGGCCACGACCTTGCCGCCGACCACGAGGCAGCGCACGTCCTCGCCCGCCGCTTCCTTGACGAAATCCTGCACCAGGAAATTCGCCCGCAAGCCGCGGAACGCGTCGATCACCGACTGCGCCGCCTTCTTGGTCTCGGCCAGCACCACGCCCTTTCCTTGAGTCGATTCCAGAAGTTTCACGATCAGCGGCGCGGTGCCCACCAGCCGCATCAGCGAATCCGTGTCCTTGGGAGATGAGGCAAAGGCGGTGTTGGGCATGCCGATCTTGTGCCGCGCCATCAACTGATGCGCATGCAGCTTGTCGCGGCTGGCGGTGATCCCGTCCGACCCGTTGACGCAGAAGGTGCCGATGGTTTCGAACTGCCGGATGACGGCGGTGCCATAGGCGGTCACGCTGGCGCCGATGCGCGGGATCACGGCGTCGTAGCGGGGCAGGCGGGCGCCGTCGTAATGCACCTCGGGCGCCATGGCGTTGATCGCCATGTAACAGCGCGTGGTATCGATCACCTCGACTGTGTGACCGCGCTTTTCGCCTTCCTCGACCAGACGACGGGTGGAGTAGTTGTCCTCGCGGCTCAGCACCGCGATGCGCAGCGCGCGGTTGGGTGCGGCGGTGCGGACCTGCTTGCTGGAGTAGACGTCATAGCTCAGCTCGGGCTGGCAGAACCGGTCGGTGGCGACGATGGAGATGTGATCCTTGAGCGCCTCGCGCCCCAGCAGCATGCGGCTGTTCATGCGGTCGCGGTTGGTCAGCGTCAGTTCGATCCGCCAGCTGTCGTCGCCCACCCGCAGGGTCGACGCGATGACGTAGCGCTGTTCGGATTCGCCGTTGGACGAGGTCACGGTGCGCCGGTCGACGATCCGGGCCGAACAGGGAATGATCAGGTCGTCGCGCCCCGGCACCGGATGCACGGTAAAGCGGACCTTGGGGGCCGAGGCAGGCCCGAAGGTTTCGATGTCGAAGGCGTGCAGCGCCGAGGTCCGCGCGCCGGTATCGACCTTGGCCCTGAGGGCAGGCAGGCCCAGATCGGGCAGCGACACCCACTCCTCCCAGCCAAAGCGGATGAGGTCGGGGATCGGGGTGTCGTCGGTCATGGCGCGTCCTTCTGGTCAGAGCGCAGCCCTACCAAGCGGGCCGCGGGCTCGCAAGATCACCTACGAGAGAGGTGTGACACGCGGGTTAAGGCACACGCGTCCCCGGGGCCGATCCCCGCCGGTTCGGCGAAGGGCTTCAGACTTTGTTGACCTTTCTTTCCGAAACTGCGGCGGCGCCACGCCCGATCGGACCCTACAGCATGCCCACCGCAGGCCTTATCTACATCGGTACCTTCGCGGACGCCGATACCAATGAATTCAACTATTCGAACGAAAACGACGCGGTCTTCGCGGGAACGCACGATTCATCGGTCCTGCGCCCGGTCACGGCGACCTTCAACACCGCGCTGCTGAGCAACCTGGTCGAGGATGCTGACATTCTGGCCCTGGCGAGCGGGTTCCAGTACACGCTGGACGGGGTTTCCTATAACACCGTGCAGGATTCCAGCTCGCTTTACTCCGCGAACATCCTGCTGGGCGACGGATCGACGCTGGTGACCGACGTCATCGTGATCCAGATGACGAACGGCCAGACCTTCATCAACGAATTTTCGACGCCGCTTGACGGGCTGCAGATCCAGTCGGTCACGCTGGGCAGCGCGTCGCTGAGTGACAATTACGACGGCTGGACGCTGGGGCCCAGTGTCACCGGTGTGCAGATCGTCTGTTTCGCCAGCGGCACGCGGATCGCCACCCCCGGCGGGCCGGTCCCGGTCGAGGCGCTGCGCGCTGGCGATGCGGTGACGACGCTGGACCATGGCGCGCAACCTCTGATCTGGGTCGGGCGGCAGCGTGCCGACGGGGCCGGGCAGGCGGTGCGCATTGCCGCGCAGGCGCTTGGCCCGGATTGTCCGGCCCGGGCGCTGACCGTGTCGCGCCAGCACCGCGTGCTGCTGCGCAGCCCGATCGTGCAGCGCATGACCGGCACGCCCGAGGTGTTGGTGCCCGCCTGGACGCTCGCGGCCTTTCCCGGGGTGCAGGTGCTTGGCCCGGCAGCGCCGGTGACGTGGCATCACCTGATGCTGCCGCGCCATGCGATCCTATTGGCCGAGGGCGCCCCGGCCGAAAGCTTTTTCCCAGGTGCGCAGGCGCTGAGCGCGCTGCCTCCGGCGGCGCGGCGTGCCATCGGCCTGCTGGCGGCGGGGCCGGGCGGCTATCCGCTCTGCCGCCCCGAACTGCGCGGCAAACGTGCGCTCCAGATGGTGGCGCGCCACCTGCGCAACCGCAAACCGCTGGTGGGTCCCGTTCCCGGGGCCTTGCAGGACGCTTGTCCAGCGCGGGCGCAGGGCCTAAAGGGGCGTCATGAGCACCTCTTTCACCTTGCACGCCACTGACGGCGCCGCCCGCACCGGCGTGATTTCGACCCCCCGAGGGGACATCCGCACGCCCGCCTTCATGCCCGTGGGCACGGCGGGAACTGTAAAGGCCATGCTGCCCGAGTCGGTGCGCGACACCGGGGCGGATATCCTGCTGGGCAACACCTATCACCTGATGCTGCGGCCCACCGCGGAACGGGTGGACCGGCTGGGCGGGCTGCACAGGTTCATGAACTGGGACCGGCCGATCCTGACCGACTCGGGCGGGTTCCAGGTGATGAGCCTCGCCGCGCTCCGAAAGCTCACCGAAAAGGGCGTCACGTTCAAAAGCCATATCGACGGGTCGAAACACGAGATCACGCCGGAACGGTCGATGGAGATCCAGCGGCTTCTGGGCTCGGATATCGTGATGTGTTTCGACGAATGTCCGGCCTTGCCCGCGACCGAGGACGAGGTGGCGAAATCCATGCGGCTGTCGATGCGGTGGGCGGAGCGGTCTAAGGTTGCGTTCGGCGACCGGCCCGGGCACATGCTCTTTGGTATCCAGCAGGGTGGCGTCACCCAGGATCTGCGCGCGGAAAGTGCGAAGGCGCTAACGGGCATCGGCTTTGACGGCTATGCCATCGGCGGGCTGGCGGTGGGCGAAGGGCAAGAGGCGATGTTCGGCGTGCTGGACTATGCCCCGGACATGCTGCCCAAGGACCGGCCGCGCTACCTGATGGGCGTGGGCAAGCCCGACGATATCGTCGGAGCGGTGAAGCGCGGCGTGGACATGATGGATTGCGTGCTGCCGTCGCGGTCGGGCCGCACGGGCCAGGCATTCACCCGCCACGGCGTGGTCAACATCAAGAACGCCCGCCATCAGGACGATCCGCGGCCGCTGGACGAGGCATGCAGCTGTCCCGCCTGCAGCAGCTATTCGCGCGCTTACCTGCACCATGTCTTTCGCAGCCAGGAAATGATCTCGGGCATGCTGCTGACCTGGCATAACCTGCGGTATTATCAGGACATCATGCAGGGCATGCGCAACGCCATCGCCGCGGGCACCTTTGATGCCTGGGAAGCGGCCTTTCACGCGGACCGGGCCGAAGGCGATATTCCCCCGCTTTGACGCTTTTGCCCGCGGGGTAACCCTTGGCACCGAAATCCACAGCTTTCCGGCAAACCGCGCTTGCGCCCGCCGCCGGGCGCGGTCATGCTTCGCCCAGCAGGGTGGGCGCGTGCTTGAAATAGAGGCACCTGCGCCCCACCTTTAGCATCCAGACCGGGGATGGCCGGAGCTGCCGCACAGCGGGGCCGGTGCCATCCTGCCAAGAACCAAGGAAACGAGCATGAAAAAGCCCCTCAATACCTCTTACCCGGTGCTGCCGCTGCGCGATATCGTGGTTTTCCCGCACATGATCGTGCCGCTTTTCGTGGGGCGCGACAAATCCGTCCGCGCGCTGGAAGAGGTGATGGCCGATGACAAGCAGATCCTGCTGTCGAGCCAGATCGACCCGGCCGAGGACGATCCCGCAAGCGACGGCATCTACAAGGCCGGCGTGCTGGCCAACGTGCTGCAACTGCTGAAACTGCCCGATGGCACCGTCAAGGTGCTTGTCGAAGGGCAGGCGCGGGTGCGCATCACCGAATACCTTGAAAACGACGATTTCTTCGAGGCGCGCGCCGAGTACCTGACCGAAATGCCCGGCGACGAAGAGTCGATCAAGGCCCTCGTGCGCACCGTCGCCGAGGAATTCGAACGCTATTCGAAGATCAAGAAGAACATCCCCGACGAGGCACTTTCGGCCGTCAGCGACGCGACCGAACCGGCCAAGCTCGCCGACCTGGTGTCGGGCCATCTGGGCATCGAAGTGGACCAAAAGCAGGACCTGCTGGAAACGCTGTCGATTTCCGAGCGGCTCGAGAAGGTCTATGGCCTGATGCAGGGCGAAATGTCCGTGCTGCAGGTCGAGAAGAAGATCAAGACCCGCGTGAAAAGCCAGATGGAGCGGACCCAGCGCGAATATTACCTGAATGAGCAAATGAAGGCCATTCAGAAGGAGTTGGGTGATGGCGAGGACGGCCAGAACGAAGTGGCCGAGCTTGAGAAGAAGATCTCGGAAACGAAGTTGTCGAAAGAGGCCCGTGAAAAGGCCGATGCCGAGATCAAGAAGCTCAAGAACATGTCGCCGATGTCAGCCGAGGCCACGGTTGTGCGCAATTACCTCGACTGGATGCTGGGCATTCCTTGGGGCGTGAAAAGCCGCGTGAAAAAGGACCTGGGCCGGGCGCAGAAAATCCTCGACGATGACCACTACAGCCTTGAAAAGGTGAAAGAACGGATCGTCGAGTATCTGGCTGTCCAGCAGCGTTCGAAAAAGCTCAAAGGCCCGATCATGTGCCTTGTCGGGCCTCCGGGCGTCGGCAAGACCAGCCTGGGCAAATCGGTCGCCAAGGCCACGGGGCGCGAATTCATTCGCATCTCGTTGGGTGGCGTGCGCGACGAGTCGGAAATCCGCGGCCACCGCCGGACCTACATCGGCTCCATGCCCGGCAAGATCATCCAGGCACTGAAAAAGGCCAAGACGACGAACCCGCTGATCCTGCTCGATGAGATCGACAAGATGGGCCAGGATTTCCGGGGCGACCCGGCGTCGGCCATGCTCGAGGTGCTGGACCCCGAACAGAACGGCACCTTCGTCGATCACTACCTCGAGGTGGAATACGATCTGTCGAACGTGATGTTTCTGACCACGGCGAACTCCTACAACATGCCGGGGCCGCTTCTGGACCGGATGGAGATCATTCCGTTGTCGGGCTACACCGAGGATGAGAAGGCCGAGATCGCCAAGCGCCACCTGATCGAGAAAGTGGTCAAGAACCACGGCCTCAAGAAGGGCGAATTCGAGGTGACCGACGAGGGTCTGACGGATGTGATCCGCTACTACACCCGCGAGGCGGGCGTTCGAAACCTGGAACGCGAGCTGGCGAAGCTGGCCCGCAAGGCGGTGACCAAGATCGTGCGCGGGGCCGAAAAGAAGGTGGTGATCACGCCCGACGTGCTGCCCGACTATCTGGGCGTGCGCAAGTATCGCTATGGTCTGGCCGAGGACGAGCATCAGATCGGTGTTGTCACCGGACTGGCCTATACCAGCGTCGGCGGCGATCTGTTGCACATCGAGGCGCTGCGCCTGCCGGGCAAGGGCCGGATGAAGACCACCGGGACCCTGGGCGATGTGATGAAGGAAAGCATCGACGCGGCTTCCAGCTACGTGCGCTCGATCTCGCCGCAGATCGGGGTGAAACCGCCCCGGTTCGAAAAGTGGGACATCCACGTGCACGTGCCTGACGGTGCCACCCCAAAGGATGGCCCGTCGGCGGGTCTGGCGATGGTGACCTCCATCGTGTCGGTGCTGACCGGCATCCCGGTGCGCAAGGACATCGCCATGACCGGCGAGGTGTCGTTGCGCGGCAACGCGATGCCTATTGGCGGGCTCAAGGAAAAGCTGCTGGCGGCGCTTCGCGGCGGGATCAAGACCGTTCTCATCCCGAAAGAGAACGAAAAGGATCTGGCCGAGATTCCGGACAACGTGAAGGAAGGGCTGGAACTGATCCCGGTCGAGCACGTGTCCGAAGTGCTCAAGATCGCGCTGATCCGCGAACCCGAAGGGGTGGATTGGGATGAAGAGGCCGAAGAGGCCGCAGCCCAGGCCCGGCGCGACGCGGCGGACACCATCGGCTCTGCCATCGCGCACTGAGCCTTACGCCTGACAAGACAAACGCCGCCGAAAGCGATTTCGGCGGCGTTTTGCGTTTCAAGTGCTGCGTCGCGCTTAGCGGATTTGCCGCAGCGGCACGTCGATCTGCGAATAGTTCACCATCAGGTATCCCGCTTCGCCCCTCGTCACCGCGCCCGGCACGTGCCGCTGCACGTCCTGCGCGATGGCCCCGCGGAACACCTGCGGATGCCCCTTGTAGCGGTATTCGTAGATGCCGATGCCGGAGGGCGACACGCCCACCTTGCGAATGTCGGTCTTGAGGTTCTGGTCGCTGATGAGCGCATCTGACAACCCGTCCGATCCGCCCGCGGACGCCGCCGCCGCGACCACCGCAAGGAACAACAGAAGGATCACGACCGACCCGCTAGAGGAGCTTTGCGCATTCCGCGACGAGGTGATCATGTCGGCCCTCAGAACCGGTGCCTTGAGACGCGTGTTCTGGGCGACATCGGCGGCAGAGGCGGTGGCCAGGGTCAGCCCCAGGGCCGTGCTGAACAGAAATTTTTTCATGCGGTTTCTCCTGAAATTTTCAATGCAAAGCATTTCAGAAAAGACGTCAGCCAGCGGTCGGACGGCCGACATAACTCTGTAAATACGGTGCAAAAAGACTAACGCCAGAGCAGTCCGTCAGGCAAGACATTTGCGCCCCGCATGAACTTCGCGCATTAGCGTCTTGTTTTTGTTTTATCTTTCCGGAGGAGGTCGGCCTCCTGCTGCGCCCCAAAAAGGGCGGTGGCACCGCCTATGCCGGGATTTTATCGGAGCGCGGATCACGCCCTGTCGCCAGCGCATCTGCCTCCGATCACCGCCAGGCCGGGTACAAAGCGACAACACTGGATTTCAACGGCTCTTCTGCTATAGTCGCGCCAGGGCTGAGCAGCTCAGAAAAAGAACAACGACGAGAAAGTGACAGGCCATGACCACACCGTCCGCACGCAAGCCGCGCGCCACTTCGAAGGCGAGCACGCGAAAGACGACTGCCACACGCACCAGCAAGACCAGCACGACCGCGCCGCGCGATGATCACCCCGAAACGCCCCAGGCCGCTGAGACAAGCCCGGTGGTCGTGACCAGCGACGCGCCGCTGGTGACCGCGCCCGACCTGAAGAAACGCGACCTGATCAACGCCGTCGTTGCTCGCAGCGGCGTGAAAAAACGCGATGCCAAACCGGCGATTGAAGCGGCCCTGGCGATCCTTGGCTCCGCGCTGTCCGAAGGCCGTGACCTCAATCTGCCGCCGCTCGGCAAGGTCAAGGTGCAGCGTCAGAAGAAGATCGCGCAGGGCCAGGTGGTGACGATCCGGCTGCGTCAGAAGGACGAAGACATAACAGATGCGCCGGACCCTCTTGCACAGGCAGCCGAGTAGGGCTAAGACGCCGCGCACGGGTGATTAGCTCAGTGGTAGAGCGCTTCGTTCACATCGAAGATGTCAGGAGTTCGAATCTCTTATCACCCACCAGAATTCCTGAAAAGCGCGCCGATCACCGGCGCGCTTTTTGCTTTTCCCGGTCATCGGCAGGCGCTGCGCTGCCCTTGACGACAGAGCAGCCGGTCGACATCCGCGCGGTGCTGGAGGGAGGCGAGCTCGTCCGCGATCCGCCGGTCCAGCGCGCGCGGCTGCGGCGGCTGGGTGAAGAGCGCGCGAATGGCGCGACGCAGATTTACCATCTTTCCCTCCTGTCCCGCTCTGCCTGATTTTGCGACTGCGTTGCGGGTTCCGTCGGGCGCAGCCCGATATCACGGGCCAGATGCGGCGTGCGGCGCAGCGCCTCCAGCCGACGCATCTGACGACCGCGGTCCAGCCGACGCGCGATGCGCTGCCACAGGCCGGGTCGGCGGCGGCGCGGGAAAAGCGGGGTAAGGTCTTGGGCGGGCATGGTCATCTCCTTGCAGATTCGGTTTACTTTGCTAGGCTGCTTCCTCAAGCGAACTTGAGGTCAAGAAAAATGTCGCAACCTGGCAAACGCGCGGTGCCGAATGATCTGACCGTCGGGCAGATGGCCCGCCGGGCTGGTGTCGCGGTGTCGACCCTGCATTATTACGAGGCCGAAGGGCTGATCCAAAGCTGGCGCACCCCGGCCAATCACCGCCGGTATGACCGACGCGAGTTGCGCCGCGTGGCGGTCATCCGGGTGGCGCAATCGCTGGGCATCCCGCTGGCCCAGGTGCGCGAACTGCTCGATCGCCTGCCCAAGGGCGCCGCGGTGCGCAAACAGGACTGGGCCGACGTGTCTGCGCTGTGGCGCGACGAGATCGACCAGCGGCTGGCGCTGCTCAACCGGCTGCGCGACCAGCTGGATCACTGCATGGGCTGCGGTTGCCTGTCGCTTGAAAACTGTCCGCTCTACAATCAGGGCGATGCACTGGGCCGACAGGGCCCGGGTCCGCAACGCTGGCTGCCGGGGCAGCGCGACGCGCCCGAGAAAGAGGCTTGATCTCGCCCCCGACCGGCCCTAAACCGCGCCTTGGCGGGTGATTAGCTCAGTTGGTAGAGCGCTTCGTTTACACCGAAGATGTCGGGAGTTCGAGTCTCTCATCACCCACCATGCCAACGCATTGATATCGCATAAATCCCGGTTGATCCGCGACCTGCGCCGCCTTGACAGTTCGTCAGGCGGACCACGCAGTGACGAGCGCAATGTCCCATGCCGACCCCGCTACACCCCTATTCCGCTGGCACCGCGTCCCCCGTCACCGCCCGTTTTTCGCGCTTTTCGCCCAGCATCAGCATCGCCGGCGTGACCACCAGCGTCAGGATCGTCGCGACCACGAGCCCGCCTGCGATGGCCGAGGACAGTTCGGTCCACCATTGCGTCGAGGGCGCGCCATAGACAATCTCGCGGGTGAAGAAGTTGAGGTTCACCCCGATCACCATCGGCATCAAACCAAGCGCCGTCGTCACCGAGGTCAGCACCACGGGTCGCAGACGCTGCGCGCCGGTGCGCAAGGCCGCCTCCAGCGGCGATTGACCGGCGCGTTTCAGATCGTTGTAGGTGTCGATGAGGACGATGTTGTTGTTCACCACGATGCCCGCGAGGGCGATCACGCCGATGCCGCCCATCACCACGCCGAAGGGGCGGCCGGTGACGATCAGGCCCAGCAGCACGCCGGCCACGGAGAAGACGATGGCGCTCATCACGACGAAGGCCTGATAGAAGCTGTTGAACTGCAGCACGAGGATCACGACCATCAGCAGCAGCGCGGCAATGAACGCCCCGGCGAGGAAGGTCATCGCCTCCTGCTGGTCCTGCGCCTCGCCTGCGAAGGAATAGCTGACCCCCTCGGGCAGGTCCGCCGCGTCTAGGCGGGATTGCAGCGCGGTGATCTGGTCGTTGACCAGTACGCCGGGGGCCACGTTCGCCTCGATCGTCACGACCCGCCGTTCGTCGACCCGGCGCAGGGTGCCGACCCGTTCGGTCGGGGCGAAGGTCACGAAGTTCGAAATCGGCACGAGCCCGGCAGAGGTCGGCACCCGCAGGTTGCCAAGCTCCGACAGCGACCGCTCATCGCGCGGAAAGCGCACGCGGATATCGAGCTCGCCCTCGGTGTCCTCGGGTCGGTAGTCGGCCACCGTGATGCCTTGCGTCAGCAGCTGGATCGCCTGTCCCAGCAGGCTGACATCGGCGCCGTAGCGGGCGGCCTCTTCACGGTCCACGAGGATCGACACCTCGACTCCGGGCAGGGGCCGCGTGTCGGTCAAGTCGGTGAAACCGCCGATGTCCTGCATGAGCGCCAGAACATCCTCGACCGCGGCGGATTGCCTGTCGGGATTGCGGGCGGCGATCTGAAGCTGCACCGGCTTGCCGGAGGCCGGTCCGCCGCTGTCGGTCTGCACCTGCACGTCGATGCCTGCGATGTCCGACACATCCGCACGGATGCGTTCGCCGATCTGGGCGGCGGTTTGGCGGGTGTCCCAGTCGGTCAGGTCAAGCTGCAGGATGCCGATGGTTTCCTCGTCGCCCTGGCCCGCGCTCATGGTGGTGCGGGCATAGACGCTGTCGACGCCGTCATAGTCGAGCAGGCGGTTTTCGACCTCGCGCACCAGCGTGTCCCGTTCCCAGATCGAGAAATTGTCGCGGGCGCGCACCTGCACCTGCATGAATTCCGGCTCGACCGAGGGGAAAAAGCTCAGGCCGCGCCCGAATTCGCCGTAAAGCGCGAAAGCGCCCAGCAGAAGGGAGATCGCGAAAAGCAGCGTCGCGCCTGGCCGCAGTATCGCCCGTTCCAGCAGCCGGACATAGGCTCCGGTCGCGCCGCCCATTTGGCGCGGGTCCCCCAGTTCGGCGGCATGAAGCGCTGCCTTGGCGCTGGCGGTTTGCGGTTGCCGCTTGCCGATGACACCGCCCACGACCGGGATGAAGACCAGCGCCATGAAGAGCGAGGCAAAGAGCGTGAGCAGCACCGTGATCGGCAGGAATTTCATGAACTCGCCCACAAGGCCGGTCCAGAAGAGCAGGGGAAAGAACACTGACAGCGTCGTGGCGGTCGAGGCGATGATGGGCCAGGACATGCGCTTGGCGGCGAAGGCATAGGCCTCTTTCTTGCCGGCGCCTTCCTGCAAGCGGCGGTCGGCCAGTTCGACCGTGACGATCGCGCCGTCCACCAGCATCCCCACCACGAGGATGAGCGAGAAGAGCACGACGATGTTCATCGTGTACCCCATGGCCCAAAGCGCCGTCACCCCGGCCAGGAACGCGCCGGGAATGGCAAGCCCCACAAGGATGGCCGAGCGCAGACCAAGGGCAAAAACGACGACGATCATCACAAGGATGATCGCCGCGATCACGTTGGCCTCGAGATCCGAGAGCAGCGATTTGACCTCTTCGCTCTGGTCCTGAAGATACGTGACCTGCACGGTGTCGGGCCAGTCGATGCGCAATTCCTCGATCCGCGCCTGAACGTCGGCCACGGTTTCGATGATGTTGGCGCCCGAGCGTTTCTTGGCCTCGAGCGATATCGCGGGCTGGCCGTTGATCCGGGCAAAGCTGGTCGGGTCGTCAAAGGTGCGCCGCACGGTCGCGACATCGCCGAAGGTCACGACGGCATCGCCGCGCACCTTGATCGGCATGTTCATCACATCCTCGACGTCCTCGATCAGTCCCGGCACCTTGAGCACGATGCGCCCGCCGCCGGTCTCGATGGCCCCGGCCGCGATCAGCCGGTTGTTGCGCTGTAGCTGACCGATGACCTCGTCAAAGCTGAGGTTGTAGGTCTGAAACACCGTAGGGTCGATCAGAACCTCAAGGAATTCGGTGCGCTTGCCGCCGATATCGACCTCGAGCACGCCGGGAAGCCCCTCAAGCTCTTCCTGCACGTCGTCGGACAGCGCGTTCAGCGTCCGTTCGGGCACCGGGCCGGACAGCACCACGGTGATGATCGGGAAAAGTGCGGTGTTGATTTCGGTGATCGTCAGGTCGCGCGCGTCCTCGGGCAGATCGCTTTCGACCCGGTCGGCGGCTTCGCGCACCTTGTCGAGCGCCTCGTCGATGTCGCCCCCGGCAGTGAATTCAAGCTGGACGCTGGCAAAGCCTTCGGAGGCCTCGCTCGACATCTTCTCAAGCCCTTCGATGCCGCCGAATTCGCTTTCCATCGGTTCGAGCAACAGCCGTTCGGCATCGGTGGGGCTGATGCCGTCAAGGCCGGTCGACACGTAGATCAGCGGCAGCGGCACCTCGGGGTTGGCTTCCTTGGGGATCGCGACATAGGCGAAGGTGCCGACGCCCAGGATCATCGCCAGCGCCATGATCACCACGCGGCTGCGCGAAAAGACCGCGTCAATCAGCCCATTCATTCCGTGGCCTCCGGCACCGGGGTATTGTCCGCGGCGGACGCCAGTTCCGGGCGCGCCTCGACCGCTTCGCCGTCCCGCACGAAGCCTTGTCCGATCGTGATGATCTCGGCCTCGTCCGGCAGACCCGTGACCCAGATGCCGTCGACCTCGGCGCGGACGACCTCGATTTCGTGGAAGGTGGCGACGCCGTCCTCGACCGTCTTGACCCCGGTGATGCCATCGGGGCTGAGCGAGACCACAGAGGGGGAGATGAAATGCGCCTGCCGTTCACCCGTGGGGATGCGGATTTCGGCGGAAATGCCTGCCGGAATGGCGCCGTCGTCGTTCGGCACTTCGATCTCGGCCAGGAAGGTGCGGGTTTCGGCGGAAGCGGAGGTGCCGACAAAGGTCACGCGCCCCTCGCGTTCCTCGCCGGTGATGAAGGATACCGCGGCCATCTGGCCATTGCGGATGCGCCCGAGGGCCTGCTGCGGCACCTGCAGCGTGACGGTCAGCGGGCGGTTGTCGACGATCCGGCCGATGTCGCTTCCGGAAGACACGTACTCTCCGGCATCGAGGGTCAGCGTTTCGATCCGACCGTCGAAGGGGGCGGTGATGTTCGTGCTGTCGAGCGCCTCTTCGGCTGCCGTTACCGCGGCTTGTGCGGCGGCGAGCGTGGCCTGGGCCTGGGACACGCGGTCCTGCGTGCCCACACCCCGTTCGAGCAGTTCGGTCGCGTTGTCGAATTCGCGTTGCGCCCGGTCCTGTTCCTCTCGGGCGCGGTTCAGGTCGGCCTCCACCCGGTTGCTGGAGAGCCGCGCGATGATGTCGCCCTGAGACACGTCATCGCCTTTCTCGACCAGAACCTCTGCCACGTCGCCCGAGGCCTCAGTTCGGATCGCCGTGTCACGATCCGGCTGCGCCTGGCCTTCGGCCTGAAAGAACAGCGTGACGGGCCTTGCCTCAGAGGTACGGACGGCCACCGCGACGGGGGCTGGGTCTTCGGCCGCTGGCGTGGCGCTGGCGTCTTCTTCGCCGGGCAGGACAAAGCCGCTGCCCATCCAGGCGACGATGGCGACAAGAATGGCCGCCGCGATCCAGGTGGAGCGGGACGCGCCCTTGTCATTGTCGAAGGTCAGCGCCTGGCGGCTCTCCGTTTGGTCCTGGGGCTTGGTCATGTGGTCTCCGTCAGGCAAATTAGCGTGTGATGCTCCAGCACGGCCCCGACCCGGCGCGCTCCGAAGGCGGGCCGCTTGGTTCGACGCGGATGTTCCGGGGCGGGCTTGCGCATTCAGATAGCAGTATTCTTGATGCCACAATACGACAGGGCGTCAAATTGGTCACCCAAAGACGGGGCGGGCGGAGCATCCGACAGACAGACGATCTGGCAGCGCCCCGCAGGTGTCAGCGGGCGCGCGCCCTTACGTACCGCATTGGGAAGCGGGATCAGTCGCTTAGCCCTGGTCGATCGCCACGACGATCTTGCCCACGGCGTGCCCGTCCTTGAGCGTAACATAGGCGTCGGTCGTCTCCTGCATCGGATAGACGCGGTCGACCACGGGGCGAACGATCCCGTCCTCCATCAGCTTGGCCAGATCCGCCAGCATCGCGCCATCCGGCTGCATGAAGAACCATTCGAACCGGACGCCGTACTTGTCGGCAAGGCCATCGGTATCCTGCCCCTTGATCGACACCAGCGTCCCGCCTTTCCTGAGCACCTTGAAAGACCGGTTCAGCGTTTTCCCGCCCAGCATATCAAAGACGATGTCGTAATCCGACAACTCCTCGTCAAAGGCCTGGCTGTGATAGTCGATCACCACGTCCGCGCCGAGGTCGCGCACCAGATCGACGTTGCGCGGGCTGCAGGTGGTGGCGACATGAGCGCCGAAGTGTTTCGCGATCTGGATCGCCAGCGTGCCGACCCCGCCCGAGCCTGCGTGGATCAGAACCTTGTCGCCCGACTTCAGCCCGGCCTTGGTGATCAGCGCCTGCCACGCCGTCAGCCCCGCCAGCGGGACCGAAGCCGCGTCTTCGTGGCTGATGTTCGCGGGCTTCAGCGCCATTTCGTCGGCCTTCAGGCGCGCAACCTGCGCGATGGCCCCGGCGTCCTCCTGGTTGGCGCGGGCAAAGACGGCATCGCCGACCTTGAAACCGGTGACGTCCTCGCCGACCTCGGTGATCTCGCCCGAGACGTCAAAGCCCATGACATGCGGAAAGGCGAGCGGGATGTTGTCCTTCATCGCCCCGGACTGCAGGATGTAATCGATGGGGTTGATGCTGGCCGCATGCACGGCGATCAGGACGGAATCGTCCTTCAGCGCGGGCGGGTCGATGTCGGCGATGTCGATGGCGGTGTCGTAGTCACGAATGATCGCGGCTTTCATGCTCGTGTCTCCTTGATGCGTGAATGTTCGGCCGCGGTGTGCGACGGCCCATTCGACCGGGTTTGTGCATAGCTATGGCTGCAAAGCGTGAATACAAAGGGGGGCCGCGAAATAGGGCACCGTGGCATGGCCTTTCGTCAGGATTGATCGAGGCCGGTCAGGTGCTGCATGCGATTGCGGGTGACTGGAGATCAGTTCCGTGCGCTGCGACAGCCCCTTAAGACACGACGACAGGGGTTTGATAATAAAAGATTATCACTTCTAAGGCGTGGTGCCGTAGCTATATCCCAGCGCGGCTTCCATCGCCGTGTCGACCTGCGCGCGCAGCCAGGCCAGGTCGTCGGCGTTCAGGCTGTCGGGGGTCGCGGGGCGGGACGGGATCGCAGGTTTGAACTTGGAGCCAAGCCGCTTCATCACCGGGCGATAATCTGCGGCAGGGCTCTCGACGCCAACGCCAAGGCAGACGTCGGACAGAAACCGTTCCGGTGCTTGCTGAACCGCCTCAAGACGGCAGAGCACCACCGACGCGCCGCGCCGTAAGAAGGACAGCAACCCCAGCAGCTTGGCCTGCCGCAACGCAAAAAGATTGGCGAAGGGCGCGCCGGTCAGCGGGTGGCGGTCGTGCTGCAGCGGCTGGCCCAGACCGCCCAGGGCCGCGACCTGCGGGAAATACCGGGCGCGGTCGGCCACGGTGGCCCATTCGGCACGCAGGAAATCGGAGAACGCCAGCGCCTGCATGTCGGGCGGACAATGCCAGGGTTTGGCGTGCATCGACAGCGCCCAGGCCCGCGCGTCGCGCACCACGCAGATCAGCGCCACATCCTCGGGCACCGCCGTCATCTGCGCAAAGCCGTGTTTCCAGCCAAGATCCTCGATCGGTTGCAGCGGCGTGTTGCGGCCCAGAAGGCGCTTGACGAAGTTCGTCCCCGAAGAGCGTTCGCCAAACACCTGGAAGCGCTGCGGGGCGGCTCCACGATGCGTCACCTGCCATCCGCGCTGCGCGAAATCCTCTGTGATCCCGGTGTGTTGGATCATCCTGCCTGCCCGAAATTATGCTTTGTGCGCAACGATACGACAGGCTCGCGCAGATTGCGATTCTCTAATCGCGCGGCCTGCGCTAGGGTTGCGAAAAAGAACGAGGCCCCCGATGCAGACCACAGCCGCCGCGGTCACGATGGTGCGCGATGACGCGTTCTTTCTGCGCGCCTGGCTGCGCCATTACGGCGGCCTGCTGGGGCGCGAAAACTGCTATGTGATCAACCACGGCCGTGGGGCCGAAGTTGCGGAACTGGCGCAGGGCTGCAACGTCATCGGTCTGCCGGGCGATCCGCATCCGAATTTCGACATGAAGCGCTGGCGGCTTCTGAACGGTTTGGTCGGCGGTCTGCGCAGCTACTACAACCACGTGATCGTGGGGGATGTGGACGAGTTGGTCGTCGTCGATCCGGCGGCGGGGCAGGATCTGCTGCAGTTTCTGGCCGATCAGCCGCTGCGCCGGGTGCTGACGCCTCTGGGGCTCGAGGTGATCCACCGCTTCGATATCGAGGATGCGCCGATCACTGACCACATCCTTGGGCCGCGTCGGCACGTGCGGCTGGCGCCGCATTATTCCAAGCCCTGCATTCTGAGCCAGGGCACCAAGATCGCGCGCGGCGGGCACTTTACCCAGGCGTCCAAGCTGTTCACGCCCGATGCGCTCTACCTGCTGCATCTGAAGTTCTGCGATTTCGCCAATTACGCGCAGGTCATGGACCAGCGCAACGCCGTGACCGAGGCGGTAGGCGTGGGGGTCAGGGACGCCGCCATCGGGCGCCACTGGTTCGCCGAGGCGCGGGGCGAGGATCGCGCGGTGTTCGAGGCCTTCACGGCGCTGGAGATGAACGACGGCTTTGATCTGGGCTGGGTGCGCAAGCGCATGCACCGGACATGGAAGCCGCGCGGCGAAACTGGGTTCTGGCAATTCGACCGGCCGGACTATCCGGGTCAGTATCTTTTGCCCGAGCGGTTCAACGGGCTGATCTGACGGTCAGAGTGCGGTGAGGAAATCTCGCAGCGCCTCTGCGGTCGCCTTCGAGCTTTGATCGGGAAAGAAATGCCCGCCGGGGATCGCGGCGTGGCGCATATTGGCCAAGCGGTCGGCCCAGGTGGCGGGGACATCCATCGCCTTGGCCATCGCGCCATCCGCGCCGTAAAGCACCAGCGCCGGTGCTTCAACTTTTCGATGCAAATCCATGGCATCATGTCCGAAATCGACATCTATGGCGGCGCGGTAGTCGTTGCACATGGCGTGGATGCACGCCGGATCGCGCCAGCTTTGACGGTAGGCAACGAGCATGTCTGGCTCGAAATCCGACAGCGTCGCCTTGCCGAAACCCAACAGGCAGCGTTCGAAATAGGCATCCGGGTCGTGGCCGATCAGGGTTTCGGGGAAAGGCGCCGGTTGTGCCAGGAAAAACCAGTGATAGTAGGCCCTTGCAACCTCTTTCGAAAGTTGGGCCAGCAGCAGGTGCGTGGGCACGATGTCCATCAACGTCAGGCTGTCGATCGTGTCGGGCGCGTCCAGTGCAAGGCGGTGCGCGGTGCGCGCGCCGCGGTCATGCCCGGCGAGGTGAAACCGTTCAAACCCAAGCTGTTGCATCAGCGCCTTCATGTCCTGCGCCATGACGCGAAAGCTCATGTCCGGCATGGTTTGCGGTTTGCTGCTGTCGCCATAGCCGCGCAGGTCTGCGGTGACGACGGTGAAATCCCGCGCTAGCATCGGGGCGATGCGCATCCACATCGCGCGGGTTTGCGGAAAGCCGTGCAACATCAGCAGCGGCGGGCCGGATCCTGCGATGCCATAGCAGATCGACTGGCCGTTTACATTTGCAAAACTGTTTTCTGACAGGCCGTTATCGCTCATTTTCCGAGCGAGGATACCAACGTCACATTGTTCCAGTCAACGCCGGGGACAGAGCTTGTCACGGTCGAGTGTGCCGCCATGAGGATCGAGCGGGAGTTCGAATCCAGCATGCCAATCGCCGTATCAACGACGCTGGGCGGGGTGTAGATCAGCGCGAAGGCGGCCGTGGCACCGGTCAGCAAGCCCTTGCTGTTGCTGCGCTTGTTGCCGCTTCCCGTCAACACGCGGAAGAGGTGCAGGAGAAGCATCACGCCCGATACCGCCAGAACCGCGCCGAGACCGATGATGATCATGTCGTGGTAATCGGCCGGGAGCGTGCCCTGGCTCAGGCTGTCCCTGATCTGGTCCTTGCGGTTCGCGATGAGGATTACGACGTAGAACCAGCCAAAGCCCGCCAACATGGAAAGGCCGGGACGGCGTTGGGTGGCGTCCGTCTTGCTGCGCAGACCAGTGCCGTCGGCAAAGGCCGGGTCCAGCCGCTTGAGCCGGCTTTCGAAATCCCCACGGGTCTGTTTTCTGAAGGCGTATTTTCTCATACGCAAAGGGGTAGGCGGCAAATGTGGCGGAGATAAGGACAAAAAAGGCCCGCAGATAGGCCTTAACTCGTTCATTTTCAGTGAATTTGACCGAATTCCGGGGAAATCGCCGGTCTTTCGCGAGGTGACGTTAGGTCACCTTGAGAGCCTCCAGAATCCGTGCCCAACTGCGCGTGCCTTTGTGAAAGCTCTCCAGATCGTATTTCTCGTTGGGCGAGTGGATCTGGTCATCGTCCTTGCCAAAGCCGATAAGCATCGAATCCATGCCCAGGATATCCTGGAAGTGCCCCGCAATCGGGATCGACCCGCCAGAGCCGATATAGGCGGCGGGATCGGGCCATTCGTCTGTCATCGCATGCCGCGCGGCTTCGAAAGCGGGGTGGTCCGTCGGCATGGTCGAGGCCGACGAGGCGCCGTGATCGTGAAACTCCACGCTGCAATCTGGCGGCAGTTGCTCCTTTACATAGGCGCGGAAGTTTTCGCGTATCACGTGTGGGTCCTGCTGGCCGACGAGGCGAAAGCTGATTTTGGCGCGGGCCTTCGATGGCAGCACCGTCTTGAAGCCATCTCCGGTGTAGCCGCCCGAGATGCCGTTGACCTCGCAGGTGGGGCGCGACCAGATCATCTCGAGCGCGCTGCGCCCGTGTTCACCCGCGGGGGTGGTCAGCCCCACGTCGCCCAGGAACGCCGCCTCGTCAAAGCCCAGTCTGCGCCACTGTTCGGCCACTTCGGGCGAAAGCTCGGGCACGCCGTCGTAGAAGCCCGGCACGGTCACGCGCCCCTCGGCGTCGTGCAGACCGGCGATGATGCGCGATAATACGCGGATGGGGTTGATCGCGGGGCCGCCGTACATGCCGGAATGCAGATCCTTGGACGGGCCGGTGATCGTCAGCTCTTCGCCCAGCAGGCCGCGCAGCATCGTGGTGATCGCGGGCACCCGCGAATCGAACAGCCCGGTATCGCAGATCAGCGCGATGTCGGCGCGCAGTTCCTCGGCATTGTCCTTGAGGAAGGGCACCAGCGACGGCGAGCCGGATTCCTCTTCTCCTTCGAACAGGAAGGTGATCCGGCAGGGCAGGGTGCCGGTTTCTTCCTTGTAGGCCCGGCACGCCTCAAGAAAGGTCATGAGCTGGCCCTTGTCGTCGGAACTGCCGCGGCCGCGGATCACCCGGCCCTTGGGCGTATCCTCGACCTGCGGATCAAAGGGGTCGCGGTCCCACAATTCCAGCGGATCGACCGGCTGTACGTCGTAGTGCCCGTAGAAAAGCACATGCGGCCCCGGTCCGTCGATATGGCCCACGACCATGGGATGGCCGGGTGTCGCGCGCTTGCTGGCCTCGATCCCCATGCTTTGCAGGTCGGCCACCAGCCAGTCGGCGGCGCGGTCGCAATCGGCCTTGAAGGCCGGATCGGTCGAAATCGACGGGATGCGCAGAAGATCCTTCAGCCGGTCGGTGGCGGCATCGAGATCGGCATCGATTCGGGACAGAACGGCATCTAGGCTCATGGCTGGGCATCCTTTGGCGGGCGAGCGGTGGCGGGACGGTAGCACCCCCGGGCGCGGTGTCCAGCCGCAGCTTGGCCGAGCCTTGGATGAGACCTTGGGCGCGGTTGCGGGGGGCATGCGGCGGGGCCTAGGTTTGCGATAGATCAAGGCTGCGACCGTAAGTCGTAGGATAAGAGAGTTGCGAAAGGCCGTGGCGGACTATATCCATTCACAAAGTTGAATGCGGGTCTGCCGGTCTGCAACACGGCCGTTTCCGAATGGCCCCGACGACAGGAGGAGCGGGTGAACTATACCGCGAAACTCGATCAGGCCCTTAACCGCCTTCACGAAGAAGGGCGTTACCGCACGTTCATCGACATCGAGCGCAAGCAGGGCCAGTTCCCCCATGCCACCTGGCGCAAGGAAGACGGATCGGAAACGCCGATCACCGTCTGGTGCGGCAACGACTATCTGGGCATGGGCCAGCACCCGGTGGTTCTGGCCGCGATGCACGAGGCGCTCGACGCGACGGGCGCAGGCTCTGGCGGCACACGCAACATCTCGGGCACGACGGTCTATCACAAGCGGCTCGAGGCCGAACTGGCCGACCTGCACGGCAAGGAATCCGCACTTCTCTTTACCTCGGCCTACATCGCCAACGACGCGACCCTGTCGACGCTGCCGAAGCTGTTCCCGGGATTGATCATCTATTCCGATGCGCTCAACCACGCGAGCATGATCGAAGGCGTGCGCCGCAACGGTGGGGCCAAGCGCATCTTCCGCCACAACGACGTGGAACACCTGCGCGAACTGCTGGAAGCGGACGATCCCGAGGCGCCCAAGCTCATCGCTTTTGAATCGATCTATTCGATGGACGGCGATTTTGGCCCGATCGAGGCGATCTGCGATCTGGCCGATGAATTCGGCGCGCTGACCTATATCGACGAGGTGCACGCCGTCGGCATGTACGGCCCGCGCGGGGCAGGGGTGGCAGAGCGCGACCGGCTGATGCACCGGCTCGACATCATCAACGGCACGCTCGCCAAGGCCTACGGCGTGATGGGCGGCTATATCGCCGCCTCCGCCAAGATGTGCGATGCGATCCGGTCTTATGCGCCTGGCTTCATCTTCACCACCTCGCTGCCACCTGCGGTTGCGGCAGGTGCCGCGGCCTCTGTCGCGCATCTCAAGCGTGACCAGAAGCGGCGTGAAGAGCACCAGACCCAGGCGAAGATCCTGAAAACCCGGCTGAAAGCCATGGGAATGCCGCTCATTGACCACGGCAGCCATATCGTGCCGGTCATCGTCGGAGATCCCGTACATACCAAGCAGTTGTCGGACATGCTGCTTGAGGGTTACGGCATCTATGTGCAGCCCATCAACTACCCCACGGTGCCCCGCGGGACCGAGCGTTTGCGCTTTACCCCGTCGCCCGTACATGGCCCGGACGAGATGAATAAGCTCATCCGCGCCATGGATGAGCTTTGGTCACATTGTGCGCTAAATCGCGCCGATCTAACGGCTTAACCCTGTTATTCGTGTATCTTGTCTTGCGGTGTGCTAGGCTCGTCGCAATAAACGCGCGACTCGAATCGTCATGTGTCGCGACCGCAGGGCAGGATCGGGACAACCTATGGGGACAGTGGGGCAAACCGTATGATTGGGCGCAAGTCACCGCGCAAAGAGACGACGGAAGAGGCAAAACCGCGCGGTTTTGACGATTTCGAGTTGCGTCTTGGCGACGTGATGCGCGGAGAGCGGGCCACGCTCGGCAAGTCGCTTCTGGATGTGCAGCGCGAATTGCGGATCAAGGCAAGCTACATCGCCGCCATCGAAAACTGCGATCCGTCGGCGTTTGATACGCCTGGCTTTATCGCGGGTTACGTGCGGTCCTACGCGCGTTACCTCAACATGGATCCCGACGATACGTTCGCCGCGTTCTGTGCTGAAAGCGGCTTTGCCACGGCGCACGGGATGTCCGACAAGGCATCCGTCATCAAAAAGCGCGACGACCTTGGCGGGCAGCCAAAGCCGAAAGCGCGCGATCCCTTTGCCCAGCCCAACATGGCCTTTGTGCCGCAAAGCGATTCCATCCTGTCGCGGATCGAACCGGGTGCCATCGGGTCGTCGCTGGTGCTGTTGGCATTGATCGGCGGCATCGGGTTTGGCGGCTGGACCGTGTTGCAAGAGGTGCAGCGCGTGCAACTGGCCCCGGTTGATCAGACGCCGGTGGTGCTGTCGGACCTCGATCCCTTGGACACCGTGCGCCCGAGCGGGGAAGAACCGACCGATGCGCCCGATGTCGCCGGGGTTTTCACCCCGCCCTCGAACGAGGCGCTGGACCGGCTGTATCGCCCGCAGGCGCTGGACGTGCCGGTGCTGGTCGCGCGCGATGCGCCGATTTCGACCCTCGATCCCGGCAGCGTCGGGGCCTTTGCCGATGCCGCGCAGCGCGATCTGCCGCAGGTGCCGGGCACCGAAGATGCCACGCTTGGCGACGTGGACCGCGCCATTGCCGAAGCGCTTGCCCCGACGCGCGGGCCGCAGGTTCTGGAAGACAGCGTTCCGGGCGTGACCATGCTGGCCGTGCGTCCCGCCTGGGTGCGCGTGCGCGCCGCGGACGGTACCGTGATCTACGAGGCGATCATGAACGCGGGCGACACCTACGAGGTGCCGCAGACCGAGGAACCCGCCACCCTCCGCGTGGGCGAATCCGGGGCAATCTACTTTGCCGTGAACGGTCAGACTTACGGGCCGTCCGGCGCGCGTGGGCAGGTCACCTCGAACCTGCCGCTGTCGGTGGCCAATCTGACCGAAAGCTACAGCGTCGCGTCGATCGAGCAGGATCAGGACCTGGCCCGCGTCGTGGCCGAGCTGAACGCCCCCGCCGCGATCGACGCCCCGGCCGCCGATCAGTGACCGCCTGTCGCGGTTGAACCCTCTGCCAACCATGGCTAGCTATAGACCAGCGCGAAGTGTACACTTCGCCTGACACCTGCCTGTCGAGGGAGCCGCCGCATGAGCCTCAATCACGTCCGTCCATGGCGCAACATCTACCGCCGCACGTCGCGTCAGATCATGGTGGGATCGGTGCCGGTGGGCGGCGATGCGCCGATCACCGTGCAGACCATGACCAACACCCTGACCCCTGACGTGGCAGCCACCGTGGCGCAGATCAGGGCCGCAGCGGATGCGGGCGCGGATATCGTGCGCGTGTCTGTCCCGGACGAGGCGTCGTCAGCCGCGCTCAAGCACATCGTCGCGCAAAGCCCGGTGCCGATCGTCGCGGACATCCATTTCCACTACAAGCGCGGGATCGAGGCGGCAGAGGCGGGTGCGGCCTGCCTGCGCATCAACCCGGGCAACATCGGCAGTCAGGAACGCGTCAAAGAGGTGATCCGCGCCGCACGGGACAACAACTGCTCGATCCGCATTGGCGTGAACGCGGGCAGCCTGGAAAAGCACCTGCTCGACAAATATGGCGAGCCGTGCCCCGACGCGATGGTGGAATCCGGCATGGATCACATCAAGATCCTGCAGGACAACGATTTTCACGAATTCAAGATCAGCTGCAAGGCCTCTGACGTCTTCATGGCCGCCGCCGCCTATCAGCAGCTGGCCGAACAGACCGACGCGCCGATCCACCTGGGCATCACCGAAGCGGGCGGTCTGACCTCGGGCACGATCAAAAGCGCCATCGGGCTGGGCAACCTGCTCTGGATGGGCATCGGCGACACGATCCGGGTGAGCCTGTCCGCCGATCCGGTCGAAGAGGTCAAGGTCGGCTACGAGATCCTGAAATCGCTGGGCCTGCGCCACCGCGGCGTCAACATCATCTCATGTCCGTCCTGCGCGCGGCAGGGGTTCGACGTGATCAAGACCGTGGAGGCGCTGGAACAGCGGCTGGAGCATATCAAGACGCCGATGAGCCTGTCGATCATCGGCTGCGTGGTCAACGGCCCCGGTGAGGCGCTGATGACCGACGTGGGCTTTACCGGCGGCGGCAATGGTGCGGGCATGGTCTATCTGGCGGGCAAGCAAAGCCACAAGCTGGGCAACGAGGCGATGATCGACCACATCGTCGAACAGGTCGAAAAGAAGGCCGCAGAGCTCGAGGCGGCAGAGGCGGCTGCTCAGGCGGCGGAATAAGCCCGCCGTCCGGTGCCATCGTCCGTAGTCTTCTCCGGTTTTCAAATACCTCGGGTCGGGGGGGGGGGGCGGCCCCCCCCCCCCCCCCCGCCCCCCGCGCCGCAGGTCAGGACCGCTCTGCCGCGACGATTTCCTGCATGGTGTCCAGCGGCACGTAGCCGCGCACCAGTTCCTCGCCCATGACGAAGGTCGGCGTGCCGTTGATCTTGAGCGTTTGCGCCAGCGCGCGGGTTTCGGCAATGACCTGCTGAACCTCGTCCGAGTCCATCTTTTCCATCACCGCGTCGGCATCGACACCCAGGGTGTCCGCCAGGCGGCGCAGCACCGGGTCCGACACGTCGCCGGTCAGCGCGATCAGCGCATCATGCGCGGCCTTGTAGGCGTCGTCGCCCGCGACCATCCGCGTGGCGATGGCAAATTGCGACGACCGCAAGGACGCCTCGCCCAGGATCGGGAACTCCTTGACGATGAAGCGGATGTTGCCGTCGCTGGCGATCAGCTCTTCGACCTCGTCGCTGGCACGGCGGCAGTAGCCGCAGCGATAGTCGAGGAATTCCACGACCGTGATGTCGCCGTCGGGGTTGCCGCCGACCCAGGACATGCCGTCCTCAAAGATTGCCTGCGCATTGTCGCTGACCAGGCTTTCGTCGGCGGCGGCCTGCTCTGCGGCCTGCCGTTCCTCGAGCGCGTTGACCGCTTCGATGATGACCTCGGGATTGGCCATGAGGTAGTCGCGCACCGCGTCGCCAAAGGCGCTGCGTTCGGCATCGGTCATGGCGGTGGGGTCGAAGGCCGCCGCCGGGGTGGCCAGAAGCGTCGTCGCCAAAAGGGCGGCGGTCAGGGATCGGGTCATCATACTCTCCTCAGGAAATTGTCATGTCTGTCAGCGCCGGGCCGCGCGTTCCGCTGCCCCTAGCACATCCTGCGATCTTCGCCACGCCGCCGATCCGCGCGGCAGCAGGTCGACCGCGCGCTTGGCATGGATGCCGGCATCCTTGAGCCGCCCCATAAGCGCGTAGCGTTCCGCCGTCGCGGCCGAGGCCATGCCCGCCTGACCGGTCTGGGCATAGGCCGCCCCCAAGTCGCGCAGCACCCGCGCATCGCGCCAGTCGCGCGACCGGGCGCGTTCCAGCGCCTGCAGCGCCGCCTTTGGGTTGCCCGAAGCCAGCAGCGCGCGGCCCAGCCCGCCCTGGATCAGCGCATTGTTGGGGGCCAGGTTGGCGGCGTTCTGATACGTCCGCACCGCCGGGCCCGCCTGCCGCGATTCCAGCAGGATCTGGCCCTTGAGCTCCATCAGGAACGGATCGCGCGGGCGCAGCGCCAACGCACCGTCGATGGCGGCGACGGCGCGGCGCAGGTCGCTTTGCCGGTGATATGCGATGGCCTCGCGCATCAGCGCGATGTCGCGGCTGGGGCTGTCATCTGCGCGCCGCAGGGTCCAGCGCGGCGCGCGGGTAAAGGCCGAAAGTTTGCCCTGCACCCGGGCGAACCAATAGACCGCCGAATTGTCCTCGGGCACGGATTTGCCGTAGGCGGCGACGAATCCCTCCATTGCGCGCAACCGGTCGCGGGTCAGCGGATGCGACAGCAGGTACGGGTCCTGTCGGCCGACCGACAGCGCCTCTTGCCCGCGAAAGATGTCCAGTACCTCGACAGCGCCCTGCGGATCGATTCCGGCGCGCACCAGCGACCGGACCGCCGCCTGATCGGCCGAAGCCTCTTCGGCGCGGGTATGCGCCAGAAACGCCCGCATCGCCGAAGAGGACGTGCCAAAGGCCAGCCCCGCCGCCGCCTGGCCGCTGCCGGTGGCGGCCCCGGTGGCCGCTGCCAGCACCAGGCCCAGCCCCACGGCGGTGCGAGCGTTGCGCATGTTGCCGGCGCGCCGGGCGATGTGCCCGTTGGTGATATGCGCGGCCTCGTGGGCGATCACCGCCTGCAGGGCGCGGGCGGTCTGTAGCTTGTTGATCAGCCCCGCATTGATAAAGATGTGCTGGGTGTCCGCGACAAAGGCGTTCAGCGAATTGTCATCGACGACAAGTATGCGCACCTGGTTCGGGCTCAGACCCGCGGCGCGCAGCACGGGTGCTGCAAGCTGTTCCAGCCCGTATTCGATATCCGCATCGCGCAGCAGCGACACGGCCCGCGCCGGGGCGGCCGCCATCAGCGTCAGCGCCAGCGCGCAGATCAGAAGCTTGAGGTGAGACATTGACGTACCGCTCCGTAAGCCCTTTAACCGCCGGGGCGTCGCCCCCGGGGTTTCGCGCAGTGTAGGGAGGTCGCCATGAAAAACTCAAGCCGTGGGGCAGTCGATCCCTTCATTGTGATGGATGTGATGGAGGCCGCCCGCCGGGCCGAGGATGCAGGCCGCCACATCATCCACATGGAGGTGGGCCAGCCCGGCACGCCCGCCCCGTCCGCCGCCCGCGATGCGCTGGCCCGCGCGATGCAGGACGATGCGCTCGGTTATACTGTTGCGCTGGGGCTGCCTGCGCTGCGCGCGCGCATCGCGAGGCTTTATGGCGAATGGTACAATGTCGATCTCGACCCGGCCCGCGTGGTGGTCACGCCGGGCTCTTCGGGGGCGTTCATCCTGGCCTTCACGGCGCTTTTCGACGCGGGCGACAGGGTGGCGCTTGGGGCGCCCGGCTATCCGTCCTACCGACAGATTTTGCGCGCGCTCGACCTTACCCCGGTCGAGGTGCAGACCGCAGCGGAAAACCGCCTGCAACCGGTGCCGTCCGATCTGGCCACGCTCGATTATCAGGGGCTGATGGTCGCGTCACCGGCCAATCCCACCGGCACGATGCTGGACAAACCTGCGATGTCGGCGCTTATCGATGCCTGCCATGACCGCGGCGCGGCGTTCCTGTCGGACGAGATTTATCACGGCATCGAATACGACCGCCGCGCGGTCAGCGCGCTTGAGATCAGCGACGACGTTTGCGTGATCAATTCCTTCTCGAAATACTTCAGCATGACCGGCTGGCGCGTCGGCTGGATGGTGGTGCCACCCGCGCAGGTCCGTCAGGTTGAACGGCTGGCGCAGAACATGTTCATCTGTGCCCCGCACGCGGCCCAGGTGGCAGCGCTCGCGGCGATGGACGCGGGGGCGGAGTTGCAGGCCAACATGGCCGTCTATGCCGAGAATCGCCGCCTGATGATGCAGGGCCTGCCCGAGGCCGGGTTCGACCGCATCGCACCACCCGACGGGGCGTTCTACGTCTATGCCGATGTGTCGCATCTGACCGGTGACAGCCGCGCCTTTGCGGCGGACATTCTGGAGCATGCGGGCGTGGCCGTCACGCCGGGGCTGGATTTCGACCCGGTGCGCGGTGCGGGCACGCTGCGGTTCTCCTACGCCCGCAGCACCGAGGATATCCGCGAAGGTCTGCTTCGGCTCAAGATCTTCATGCAGAGCCGCTGAGCCTCATCGCCGATCACTTCTTTGTTGAGAGGGGTCGCATCCGGGGTGCCTTTTCGCGCGGTTCGGCGTAGACTTTTCCGCAAAGAAGCCGGGGCAACGGGCGGATGAGCGGTATGATCAGGATATGGGCGGTTTTGCTGTGCGCGCTGCTGGGCAGCGGCGCTTCGGCGCAGGATCTGGGCGGTCTCGCCCGGTTCGAGGGTGGCACGTTGCAGGACAGCCGGTGGGGCGGCACGACGCTGGAATTGCAGCTGAGCCAGGGCGTGCCGTGGCGCGTCTTCACCCTGTCCGACCCCAACCGGCTTGTGCTCGATTTCCGCGAGGTCGATTGGCAGGGCGCGGACCCGGCGACAGTCGACGCCTCCGACAAGGTCACGGCCCTGCGATTCGGCGCGTTCCGGTCGGGATGGTCGCGGCTGGTGGCGGAACTGGCCGAACCGATGCTGCTGGATGAGGCCGAGCTGCGCGTCGATGCCGAGGATGGCCGCGCGGTGCTGACCTTGGCGCTGGAAAGCGCATCCCAGGCTGCTTTTGATGAAGCCGCCGGTGCGCCCAGCGACCCGCGCTGGGATCTGCCGCCTGTGACCGCGCGCACGCCCAGGGCGCGGGGTGACGGGACCGTACGCGTGATGATCGACCCCGGGCACGGCGGCATCGACCCGGGCGCCGAGGCGGGCGGTGTCAACGAGGCGGACCTGATGCTGCAGTTCGCCCGCGAACTGCGCGAGGTGCTGTTGCGCAGCGGCGGCTTCGAGGTGGTGCTGAGCCGCGAGGACGACGTCTTTGTCTCGCTCGAGGCGCGGGTGGCGCTGGCGCATCAGAGCGAGGCGGACATCTTCATCTCTCTGCATGCCGACGCGCTGGACGAAGGCATCGCGCGGGGGGCGGCCGTCTATACCTTGTCCGAGGCGGCGTCGGACGCGGCCTCGGCCGCGCTGGCCGAACGGCACGACCGCGACGACCTGCTCGCCGGGCTGGACCTCAGCGGGTCGGACGACCGGGTGGCGGGGGTGCTCCTGTCGCTGGCGCGGCTGGACAACACGCCGCGCAGCAAGGCGCTGGCCGAACATCTGCTGGGCGGGATCAAGAACGCCGTGGGGCGGGTGCACAAGCGCCCGCTGCGGCAGGCGGGGTTTTCAGTGCTCAAGGCTGCGGATATCCCGTCGGTGCTGATCGAACTGGGCTTTCTGTCGACCCGGGGCGATCTGGAAAACCTGCAGGATCCGGTCTGGCGGGCGGGCATGGCGGCGGGCATCCGCGACGGGCTGGCCGAATGGGCGCTCGAGGATGCGGCCCTGTCGCGTCTGCGCCGTCAGTGACCGCGGCACGCGGCACGGCCAGAACGTTGCGGCATTGGGCGGGAAGCGGCCAAAGCTTGCAAGGATGTGTTTTGACCCGAGGGCGCATCGGGTATAGTTCAAGCGCGCAAAGCCATGGGGGCATACGCAGTTGACCAGATTCATCCTGTCATTTTTCGGCGCGATCTTCAGCCTTGTGACGCTGGGGGCGATGATGTGCGCGATCTCGATCGGCGCCATCTTCTGGATGTATGGCCGCGACCTGCCCAGCCATGAAAGCCTGGCGCAGTATACGCCGCCGACGATCAGCCGGATCTATTCGGTCCAGGGCAGGATCATCGACGAATTCGCGCAGGAACGGCGGCTGTTCACGCCCGCCAACGAAATCCCCGACCTGGTGAAACAGGCCTTCATCAGCGCCGAGGACAAGAATTTCTATACCCACGAAGGCTATGACGTGCGCGGCATCGCCGCTGCTGCCTTTGACGCGATCCGGTCGCGCGGGCGCGACGTGCGCGGCGCGTCGACCATCACCCAGCAGGTGATGAAGAACTTCCTTCTGGGCGGTGACCGGCGGGCGGAACGCAAGATCAAGGAAATCATCCTGGCCAGCCGGGTGGAAAGCGCGCTGAGCAAGGAAAAGATCCTTGAATTGTATCTGAACGAGATTTTCCTGGGCCAGAACTCATATGGCGTGACGGCGGCGGCGCAGACCTATTTCAACAAGACCCTGTCGGAACTTGCCCCGCACGAAGCGGCGTTCCTGGCCTCGCTGCCCAAGGCGCCGTCGGATTACCATCCGGTGCGCCAGAAAGACAGGCTGATGGCCCGGCGCAACTTCGTGCTGCGCGAGATGTTCGAAAACGGCTACCTGACGCAGGCGGTTTACGAGCAGGAGGTCGCAGCACCGCTGCAATCGGTGCAGAATGGCGATTTCGAGCCCTTCCAGAAGGCGCTGCCGCCGCGCGACTATTTCACCGACGAGATTCGCCGCCAGCTGAGCCGCGATTTCGGCGAGGGTGAGTTCTTCTCGGGCGGTTTCAGCGTCCGCGCCACGCTCGATCCGGAAATGCAGGTGGTCGCGGCAGAGGCGCTGCGCCGCGCGCTGGAACAGTACGACCGCAGCCAGGGAATCTGGCGCGGCACCGGCAAGACCATTCCTGCCGAGCAGCTTGGATCGGAAACCGCCTGGCGCACGGCGCTGGCGGATGTGAGCGTGGCGCGCGACATCGATCTGGAAAACCCCTGGTATCCCGCTGTCGTGCTCGAGATCGGAAGCAACGAGGCCCGCATCGGCATCGAAGGCGTGGCTGAGGACGAAGACGGTCACTGGATTCCCGCCAAGGACGTGCAGTGGGCCCGCAAACGCAACAGCGACGGCAGCCTTGGCCGACGCGCGCAGGTGGCTGACGACCTTCTGGACGTGGGCGAGGTGGTGCATGTGCGCCGGATGACCGCCGACGACGACGGGTCGTTCATCCGCTGGACCCTGCGTCAGGTGCCCGAGGTCGAGGGCGGGTTCATGGCGATGGACGTGAATTCCGGCCGGGTCCTGGCCATGCAGGGCGGGTTTTCCTACCAGCATTCGGTTTTCAACCGCGCCACACAGGCAAAACGTCAGCCGGGATCGAGCTTCAAGCCCTTCGTCTACGCGGCGGCGCTCGACAGCGGTTACAGCCCCGCGACCATCGTGGTGGACGCGCCCATCGAGATCAACACGCCGCAGGGCGTGTGGCGGCCCAAGAACGCCAGCAACCAGTTCTACGGCCCGACGCCGCTGCGCACCGGGATCGAACGGTCGCGCAACCTGATGACCGTGCGCCTGGCGCAGGAGGTCGGCATTGATGTTGTCGGGCGATATGCCGAGAAATTCGGGGTCTACGACCGCATGGGCCGGGTTCTGGCCAATTCGCTTGGGTCGCAGGAAACCACGATCTACCAGATGGTCGCGGCCTATGCGATGTTCGCCAATGGCGGCGAGCGGGTGGAACCGACTCTGGTCGACCGGGTCCAGGACCGCTATGGCAACACCGTCTACCGCCATGACAAGCGCGACTGCGTGAACTGCGGCGATCGGTCGATCGCGCCCGACCGCAGCCCGCGCATCGTCAGCAACCGCGAACGGGTGATGGACCCGGTGACGGCCTATCAGCTGACGTCGATGATGCAGGGCGTGGTGGAACGCGGCACCGCCAGCAAGACCGTGAACCTGCCGGTGCCCACCGCGGGCAAGACCGGCACCACCAACGATGCCAAGGACGTGTGGTTCGTGGGCTTTACCAGCAGCATCGTCGCGGGCTGCTACATCGGCTACGACCAGCCGCGGTCGCTGGGCCGGGGCGCGTCGGGCGGCGGCATGTGCGGGCCGGTCTTTCAGCGCTTCATGACCGAGGCGGTGAAAAAATACGGCGGTGGCAAGTTCAACGTGCCCGAGGCCTGCCAGTTCATCAACATCGACCGCTTCACCGGGGCGCGTCTGGGCAGCGGCGCATCGGGGGCCAACGTGGTGGCCGAATGTTTCCGCGAGGGCGAGGAACCGATCTTTGGCATCCAGTTCGACGGCGGCTTTGCCATGGGGGGCAATTTCGACGTGATCCAGCCCGATGGCCGCGCCAAGGAGGTCACGACCTCGACCGGGCGCAAGGCGGTGGTGGGGCCAAAGGCGAGCTTTGGCACGCTCAGTTCCGGCGGGCTTTACTGACCTCCGGGGGCCGTGCCGGATCGCCCTGACGGGCGATGCGAGAGACGCTGTCTCTCGCGCTCTCTGGAGTATTTTGCCAAGAAGAAGGGGGCCGGCGGGACCATCTTGTCCCTGCGGCTGCGGCTTGCTATCACCCGGTTTCAATCATCCAGGCAGGAATTCGCGATGCGCGCAGAGGTTCAGAACAGTGTTGAAAAGATCGAGAAATCGCTTGATCTGCTGCGCCAGCGGTTGGACTGGGACACCGCGCCCCACCGGCTGGAGGAGTTCAACGCGCGGGTCGAGGACCCCGATCTTTGGAACGACCCCGAGGCCGCGCAAAAGCTGATGCGCGACCGGCAGCTACTGGTCGATGCCATGGGCACCTACACCAGCATCAAGCAGGAACTGGCCGACAACCTCGAACTGATCGAGCTGGGCGAGATGGAGGAGGATGCCGAGGTCGTGGGCGATGCCGAGGCGGCGATCCTGGCGCTTGAGAAGAAGGCCGCGGTCAAGGAGCTTGAGGCGCTGCTGGACGGGGAGGCGGACGGAAACGACACCTTCCTTGAGATCAACGCAGGTGCCGGCGGCACCGAATCCTGCGACTGGGCCAACATGCTGGCGCGGATGTATGTCCGCTGGGCCGAGAAGAAGGGCTTTACGGTCGAGCTGCAGTCCGAAAGCCCGGGCGAAGAAGCGGGGATCAAATCCGCCGCCTACAAGATCAGCGGACCCAATGCCTATGGCTGGCTGAAGTCGGAATCGGGGGTGCACCGGCTGGTGCGGATTTCGCCCTATGATTCTGCCGCCAAGCGCCACACCTCCTTCAGCTCGGTCTGGGTCTATCCGGTGGTGGACGACAATATCGAGATCGAGGTGAACCCCGCAGACATCCGCATCGACACCTACCGGTCGTCCGGCGCGGGCGGGCAGCATGTCAACACCACAGATTCGGCGGTGCGGATCACCCACAACCCCACCGGAATCGTGGTGACGAGTTCGGAAAAGTCCCAGCACCAGAACCGAGACATCGCGATGAAGGCCCTGAAATCAAGGCTCTACCAGATGGAGCTGGACCGGCGGAACGCCGATATCAACGCCGCCCACGAGGCCAAGGGCGACGCGGGCTGGGGCAACCAGATCCGGTCTTACGTCCTGCAGCCCTATCAGATGGTGAAGGATCTGCGCACGCAGTACGAAACGTCAGACACCAAGGGTGTGCTTGACGGCGATCTGGATCCGTTCATGGCGGCGACGCTGGCGCTGAACGTGTCGGGCAAGAGCCGGGCCGACGCACGGGCGGACTAGGGTCGGCGCCAAAAGGTACGGCGGAGTCACAGGTTTTCCGGGCCGCCGGGTGCCGCTAGGCTGGGCCGGAACCGACCCGGATGGACCATGGCCGAGACCCTTGAACATGGCGTGCCCGCGTTGCGCGCCGTCGATGCCGACACGTTGAAAGAGGCGGTGCGCCGCGGCTGGCGCGACATGCGGGCGGCCCCCCTTTATGCGCTCATGTTTGCCGGGGTCTATGTGGTGGCGGGCTGGGGCATGGCCTGGATCACGCTGCGCACCGGGACGACCTTCTGGCTGGTGCTGGCCGCCATCGGCTTTCCCTTGCTGGGGCCTTTTGCCGCCGTCGGATTCTACGAGGTCAGCCGACGGCTTGCCGCCGGTCTGCCGCTGGACCGGGCCGGGATCATGGGCGTCGTCCTGCGCCAGTCGAAACGGCAGTTGCCGTCGATCTGCGCGGTGATCGTCATGGTGTTCCTCTTCTGGTTCTTCCTTGCGCACATGATCTTTGCGCTCTTCCTGGGGCTATCGACGATGACCAACATCTCGTCGGGGCTGGATGTGTTCCTGACCCCGAACGGGCTAGCCATGCTCGGCATGGGCACGGTCGTGGGGGCGGGATTTGCGCTCTTGCTCTACATGATCACGGTGTTGGCGCTGCCGCTTTTGCTGGATCGGGAGGTGGATTTCGTCACCGCGATAATCACCAGTTTCCAGTATGTCGCCCGCCACCCGCTGCCGATGCTGGGCTGGGGGCTGGTGGTGGCGCTGATGACCTTTGCCGCGATGGTCCCGGCGTTTCTGGGGCTTCTGGTGGTGCTGCCGCTGTTGGGCCACGCGACCTGGCATCTTTATGCGCTGCTGTCGGGGGGTGATGGCTGAGCCGGACCCCTGCAAACATTCATTGACGCCATCGCCGACGCGCCGCATCAATACCGGATGCAAGAGACCTTTACCGGCAGTTTCACCCAGCAGGAACCGATCCCCGACGCGGGCATCGACG
This sequence comes from Thalassococcus sp. BH17M4-6, assembly GCF_049323015.1. NCBI lineage: Bacteria > Pseudomonadati > Pseudomonadota > Alphaproteobacteria > Rhodobacterales > Roseobacteraceae > Thalassococcus > Thalassococcus sp. BH17M4-6. Next base: position 149,318 of record NZ_JBMPGU010000008.1, read on the forward strand.
CCGCGATGGCGGTGCTGCAGTCGGGGCGTCTGCACCGCTACAACACCGTGCCCGGCGAGTTTAGCGAAACCGCGCTGCTGGAGCAGGAGTTCGCGGCGCTGACCGGCGCGCGCTACTGCCTGGCCGTGGCGTCGGGGGGCTATGCCATGTCGACGGCGCTGCGCGCGGTCGGGGTGGGGCCGGGGGACCGGGTGCTGACCAACGCCTTTACGCTGGCTCCGGTGCCGGGGGCGATTGCCAGCGTCGGCGCGGTGCCGGTGTTCGTCGAGGTGACGGAGCGCCTGACCATCGACCTTGACGATCTGGCAGCCAAGGCGGGCCAGGCGCGGGTTCTGCTGCTGAGCCACATGCGCGGGCATATCTGCGACATGGACCGGCTGATGGCGATCTGCGCTGCGGCGGATGTCACGGTGGTCGAGGATTGTGCGCATACGATGGGAGCGGCGTGGGATGGCAGGCCCTCGGGGCGGCACGGGATCGCGGGCTGTTATTCCTGCCAGACCTACAAGCACGTCAATTCCGGTGAAGGCGGGTTTCTGGTCACGGACGATGCCGAAACGGCGGCGCGGGCGGTGATCCTGTCAGGCTCCTACATGCTTTATGAACGGCATCTGGCCGCACCGGCGCCAGAGGTGTTTGAGCGGGTGAAATACGCGACCCCCAACATTTCGGGTCGGATGGACAATCTACGCGCTGCGATACTGCGCCCGCAACTGGCCGCGCTTGGCGATCAGGTGACGCGCTGGAACGACCGCTACCGGACGATCGAAGAGGGGTTGCAGGACACGCCGGGGCTGACCCTGCCAAAGCGGCCCGAGGCCGAACGTTATGTCGGCTCGTCAATCCAGTTCCTGTTGTCGGGCTGGAGTGCCGAACGGGTGCAGGAGGTGCTGCGCCGCTGCGCGACACGTGGGGTGGAATTGAAATGGTTCGGCGCGCCCGAGCCGGTGGCCTTTACCTCGCGCTATGACAGCTGGCGCTATGCCGCCAGCGCGCCGCTGCCCGCGACCGACCGCGTCCTGGCCGGGCTGATCGACATGCGCATTCCGCTGACCTTCAGCATCGCCGATTGCGCGCTGATCGCCCGGATCATCCGCGCCGAGGTGTCGAGTGTATTTCAGGCGGGCCACTGAGCGGCCCGAACATCGTTCTCAGGGTTGGTAAAGCGGCACGGTCGAGATGGCGACCTTGGCCGATCCGTTTGTCAGCTCGGCGGCATGTGCGACATAGATCAGCGTCTGGTTCTTCTCGTCGAAGATACGCTTGACCCGCAGGGATTTCAGGATGATCGACCGCGAGGTGCGGAACACGTCCTCTCCATCCTCGTCCTGGTCGATATCGCCGATCTTGATCGGGCCGGTCTGGCGGCAGGCGATAGAGGCGTTTGACGGATCCTCGAACCAGTTGCCGTTGGACAGCCGGTCGATTAGGGATCGCTCGAAATAGGCGATGTGGCAGGTGACGCCCTTCACATCCGGGTCGGGAATTGCCTCGACGATGATGTCGTTGCCGATCCAGTCGACGCCGATTTCTCCCACCTCTTCGGCAGCGGCAGTCAGGGGCAGGGTGCACAGGGCGAGGGTGGCGATAATGGCGCGGCGCATGACGGGCTCTCCGAAAATGAAAAAGGCGAAGCCCCGAATTTCGGGGCTTCGCTGGTCTACGTCAATGGTGACGCATCAGGCCGCAAAGCTGACCACACCGTGATCGCCCGCATCGGGGGTCGAGTCGGTCAGGTTGGCCTTGGCCACTTCGTAAAGGAAGGACGGCGCGCCGTCGGTGGCCCAGATCTCTGCCGTGGTCGGGGTCATGCGGACAAGCTGGATGTCGTCATCCTCCTTGCCGTCCTCGAACCAGGCCGCTGCCATGGCGTTCCAGATTTCGTCTAGCTTGGACCGGTCCTCGACGGCGGCGATCTGGCCTTCGACGGTGCCGTACAGCTTGGCACCCGAATCCGCTATGGCAAAGGTGGCCGCGGCGCTGCCCTGTGCGGCCTTGGCCACGTCGGTGCCCTTGGCGGTGATGAACCAAAGCGCGTTGTCGTCGGGCCGCGCATAAGGCGACATCGGCACGGCGCGCTTGTCTCCGGCGCTCAGCAACCCGGCGCGGACGTCCGAGATTCGGTCCCAGAAAGTGCTTTTCAGTTGGTCTGACATGATGGCTGTCCTTTGAATTATGGCTTGGACATGTAACGCTGTGTCAGGGCACCGGGTTCCGCCGCGCGAGCGTGCTTGACCGGTGGGATGGGCGCGCGTATTAAATGAACGCGCGTTCAATAATGGGAGGGGAGACCATGTTCACCGCCGTGATGCAGTTCGACCTGGGTGAGGACGTGAACGCGCTGCGCGAGATGGTGCACCGCTGGGCGCAGGAGCGGGTGAAACCGATGGCGGCCGAGATTGACCGCAGCAACGCCTTTCCGCCCGCGCTCTGGCCCGAGATGGGCGAGCTTGGTCTGCTGGGCATCACCGTGCCCGAGGACTTCGGCGGCGCGGGCATGGGCTATCTGGCGCATGTCATCGCGGTCGAGGAGATCGCCCGCGCCAGCGCCTCGGTGTCGCTGTCCTACGGCGCGCATTCCAACCTGTGCGTGAACCAGATCAAGCTGAACGGCACGGAGGAGCAAAAGCAGAAATACCTGCCCGGTCTGGTCAGCGGCCAGCAGGTCGGCGCGCTGGCCATGTCCGAGGCCGGTGCCGGATCGGACGTGGTGTCGATGAAGCTGCGCGCGGAAAAGCGCAACGATCACTACCGCTTGAGCGGCAACAAGTACTGGATCACCAACGGCCCCGATGCCGACACGCTGGTCGTCTATGCCAAGACCGACCCCGACGCAGGGTCCAAGGGCATCACCGCCTTTCTGATCGAAAAGTCGATGACGGGCTTCAGCACCAGCCCGCATTTCGACAAGCTGGGGATGCGCGGATCGAACACCGCCGAGCTGATTTTCGACGATGTCGAGGTGCCGTTCGAAAACGTCCTGGGCGAAGAAGGCAAGGGCGTGCGCGTTCTCATGTCGGGGCTGGATTACGAACGCGTCGTGCTGGCGGGCATCGGCACCGGCATCATGGCCGCCTGTCTGGACGAGGTCATGCCGTACCTCGCCGAACGCAAGCAGTTCGGCCAGCCCATCGGATCGTTCCAGCTGATGCAGGGCAAGATCGCCGACATGTACACCGCGATGAATTCCGCCCGCGCCTATGTCTACGAGGTCGCCAAGGCCTGTGATCGCGGCGATGTCACACGTCAGGACGCGGCGGCCTGCTGCCTTTATGCCTCCGAAGAGGCGATGAAACAGGCGCACCAAGCGGTACAGGCCCTGGGCGGCGCGGGGTTCCTGAACGATGCCCCCGTGGGGCGGCTCTTCCGCGATGCCAAGCTGATGGAGATCGGGGCCGGCACGTCGGAAATCCGGCGCATGCTGGTGGGGCGCGAGCTGATGGCGGCGATGGCGTGACGCCCGGGGCCATGCATATCGGGGCAGGGGCGTGAGCTGTGCCGCGCTGGGTTTGGTTCGTACCGGTAGGATTGCTGGTGGCGCTGGCGGGCGTGCTGGGCTGGCGACACGGCTGGGTGGTGGCGAACGTGACGGAAACGCAGGTGATCGACGCCTATGCAGAACGCTACCTCGCCGACCGCGCCCGCGACGGCACCGGCGAAGGGGCCAGACGCTCGGACTGCCGGGCGCAGCCGTCGGAAAGGGCCTGGCTGGTGGTGGTCTGCGGGCCCACGCCGCATGACGCGGCGCGGCACTACACCTACTACGTCGCCCGCGACGGGCGGCTGCGCGACGTGATCGGGCCGGGCGGTAATATTGACGGAGAGTGACATGATGAAATTTTTCAAACACTTGGCGGTCGTTCTTGCGGTGGTCTTCGTCCTGCCCGTCGGCGCGCAGGCGCAGGATTTCCGGTTTTCCTTTGCCGGGACCGAGGAATGCCTCGCCTCTGAAGGGACCGTCGATGAATGTGTCGGCACGGCCGCCCGCGACTGCATGACCCGCAACGACGGTGGCGAAACGACCGTCGGCATGGGCTACTGCCTGGAGCAGGAGTGGATGGCCTGGGACGCGCTGCTCAACATGCATTACGGCGAGGTTCGGGCCCAGGCCCGTGCGGCGGATGCGGAGACCGCGCAATACAACGCAAACATTCCATCGCAGGCCGATGCGCTGCGCGATATGCAGCGCGCCTGGATCGCCTTCCGCGACGCCCGCTGCGACTACGAGCGCAGCCAATGGGGCGGCGGCACCGGCGGGGGGCCTGCCACGCTTGATTGCCTGATGCAGACCACCGCCCGGCAGGCGCTGTACCTGCGGGCGCAGCGCACCGACTGATGCTGGCGCGAGGGCAGACATATGACGCCTTGCGCGCCGGGTTCGACTGGGCGCTGCCGCCGCGGCTGAACATGGCGCACCAGGTCTGCGACCGTTACGCGGTGTCCGAACCGGACCGTCTTGCGATCATCGACCTGACCGGGGAGGCGCGGCGCAATGTCAGCTATGGCGATCTCTGGGCCCTCTCGCGCCGGGTCGAGGCGGCGCTGATCGCGCGCGGCGTGCTGCGCGGCGACCGGGTGGGCGTGCTGCTGTCGCAATCGCCGCTTTGCGCCGCGGCGCATATCGCCTGCTGGCGGCTCGGGGCCATCTCGGTGCCGCTTTTCAAACTTTTCAAGACCGATGCGCTGGCCTCGCGGCTGGAGGACAGCGGCGCGAACGTCGTGGTGACGGACGAGGACGGCGTGGCGATGCTGGCGGGCTTTGGCGTGGCCACCATCGTCGCGAGGGATTTGCCGGAGCCGGCGCTGGCTTCGGCCGCCGGGGCGGACACGGGGCCCGAGGATCCGGCGGTGCTGATCTACACCAGCGGCACCACCGGCAAGCCCAAGGGCGCGCTGCACGGCCACCGGGTGCTGACCGGCCATCTGCCGGGGGTCGAGATAAGCCACGATCTGCTGGGCCAGCCGGGGGATGTTCTCTGGACGCCGGCGGACTGGGCCTGGATCGGCGGGCTTTTCGACGTGCTGATGCCGGGGCTGGCGCTTGGGGTGCCTGTTGTGGCCGAGCGCATGGCCCGGTTCGAGGTGGTGGACTGCCTGAGGATTTGCCGCGACGGCACTGTGCGCAATGTGTTTTTTCCACCCACGGCGCTGCGGATGCTGAAGGCCGAAGGGGCCCGTATCGACGGCCTGCGCTCGGTCGCCAGCGGCGGGGAACCGCTGGGGGCGGAAATGCTGGCCTGGGGGAGGCAGGCCTTTGGCCTGACGATCAACGAATTCTACGGCCAGACCGAATGCAACATGGTGGCCTCCAGCGCGGCGTCCCTCTTCAGCCCGGAACCGGGCTTTATCGGGAAGGCTGTGCCCGGCTTCGATGTCGCGGTGATTGACGAAGCCGGTGCGCAGACCGACGGTGAGGGTGACCTGGCGGTGCGGCGCGGTGCGGCGTCGATGATGCTGGAATACTGGAAGAACCCCGCCGCCACGGCGGCGAAGTTTCGCGGCGACTGGCTGCTCACCGGCGACCGGGGCGAGACGCGCGGGGAGTTCCTGCGGTTTCTGGGCCGCGAGGACGATGTGATCACCAGTGCCGGCTACCGCATCGGCCCGGCAGAGATCGAGGATTGCCTGCTGACCCATCCGGGGGTGGCGACCTGCGGGGTGGTGGGCAAGCCCGATGCGCTGCGCACCGAGATCGTGAAGGCCTACGTGGTGCGCAAGCCGGGGGCCGAGATCAGCGCCGAGACGCTGCGGGACTGGGTGAAGGACCGGCTGGCAAGCTATTCCTACCCAAGGGAAATTGCGTTTCTGGACGCCTTGCCGATGACCGTCACCGGCAAGGTCATTCGCAAGGAGTTGAAGGCCCGCGCGGCGCGGGAGGCGGCGGAATGAGGCGGCTTGCCGGGATTGTCTTCGCGCTGGTCGCCACGCCGCTTCAGGCGCAGGACGTGCCGCTGCCCGAGTTCGCCATCTGCATGGACCGCGAGGTGGCCCGGTACGAGCGGGCGCTGCGCAGGCATCTGGACGGGCCGGACCCGGAAACCTTCGACATCGGCGGCGTCGACGAGGTGGATTACTGCGGCACCGTCGGCATTGTCCGCTGTGATATCAGCGACGCGCCGCTGCCCTGCCAGCGCGATCTGCGGGCCGAACAGGATGCGCTGGCCGAGAAGGTGCGCGCGTCCTTGCCCGCGCCCGAGGCGGTGGCGGGGGCGCATGCCGAGGTGTCGGATGGCCTTTATCCGCAGGTCTGGGCGCTGGCGCACGGCCGCTCTGCCGGGCCGGATTGCACGGGCAGCTCCGAAGTGCTGGAGGTCTGGTGCGAGGCACGCGAGGCCAACCGGCGGCTGCAACTGGCGGTGCTGGCCTGGCAGGTGGCGCGGTTCCTGGATGCCACACCCACGGCGGTCGCGGCGGGCTGGGCCAGCCTGCCGGTGCCGACGCGCCCCCGCGCGCGACCAAGGGAGGGATAAGAGATGAAGCTGCAATCCAAGGCGATGCCGGCCTCAGAGGCGTTTCAGGCCAATGTCAAAGGCCACCTTGCCGCCCTGCGCGTGGTCGAGGAGGCCGCCGCTCTGGCTGCCATCGGCGGCGGCGAACGGGCGCGGGATCGCCACACCGCGCGCGGCAAGATGCTGCCACGTCGCCGCGTGGCCAACCTGCTGGACCCCGGCAGCCCGTTCCTGGAGGTGGGGCTGACGGCCGCACATGACCTCTACGATGGCGATGCGCCCTGCGCGGGCGTGATCGCGGGGGTGGGCCGGGTACACGGGCGCGACGTCATGGTGGTCTGCAACGATGCCACCGTGAAGGGCGGCACTTATTATCCGATGACGGTCAAGAAACACCTGCGCGCACAGGAGATCGCCGAGGAAAACCATCTGCCCTGCCTTTACCTTGTGGACAGCGGCGGCGCGAACCTGCCCAACCAGGACGAGGTTTTTCCCGACCGGGACCATTTCGGGCGGATCTTCTACAACCAGGCGCGGATGAGCGCCAAGGGCATCGCGCAGATCGCCGTTGTCATGGGATCGTGCACTGCGGGCGGAGCTTACGTTCCTGCGATGTCCGACGTGACGATCATCGTCAAGGATCAGGGCACGATCTTTCTGGCGGGCCCGCCGCTGGTCAAGGCGGCGACGGGCGAGGTCGTGACGGCTGAGGATCTGGGCGGCGGCGATGTCCACACGCGACTGTCAGGCGTGGCGGATTACCTGGCCGAGGACGACGCCCATGCGCTGGCGCTGGCGCGCCGGGCGGTGGCATCGCTGGGGCCGGGGCCGGTGGGTTACAAACCCACCCTTCGCCCGGCCGCGCCGCCCGCCTATGATCCCGCCGACATCCTAGGGGTCGTGCCGCCGGACCTGCGCACGCCCTACGACATCCGCGAGGTGATCGCGCGGGTGGTGGACAGGTCGTATTTCGACGAGTTCAAGCCGCGCTTCGGCGAAACGCTGGTGACCGGCTTTGCCCATATCGAAGGCTGTCCGGTGGGCATCATTGCCAACAACGGTGTGCTGTTTTCCGAAGCCGCCCAGAAAGGCGCGCATTTCGTCGAGCTGTGTTCGCAGCGCCGCATCCCGCTGGTGTTTCTTCAGAACATCACAGGCTTCATGGTGGGGCGGAAATACGAAAACGAAGGCATCGCGCGGCACGGGGCCAAGATGGTGACGGCGGTGGCGACCACGTCGGTGCCCAAGGTCACCATGGTTGTGGGCGGCAGCTTTGGTGCGGGGAATTACGGCATGTCCGGAAGGGCTTATGGTCCTCGCTTCATGTGGACCTGGCCCAATGCGCGGATCGGCGTCATGGGCGGCGAACAGGCCGCAGGCGTTCTGGCCAGCGTCAAGCGAGAGGCGATGGAACGCGCGGGCGAGGACTGGTCCGAGAGCGACGAGGCGGCGTTCAAGGCGCCCACGGTCGAAATGTTCGAGCGGCAGTCGCATCCGCTTTATGCCAGTGCGCGGCTCTGGGACGACGGGATCATCGATCCGCGCAAGGCCCGCCAGGTGCTGGCGCTGTCGCTGCACACCACGCTCAACGCCCCGATCGAGGAGACCCGCTTTGGCGTATTCCGTATGTAGGTCCGGGGCGCGGGCCCACCGCCCGCTTTGCGTGCAAGACAGGAGCGCAGGCCATGTTTGACACGATCCTGATCGCCAACCGGGGAGAGATTGCCTGCCGCGTCATCGAGACGGCGCGCAGGCTGGGGCTGCGGACCGTGGCGGTCCATTCGGACGTCGATGCGGGCGCGCGGCATGTGGCGCTGGCCGACATGGCCGTGGGCATCGGTGGCGCCGCACCCGCTGACAGCTACCTGCGCGGCGAACGGATCATCGAGGCGGCGCTCGAGACCGGCGCGCAGGCGATCCATCCCGGCTATGGCTTTCTGTCCGAGAACCCCGATTTCGTTAAGGCCGTTGATGCGGCGGGGCTGGTCTTTGTCGGGCCTTCGGCAGACGCGATCCGCAAGATGGGCCTCAAGGACGCGGCCAAGCGGCTGATGGAGGAGGCGGGCGTGCCGGTGGTGCCGGGCTATCTGGGCGAGGATCAGGACCCGGATCACCTGGCGGCAGAAGCGGGGCGCATCGGCTATCCGGTGCTGATCAAGGCGGTGGCGGGCGGCGGCGGCAAGGGCATGCGCCTTGTGGAACGTGCCGAGGACTTTGCCGATGCGCTGCAAAGCTGCCAGGCCGAGGCGCGGGGCGCGTTTGGAAATCCGGCCGTGCTGATCGAGAAATTCATCGAACAGCCCCGGCATATCGAAATCCAGGTCTTCGGCGATGGCACACAGGCGCTGCATCTGTTCGAACGCGATTGTTCGCTGCAGCGCCGCCATCAGAAGGTGATCGAAGAGGCGCCGGCCCCCGGCATGACGCCGCAGATGCGCAACGCCATGGGGCAGGCGGCGGTGCGCGCCGCGCAGGCCATCGGCTATGCGGGCGCGGGCACGGTGGAATTCATCGTCGACGGGTCGGACGGCCTGCGCCCCGACGGGTTCTGGTTCATGGAGATGAACACTCGCCTGCAGGTCGAACATCCGGTGACCGAACTCATCACCGGCGTCGATCTGGTGGAATGGCAGCTGCGCGTCGCCGCCGGAGAGCCGCTGCCCGCGCGGCAGGAGGATCTGGCGATCAACGGCCATGCCTTCGAAGCGCGGCTTTATTCCGAGGATGTGCCCGCAGGATTTCTGCCCGCGACCGGCCGGCTGGCGCATCTTGCCTTTCCAGAGGGCGTGCGCGCCGACAGCGGTGTGCGCGCGGGCGACGTGATCAGCCCCCATTACGACCCGATGATCGCCAAGCTGATCGTGCACGGGGCCACCCGCGATATCGCCCTGCGCAAGCTGTCCCGGGCGCTGCGCGACACGCAGGTCGCGGGCACGGTCACGAACCTGGGCTTCCTGGGCGCATTGGCCGCACATCCGGGGTTTCGCAGCGGCGCGGTCGATACCGGGCTTATCGCCCGCGACATCGACGCGCTGACCGCGCAGCCCGAGCCTGCGCCGCAGGTGGTGGCGCAGGGCGCGCTTGTCGCGGCGGGGCTGGAGGGGCCAGGCGGATACGACACCGGCTTTACCCTCTGGCAGCCGATGAACCGGACCATCGATCTGCGCCGGGGCGGCGCCGATCTGCCGGTGATCCTGCGGATGATGGGGCCGGACCGCTGCGAAATCCTGGTGCCCGGGGCGACGGTTCTTGCGGACCGGCAGGCCGGTCCCTGGCGCTTTGACGGCGCGCCGGGCTGGGCGACGCATCGCGATGCCGACCGGGTCACGGTTTTTGCCGATCATGGGCTGAGCTTCGACGTGGTCGACCCGCTGGCCCGGGCGGCGGAAGCGCAGGCGGGCGGCAATGTGATCGAGGCGCCGATGCCCGGGATGGTCCGGCAGATCCTGGCCGAGGCCGGGCAGGCGGTGGCGGCAGGCGACAGGCTGGCCATTCTGGAGGCGATGAAGATGGAGCATGTGCTGACGGCATGGCGCGACGGCGTGGTGGCAGAGGTGCTGGTGCCGGCGGGCAGCCAGGTCGAAGCGGGCGCCGCGCTTATCCGGCTTGAGGAAGCGCAGAAGGAGGGCACGACATGACCGACAGGTTTCGGCTGCATCACGTGCAATACGGCCGGTCCTTCCGGGTGCTCTGGCTGATCGAGGAGATCGGGCTCGAGGATCGGCTGGGGCCGCTCGAGGTTGTCGAATACCGCATCGGCAGCGCGGAGATGCGCGAGGGCGATCTGCCGCGTGTGTCCCCGGCGGTGCGCATCCCGGCGCTGGAAATCGGCGATCTGGCGCTAAGCGAAAGCGGCGCCATCGTCGAATACCTGTGCGAAACCTACGCCCCCGATCTGGGCCGTACCGTGGGCGATCCGGAACGTCCCGCCTGGCTGCAATGGGTGCACTACGCGGAAACCATGGCCTCGCTGATCGAGAACCTGAACCTGCAGATGGTGTTCCTGCGCCCGCCCGCGAAGCCTGCGCCCGTGGTGGTCAAGCTGACGGTCGCGCGGCTCAAGGGCACGCTGGCGGGGATGGAGGCGCGGATGGGCGACCATGACTGGCTGTTGCCCGGCGGCTTTTCCGGTGCGGACGTGATGATGGGCTTCAACCTTTTCGCGGTGCCCTATTACGTGGCGCTCGATCCCTTTCCAAAGCTGCAGGCCTACAAGGCACGGATGGAGGCGCGGCCCGCCTACCAGCGCTGCGTGGCGCGCGAAGGGCCGCAGCGGTTCTATGAGCGCGACTTCTATCCGGTGCCCGAGGAGGGCTGAGCCATGTCCGAAAGGGTCGAGATCTTCGAGGTCGGTCCGCGCGACGGGCTGCAGAACGAAAAACGCCCCATTCCGGTGGCGGACAAGATCTCGCTGGTGGATTGCCTGAGCGGCGCGGGATTCCGGCGGATCGAAGTGGCGTCTTTCGTCAGCCCCAAATGGGTGCCGCAGATGGCGGGCAGCGCCGAGGTGCTGGCGGGGCTGACCCGCGCGCCGGGCGTGTCCTATGCCGCGCTGACCCCCAACATGCGCGGGTTCGAGGCGGCGCTGGCCGCGCGCGCCGACGAGGTGGCGATTTTCGGATCGGCCTCGGAAGGGTTTTCCAAGGCCAACATCAACGCCAGCATCGCCGAAAGCCTGGACCGCTTTCGCCCCGTGGCCGAAGCAGCGCAGGCGGCGGGCCTGCCGGTGCGCGGCTATGTCTCTTGCGTGGTGGAATGCCCCTATGACGGGACGACCGCGCCCGCGCAGGTCGCCCGCGTGGTGGCGGCGCTGCGCGACATGGGCTGCTACGAGATTTCGCTGGGCGACACGCTGGGCCGGGCCCGGGCCTCGGCGGTGGACGCGATGCTGGGGGCAGTGCTGGAGGAGGTGCCCGCCGAGCGTCTGGCCGGGCATTTCCACGACACCGCCGGTCGCGCGCTTGAGAACGTGGATGTCGCACTGGCACGGGGGCTGCGGGTTTTTGATGCGGCGGTCGGGGGGCTTGGCGGCTGTCCATACGCGCCGGGGGCGGCGGGCAATGTGGCGACCGAAGCCGTCATGGCGCATGTCGAGGCCGCCGGCTTTGCCACCGGCCTTGACGCGGCGGTGATCGCCCGGGCGGCGCGGCTGGCGCAAGGCCTGCGGGCGCAGGGATGACGGCAGGGCCGCAGGGATCGCGAAGGAGAGTGCAATGGCAGAGATGATCCGGGTGGACACCGATGCGCGCGGGGTTGCGACGCTCTGGCTGGCGCGGGCCGAAAAGCACAACGCCCTCTCGGCGGAGATGCTGATGCAACTTGAGGACGCGGCCGAAAGGCTGGCCCAGGATGCGCAGGTGCGCGTCGTGATCCTGGCTGCCGAGGGGCCGACGTTTTGCGCGGGCGGCGATCTGGCCTGGATGCGGGCGCAGATGGGTATGGACGCAGCCACCCGCCGCGCCGAAAGCGGGCGCATCGCCAGCGCGCTTGCCGCGCTGGCCGCCCTGCCGCAGCCGCTGATCGGGCGGCTGCAGGGCAATGCGTTTGGCGGCGGCGTGGGGCTGGCGTCGGTCTGCGACGTGGTGATCGGTGTGGAGACACTGAAAATGGGCTTGACCGAGACACGGCTGGGGCTGATTCCCGCCAACATCGGCCCCTACGTCATCGCCCGGATGGGCGCGGCGCGGGCGCGACAGGTCTTCATGTCGTCGCGCATCTTCGACGCCAGCGAAGCGGTGCGTCTGGGCCTTTTGACCCGCGCCGTGGCCGCAGAGGCGCTGGAGGCCGCCACCGAGGCCGAGGTCACGCCCTATCTGTCCTGCGCGCCGGGGGCTGTGGCCGAGGCCAAGGCGCTCTTGCGGGCCCTGGGCGGCACGGTGACGCAGGATCAGGTCGATCTGGCCATCGACGCGCTCGCCACCCGCTGGGAAAGCGCCGAGGCCCAAGAGGGCATCGCCGCCTTCTTTGACAAGCGCGCGCCCGGATGGGCCGGGTAGCCGCTGAACGGTTACCCAAGCGGGATGCGGGCGAGTCGGCCTGAGGGAAAGGCCCGGGCCGCGATCTGCTCATTTCCGGCGCAAGCTGCACTGGGACAGCGGCTTTTCTGGGCGTGCAGGGGGGTGGCGTCGGTTGACCCCACCGCGGTGCAGCGATAAGTCAAAGACTACGTCAACCCGCCACTGACCGTGCGCTGCCCGTCGGCGCGTGGGAAAGGAGCCTCCTCGTGGAAGAGATGCTGAGGGAATACCTCCCGATCCTCGTTTTTCTGGCCATCGCCATCGGTCTGGGCCTCGTGCTGATCCTGGCCGCCGTGGTCATTGCCGTGCGCAATCCCGACCCCGAAAAGGTCAGCGCCTATGAATGCGGGTTCAACGCCTTCGACGATGCGCGGATGAAGTTCGACGTGCGGTTCTACCTGGTGTCGATCCTCTTCATCATCTTCGATCTGGAGATTGCCTTTCTCTTTCCCTGGGCCGTGGCGTTCAAGGACATCAGCATGCTGGGGTTCTGGTCGATGATGGTGTTCCTGGGGGTGCTGACCATCGGCTTTGCCTATGAATGGAAGAAGGGGGCGCTGGAATGGGAGTGAGCGACGACAAGGCCCTGGTCACCGAGGTGCAGGGCGACGGCTCTCAGTCGGCGCGGATCAAGTCGCGCCCGTCGGTTGCCGCGCCTTACGGCACCAATACCGCGGGCCCCGACCGCGAGGTCGCGACGCAGAACCTGAACGCTGAACTGGCCGACAAGGGATTCCTGCTGACCTCGACCGAGGATATCATCAACTGGGCGCGCACCGGGTCGCTGCACTGGATGACATTCGGCCTTGCGTGCTGCGCGGTCGAGATGATGCACACCTCTATGCCGCGCTACGACCTTGAACGGTTCGGCACGGCCCCGCGCGCCAGCCCGCGCCAGTCGGATCTGATGATCGTGGCCGGTACGCTGACCAACAAGATGGCCCCGGCGCTGCGCAAGGTTTATGACCAGATGCCCGAGCCGCGTTACGTGATCTCGATGGGGTCCTGCGCCAATGGCGGGGGCTACTACCACTACAGCTACAGCGTCGTACGCGGCTGCGACCGGATCGTGCCGGTCGACATCTACGTGCCCGGCTGCCCGCCGACGGCGGAGGCGCTGCTTTACGGGATCATGGCGCTGCAGCGCAAGATGAGACGGACAGGGACACTGACGCGATGACCGACGCACTCAAGGAACTTGGCGGCCACATAGCGGGCAGGCGCCCGGATTGCGTGCTGAGCTGGGATGTGACGCATGGCGAGCTCAACATCGACGTGGCACCCGCGAACATTCGCGGTTTTGTCGAATTCCTGAAGACCGATTCCAATTGTCGCTTCTCGTCGCTGGTGGACATCACCGCCGTGGATTACCCCGAGCGGGCCAAGCGGTTCGACGTGGTCTATCACTTCCTGTCGATGTACCAGAACCACCGCATCCGCCTGCGTGTGGGCATCCGGGAAGAGGACATGGTGCCGTCGATCACCAGCGTCTATCCGGCCGCCAACTGGTTCGAGCGCGAGGTGTTCGACATGTTCGGCATCCTGTTTTCGGGCCACCCTGACCTGCGCCGCATCCTCACCGACTACGGCTTTCGCGGGCACCCGCTGCGCAAGGATTTCCCGACCACCGGCTATACCGAAGTGCGCTATGACGAAGAGCAGAAGCGTGTCGTCTATGAGCCGGTGAGCCTGGTGCAGGAATACCGGCAGTTCGACTTCATGTCGCCCTGGGAAGGCGCGGAATACGTGCTGCCCGGCGACGAGAAGAAGGAAGGGGCCAAGTAATGGGTGGCCTCTGGTGGTTGATCCTGTCGGCCCTGACGGCCATCCCGATGCTGAAGCTGCTGCCCTTCTTCGGCATCAACAAGTACTGGGCAATCGCCTGCCTCGTGCCCTTCGGCACCATCGCACTGCTGTGGTGGATGGGCATCAAGCTGCAAGAGCTGGAGAAGCTGTAATGTGGTGGGATGTGCTTGATGAAATTGGATCCTTTCTACTTGGTGCAGCAGCCTTCTTGGGAGTCTTGCGCGCAAGTCAAAAAAAACTTTGCGTCGCAAATGTGGAATCGCATCCTCGTGCTAACGGCTTGTTTTTCTTAGATCGGACTCCCCCACGACTCCCCCACGAAGTCATCAATTCAGAGGATCTTGCATAATGGACGGCTCCAAAGGTTTCGAAGACGCCCTGACCGGCGAGCAGAAGATCCGCAACTTCAACATCAATTTCGGCCCGCAGCACCCTGCGGCGCATGGCGTGCTGCGGCTTGTCCTGGAACTCGACGGCGAGATCGTGGACCGTTGCGATCCGCATATCGGCCTGCTGCACCGTGGCACCGAAAAGCTGATGGAAAGCCGGACGTATCTGCAGAATCTGCCGTATTTCGACCGGCTCGATTATGTGGCGCCGATGAACCAGGAACACGCTTGGTGTCTGGCCATCGAAAAGCTCACGGGCGTCGAGGTGCCGCGCCGCGCGAGCCTGATCCGGGTGCTTTACAGCGAGATCGGCCGCATCCTGAACCACCTGCTGAACGTCACGACGCAGGCGATGGACGTGGGTGCGCTGACGCCGCCGCTCTGGGGCTTCGAGGAACGCGAAAAGCTGATGGTGTTCTACGAACGGGCCTGCGGTGCGCGGCTGCACGCAGCCTATTTCCGGCCCGGCGGCGTACATCAGGACCTTCCAGCGGACCTTATCGACGATATCGGCAGCTGGGCCGATGAATTCCCCGCGGTTCTGGACGACATCGACGGTCTGCTGACCGAAAACCGCATCTTCAAGCAGCGCAACGCCGATATCGGCGTGGTGAGCGAACAGGACATCCTCGACTGGGGCTTTTCCGGTGTGATGGTGCGCGGGTCGGGCCTGGCCTGGGATCTGCGGCGCGCGCAGCCCTATGAATGCTACGACGAGTTCGACTTCCAGATCCCGGTGGGCAAGAACGGCGACTGCTATGACCGGTATCTCGTGCGGATGGAAGAGATGCGCCAGAGCCTGCGGATCATCAAGCAGGCGATCGAAAAGCTGAAAGCACCCGAAGGGCAGGGCGACGTGCTCGCCCGCGGCAAGATCACGCCGCCGCCGCGCGGCGAGATGAAGACCTCGATGGAGGCGCTGATCCACCATTTCAAGCTCTACACCGAAGGCTTTCACGTGCCAGAAGGCGAGGTCTATGCCTCCGTCGAGGCTCCCAAGGGCGAATTCGGTGTGTACCTTGTGGCGGATGGCAGCAACCGACCCTACCGTGCCAAGCTGCGCGCGCCGGGGTTCCTGCACCTGCAGGCGATGGATTACGTGGCTTCGGGCCACCAGTTGGCGGATGTGGCGGCCATCATCGGCACCATGGACGTCGTGTTTGGAGAAATTGACCGATGACCCGTATTCTGACCGCGCCGCTGGCGCTTGGTGCGTTGACGCTGCTGGGGGCCTGCGCCCTGCCGCCCGAGGGGGTGAACGACGCGCAGATCGCCAATTTCGACGCAGCGGTGGCGTCGATCGGCTGTGACCTGGTGACCGAGGCCGATTACATCCCGGTCGAGCTGCAGACCGGCATGACCCGGGCGCAGGTTCAGGAAACCGTGGCCTACAAGGTACAGCTGGAACGCGGCGTGATGTTGTCGAATGGCGGCTTCCGGTCGACCGTCGGCGCTTGTGCGCCCACGCCCGAAGCGGCGACACCGGCGGCGGACACCTGAAACGCCGTCAGATGGCCGCCGCGCCGTGTGCCTAAGGGCGCCGCCGGGGGCCGGATTGAACTGACCACGTGACCAGCGTGAAGGACATGCACCGATGCTGCGCAGACTGCACAAAGACCAACCCGAAAGCTTTGCCTTCACCCCTGCCAACCAGGCCTGGGCCGAAGCGCAGATCACCAAGTATCCCGAAGGCCGCCAGGCCAGCGCCATCATTCCGCTGCTCTGGCGCGCGCAGGAGCAGGAAGGCTGGCTGACGCGGCCCGCGATCGAAACCGTCGCCGACATGCTGGGCATGGCCTATATGCGGGCGCTCGAAGTGGCGTCTTTCTATTTCATGTTCCAGCTGCAGCCGGTTGGCAGCGTGGCACATATTCAGGTTTGCGGCACCACGTCCTGCATGATCTGCGGGGCAGAGGATCTGATGGCGGTCTGTAAGGACAAGATCGCCAGGAACCCGCACGAGCTGAGCGCCGATGGCAAGTTTTCCTGGGAAGAGGTCGAATGCCTGGGCTCCTGCGCCAATGCGCCCATGGCGCAGATCGGCAAGGATTACTACGAGGACCTGACCACCGAACGGCTGGCCGAGATCATTGACGAGATGGCGGCGGGCAAGGTGCCGCTGCCCGGCCCGCAGAACGGGCGGTATGCGGCAGAGCCGAAATCCGGGCTGACCAGCCTCAAGGATCACGAGAGCGACAAGCCCGAACATAACGCGAGCGTGCACCTCGCGGTCGAGATCGGTGACACGATCAAGCGCATCGACGGGAGCGAGGTGCCGCTGACGACCCCGTGGCAGGACCGGTCGGACACCAAGGGCGATGCCGAGCCCGGCCGCGGACCCGAAGTGGCCAAGGACGTGCCCGTGGATGAAACCGGCATCGACAAGCGCGAGGCGCCCGCCGAGGAAGCCGCGCGACCGAAGTACAGCGAAGACCGCGGCGAAACGGACACGCAACCCCAGTCCGATGGCGAGAACACCCGACCCGAATCGCTCGACGGGCCCCGCGACGGTAAGGCGGACGACCTGAAGATGATCAAGGGCGTCGGCCCGAAACTGGAAAAGCTGCTCAATAGTTTGGGCTTCTATCATTTCGACCAGATCGCGGGCTGGAGCGACGCGGAACGCGCCTGGGTTGATGACCACCTCGAAGGCTTCAAGGGCCGCGCCACGCGCGATGCCTGGGTGGATCAGGCAAAAGTGCTGGCATCCGGGAGCGAGACGGAGTTTGCTGGACGTGTTAAAAAGGGCGATGTGTACTAGACATTGCAAAAGCATAAACACGGTCAGGGAGTGAAGAAATGAGCGAACCCAACAAAGGGATGAGTTGCGGGCTGGGCTGTTGGGCCCTTGCCGCCGGTGTCGGGCTGCTGACGATTGTCCTGCTCTTGGTGCTGGGCAGTTTCGGCTGGATTGCCGCGATCTTTCTTGGCGGAGTTGTCTTTCTCCTGATCGGCGTACTGACCAGCTGGATCTTCTGCCGCGATCTGCCCGGACCGGTTGTGGGCCCGAACGCCGAAGGCCCGACACACCTGAGCGGTGCGCCCGACAAGACCGAAAAACCCGCAGCCGCGGCCCCGGCCAGCAAGGCGTCGGACGCGAAGCCGGCCGTGGCCACGGCGTCGGCCACAGCGGATGCCGAAGCGGGGGCGGCCGTGAAACCGTCCAAGCCGCTGGCCGGTCAGGAAGAACTCGCGTCGCGCAAGGGCACATGGAAATACGGTGCGGATGATGCGCCTGCCACGCCCGCAGCAGCAGCCGCCGCCGCCTCCGGCGGTGATGCCGGGCCAGGCAGCAAGCCCGTGACCTATGACGCGCCGCCCGAGGGGGGCGCGGACGATCTAAAAAAGATCAAGGGGATCGGGCCGAAGCTGGAACAGCTGTGCAATTCCATGGGCTTTTACACCTTTGCGCAGGTCGCGGCCTGGACCCCGCAGGAAGTCGCCTGGGTCGATGACAACCTGGAAGGTTTCAAGGGCCGGGTGTCGCGTGACGCCTGGGTGGATCAGGCCAAACTCTTGGCGTCCGGAGAGGAAACGGAGTTTTCTAAGAAGGTCGACAAGGGCGATGTCTACGACTAGGAAGCGGCTCAGTTGACGGACCGGAACAGCGATACGGCACGGCAGGGGCGCATCATCGCGCTGGTGATTGCCGGGGTGGGTCTGTTCTGGATCGCCGCAACCGCTTTGGGGGCGTCGCTGGAGTGGAGCAACCGGACCCGCGCGTTCTTTGACCTGGCCGCCCTTGCCGGGTTCGGAACGGCGATCTGGATGATCTACCAGCTCTGGCGGGCCCGCCGGAACGACAAGGACTGACCGAGGCCCCGCGGACGCGGCCTTGGTCGAGGGTATGAAAGCCACGCCGTGTGCGCACCGCGCCGCGCGATGGCGGCGGAGTGATGAGATGCGATTGATTGTGCTGATGATCTGCGGGGCCGCGATGGTGGCGGGCTGCTCCAAGGGGCCGAACCACGTGGCCTTTGACGGCGTCTATTACCGCGCCAAGGTCAAGGCCCCGCGCAACGACCGGGCCAATTTCGTCGCGACGATCAAGCCGGTGTCCAAAGGGCTGAACGGCGCGCGTGCCGCCGGCGCGTACGAGGGCGTCAAGCACTGCATCGAATATTACGGCACCAGCGACATCGAATGGGCCGTCGGCCCCGATACCGCGCCCGAGGCGCTGCCGGTGACCAATGACACGCTGACCTTCCGGGGAACCTGCATCGAGTGAGCGACTTTCACGGCATATCAATGGATTGCGGGCGCGGTTATTGCATATCCGCGCGCCCGATCCCCACCTGTGGCTGGACAGGCCCGCAGTTTGCGGGCCCTTCAAGCCTGCAAGGAGAGATGATATGCGACTGATCACGATGACGGGCCTGGCCCTGGCGCTGGCCGCCACGACCGCAACCGCGAAACCGTCGCTGCGCGACGTGGCCGAGATCGACGACGGATTGCTGGCGGTGGCGCTGGCCGACGAGATCCGCAAGACCTGTGACGATATCTCGCCCCGGCTGGTGCGCGCCTACAGCTATATCACGGCGCTCGAAAACCGGGCCAAGGAACTGGGTTATACCGAGGACGAGATCGAGGATCACGTGACCTCGAAAACGGAAAAGGCGCGGATGCGCCAGCGGGGAGAGGCGTACCTGAAGGCACGCGGCGTCGCCCCGGATGACAAGGCCGCGCTGTGTGCGCTTGGCAAACAGGAAATCGCGAAGGGCAGCCAGATCGGCGCGCTTCTCAGAGCAAGGTGAGACAATGTCAGACCTCCGCAAGATCAATATCGACGGCAAGGAAATCGAGGTGGACGGCGCGCTGACGCTGATTCAGGCCTGCGAAGAGGCGGGCGTGGAAATCCCGCGCTTCTGCTACCACGAACGCCTGTCGATTGCCGGCAACTGCCGGATGTGTCTGGTGGAGGTCGTGGGCGGCCCGCCCAAGCCTGCCGCAAGCTGCGCCATGCAGGTGCGTGACCTGCGCCCCGGCAAGGACGGGGAGCCGCCGGTGGTCAAGACCAACTCGCCCATGGTCAAGAAGGCCCGCGAGGGGGTGATGGAATTCCTGCTGATCAACCATCCGCTTGATTGCCCGATCTGCGACCAGGGCGGCGAATGCGACCTGCAGGACCAGGCCATGGCTTACGGCGTCGATTTCAGCCGCTACCGCGAACCCAAGCGCGCCGCGACCGATCTGGACCTGGGCCCGCTGGTCGAAACGCACATGACGCGCTGCATTTCCTGTACCCGCTGCGTGCGCTTCACGACCGAGGTCGCGGGCATCACCCAGATGGGCCAGACCGGCCGCGGCGAGGACAGCGAGATCACCTCGTATCTTGGCGAAACGCTCGATTCGAACCTCCAGGGCAACATCATCGACCTTTGCCCCGTCGGCGCGCTGGTGTCGAAACCCTATGCCTTTACCGCACGGCCCTGGGAACTGACCAAGACCGAAAGCATCGACGTGATGGATGCGCTCTGCTCCAACATCCGGGTCGATACCAAGGGCCGCGAAGTCATGCGGTTCCTGCCGCGCAACAACGACGGCGTGAACGAGGAATGGATTTCCGACAAGACCCGGTTCGTCTGGGACGGCCTGCGCCGCCAGCGGCTCGACAAACCCTATGTGCGCCGCGACGGCAAGCTGAAGCCCGCGACTTGGCCCGAGGCCCTGGCCGCCGCAGCCGAGGCGATGAAGGGCAAGAAGGTTGCCGGAGTGGTCGGGGATCTGGTTCCGGTCGAGGCGGCCTATGCGCTCAAGCAATTGGTCGAAGGTCAGGGCGGATCGGTGGAATGCCGCACCGACGGCGCGAAACTGCCCGCGGGTAACCGGTCGGGTTATGTCGGCACGGCCACCATCGAAGAGATCGACGATGCCAAGGCGATCATGTTGATCGGCGCCAACCCGGCGATCGAGGCGCCGGTGCTCAACGCCCGTATCCGCAAGGCCTGGACCCGGGGCGCCAGCGTCGGCGTGATCGGCGAAGCCGTTGATCTGACCTATGACCACGCGCATCTGGGCACCGGCCCCGACACGCTGACCGAGCTTCTGGGCCGCGATCATTCGGGCGTTCAGGAAAAGGCGTCGATGATCATCGTGGGCCAGGGCGCCCTGGCGCGCGAGGATGGCGCTGCGGTGCTGGCCGCGGCCATGGCGCTGGCGGAATCGACGAAATCGTCCTTCATGGTGCTGCACACGGCCGCGGGCCGGGTGGGCGCGATGGATGTGGGCGCCGTGACCGAGGGTGGCATCACCGCCGCACTCGAGGGGGCCGAGGTGGTCTATAACCTGGGTGCCGACGAGGGCGACATTCCCGACGGCCCCTTCGTGATCTACCAGGGCAGCCACGGCGACCGCGGCGCGCATCGTGCCGACATCATCCTGCCGGGCGCCGCCTATACCGAGGAACAGGGCCTGTTCGTCAACACCGAAGGCCGCCCGCAGCTGGCCCTGCGCGCGGGCTTCGCCCCGGGCGAGGCCAAGGAAAACTGGGCCATCCTGCGCGCGCTGAGCGCAGAGCTGGACGCGACGCTGCCCTTCGACAGCCTGGCGCAGCTGCGCCGCGCGCTGATCAAGGAGGTGCCGCACCTGGGCGAGATCGACGTGGTGCCGGAAAACGACTGGCAACCGCTCGATCGGGGCGACATGGGCGATGCGGCCTTTGCCAACGTGATGGCGGATTTCTACCTGAGCAATCCGATTGCCCGTGCCAGCGAACTAATGGCCGAGCTCAGCCGTAACGCAAAGGCGCGCAAGGAAACCCCGATCGCGGCGGAGTAAGGCCGATGCGTTCGCATTCGTCGTTTTGGGGGGCGGGGGCCGCCGCCCTTCTGGCGGCCTGCGCCCCGGTGCCCGAGGCAGAAGAGGACGTGCCCTTTCGCCCGGTCTACGAGGGAATCGAAACCCGCCTGCTCGACGGCGATCTGGTGAGCTTTGTGGTGTCGATGCGGGGTGCGCGGGGCCCCGAGGACGTTGCGGACTATGCAGAATGTGCCGCAGCGCAGTATGCTTTGATCCGGGGATACGGTTTTGCCCGGCATTTGCGCACAAATGTGGCCGAAGAGGGTGGCCTCTGGCGCGCAGATGCGGTTTACACGATATCGCCAGCTCTGCCTCGCGGCTTGAAGACGATCGACGCCGAAGTCACCGTGTTCAACTGCGCGGAAAACGGAATACCGATGGTGTGAGGACCTGATGGCTGATTTCTTTACCACGACCGGCGGCATCGCCCTGATCATTGTCGCGCAATGCCTCGCGGTGCTGGGCTTTGTTATGGTGAGCCTGCTGTTCCTGGTCTACGGCGACCGCAAGATCTGGGCCGCCGTGCAGATGCGCCGGGGCCCGAACGTGGTGGGTGTCTACGGCCTGCTGCAGACCGTGGCCGACGCGCTGAAATACGTGGTCAAAGAGGTGGTCGTGCCTGCGGGGGCCGACAAGCCGGTGTTCATGCTGGCGCCGATGACCTCGTTCGTGCTTGCCATGATCGCCTGGGCGGTGATTCCGTTCAACGACACCTGGGTGCTGTCGGACATCAATGTGGCGATCCTTTACGTCTTTGCCGTGTCCTCGCTCGAGGTTTACGGCGTGATCATGGGCGGCTGGGCCTCGAACTCCAAGTATCCGTTCCTCGGAAGCCTGCGTTCTGCCGCGCAGATGATTTCGTACGAGGTATCGCTGGGCCTGATCATCATCGGCATCATCATCTCGACCGGGTCGATGAACTTTGGCGACATCGTGCGCGCGCAGGACGGCGATTTCGGCTTTTTCAACTGGTACTGGCTGCCGCATTTCCCGATGGTGTTCCTGTTCTTCATCTCAGCGCTGGCGGAAACCAACCGCCCGCCCTTCGATCTGCCAGAGGCGGAATCGGAGCTGGTGGCGGGCTACCAGGTGGAGTATTCCTCCACGCCGTTCCTGCTGTTCATGGCGGGTGAATACATCGCCATCTTCCTGATGTGCGCGCTGACCTCGCTGCTGTTCTTCGGCGGCTGGCTGTCGCCGATCCCGGGCCTGCCCGACGGCGCGCTCTGGATGGTGGGCAAGATGGCGTTCTTCTTTTTCATCTTCGCGATGGTCAAGGCGATCACACCGCGTTACCGCTACGACCAGCTTATGCGCCTGGGTTGGAAGGTGTTCCTGCCGTTCAGCCTGGTCTGGGTGGTGTTTGTGAGCTTTGCCGCGAAATTCGACTGGTTCTGGGGCGCCTATGCGCGCTGGACGACAGGAGGCTGACATGACGCAAATGGACTATACCCGCGCGGCCAAGTACTTCCTGCTACAGGATTTCTGGGTCGGCATGAAGCTGGGGCTGAAGTATTTCTTCGGCGCCAAGGCGACGCTGAACTACCCGCATGAAAAGGGGCCTTTGTCGCCGCGGTTCCGCGGCGAACACGCGCTGCGCCGCTACCCCAACGGCGAGGAACGCTGCATCGCCTGCAAGCTGTGCGAGGCGATCTGCCCGGCGCAGGCCATCACCATCGACGCCGAACCGCGCGACGACGGATCGCGCCGCACCACGCGCTATGACATCGACATGACGAAATGCATCTACTGCGGCTTCTGCCAGGAGGCCTGCCCGGTCGATGCCATCGTCGAGGGGCCGAATTTCGAATTCTCGACCGAGACCCGCGAAGAGCTGTACTACGACAAGGCGAAACTGCTGGCCAATGGCGACCGCTGGGAATCCGAGATCGCCCGAAACCTGGAAATGGACGCGCCCTACAGATGATCCATGCGCCCGAAAGTTTGCAGCGAACTTTTGCCGTGGCTTTTGATCAAGGCCCCGAAGGAGGCGTGTGATGTCCGGAAAGACCCCGTTCGAGCTGATGATGGAACAGGCGCAGGAGATGGCCAAGGCCTTCAACCCGGCGCTCTCGTCCTTTGACCCCAAGGGGTTCGAAAAGCTCTGGCCGACGATGCCCAAGGATTTCATGGAAATGAGCTTTGGCAAGGGGGTGAGCAAGGAAGGTCTTGACGCCAAGACCCGGCTGCTTTTGACCCTTGCGGGGCTGACCATGCAAGGCGCGCAGGCCGACACGCAGGTGCGCATGACCGTGCGCCACGCGCTCGAGGCCGGTGCCACCCATGATGAGATTGCCGAGACCATCGCCCAGATGTCGATGTTCGCCGGCATTCCCGCCATGACCCGCGCGATGGAGCTTGCGCGCGAGGTGATGGAAGACAACAAGGATGAGGATTCATGAGCGTCTTTGCCTTCTACCTCTTTGCCATCAGCACCATCGCGGGGGGGCTGCTGACCGTGATCAGCCGCAACCCGGTGCATTCGGTGCTTTGGCTGATCCTGGCCTTTCTGTCGTCGGCGGGGCTGTTCGTGCTGCTGGGGGCGGAATTCGTGGCGATGCTGCTTATCATCGTCTACGTGGGCGCGGTGGCGGTGCTTTTCCTGTTCGTGGTGATGATGCTGGACGTCGATTTCGCCGAACTGAAGGCCGAAATGGCGAAATACATGCCGCTGGCGCTGCTCATCGGAATCATCCTGCTGATGCAGCTGACCATCGCTTTTGGCGCCTGGGAAAGCTCTGCCGCGGCCGAGGGGCTGCGCGCGCAGGTGATCGAGCCGGGGACGCAGAACACCGCGGCACTTGGCCTGATCCTGTATGACCAGTACTTCCTGCTGTTCCAGCTGGCGGGTCTGATCCTGCTGGTGGCGATGATCGGGGCTATCGTGCTGACGCTGCGCCACCGTGCCGATGTCAAGCGCCAGAACGTGCTCGCGCAGATGTACCGCGACCCGGCCAAGGCGATGGAATTGCGCGACGTGAAACCGGGGCAGGGGCTCTGACGCCGTTTTCCTTCAGGAAAACGCACCGGATTTCCTGAGAAATCCGGACAACGACAAAAGACGATGGGACAGAAGCGATGATCGGACTTGAACATTACCTGACGGTGGCGGCGGCGCTGTTCGTCATTGGCATCTTCGGGCTGTTTCTCAACCGCAAGAACGTGATCATCCTGCTGATGAGCATCGAGCTGATGCTGCTGGCGGTGAACATCAATCTGGTGGCGTTTTCAAGCTTCCTGGGCGATCTCGTGGGCCAGGTCTTCACGCTCTTCGTGCTGACGGTCGCGGCGGCCGAGGCCGCCATCGGCCTTGCCATCCTCGTCTGCTTCTTCCGCAACCGCGGCACCATCGCCGTGGAAGACGTCAACGTGATGAAAGGCTGATCCCATGGAATCGCTCATCCTGTTTTCCCCCCTCGTGGGCGCGATCATCGGCGGGTTCGGCTGGAAACTGATCGGCGAACGCGGGGCCATGTGGATCACCACCGGGCTGCTGCTCTTTGCCTGCGCGCTGTCCTGGGTCGTGTTCCTGACGCACGACGGCACCACCGACCACATCCAGGTCATGCGCTGGATCGAGTCGGGCACGCTCAGCACCGACTGGTCGATCCGTCTGGACCGGCTGACCGCGATCATGCTGATCGTCGTGACCACCGTGTCGGCGCTCGTGCATCTGTATTCCTTCGGCTACATGGATCACGATCCGCAGTGGAAAGAAGGTGAGACCTACAAGCCGCGCTTCTTCGCTTACCTCTCGTTCTTCACCTTCGCGATGCTGATGCTGGTGACGTCGGACAACCTGGTGCAGATGTTCTTTGGCTGGGAAGGCGTGGGCGTCGCCTCCTACCTGCTGATCGGGTTCTACTACCGCAAACCCACCGCCAACGCCGCCGCGATCAAGGCCTTCGTGGTCAACCGCGTGGGCGACTTCGGCTTTGCCCTTGGCATCTTTGCGCTGTTCTTCCTGGTCGACAGCGTGCGGTTCGACGACATCTTTGCCGCCGCACCGCAGTTGGCTGAAACACAGCTGACCTTCCTTTGGACTGAATGGAACGCCGCGAACCTCATCGCCTTCCTGCTGTTCATCGGCGCGATGGGCAAATCGGCGCAGTTGTTCCTGCACACATGGCTGCCCGACGCGATGGAAGGCCCGACCCCGGTGTCGGCGCTCATCCATGCCGCGACCATGGTCACGGCAGGTGTCTTCCTGGTCTGCCGCATGTCGCCGCTGATGGAATTCGCACCCGAGGCGATGGCATTCGTCACCTTCCTGGGTGCCACCACCGCGTTCTTTGCCGCGACCGTTGGCCTTGTGCAGAACGACATCAAGCGCGTCATCGCCTATTCGACCTGTTCGCAGCTGGGCTATATGTTCGTCGCCGCCGGTGTCGGGGTCTATTCGGTGGCGATGTTCCACCTGCTGACGCATGCCTTTTTCAAGGCGATGCTGTTCCTGGGCGCCGGGTCGGTCATCCATGCGATGCACCACGAACAGGACATGCGCAACTACGGCGGCCTGCGCAAAAAGATCCCCTATACCTTCTGGGCGATGATGATCGGCACGCTGGCCATCACCGGCGTCGGCATCCCGCTGACCCACATCGGCTTTGCGGGCTTCCTGTCCAAGGATGCGGTGATCGAAAGCGCCTGGGCCGGGACGCAGGGCGGCTATGCCTTCTGGATGCTGGTGATCGCGGCGCTCTTCACTTCGTTCTATTCCTGGCGGCTGATCTTCCTGACCTTCTATGGCGCGCCGCGCGGCGACAAGCACACGCACGAGCACGCGCATGAATCGCCGATGGTGATGCTGGTGCCGCTCGGTGTCCTGTCGCTGGGTGCGATCTTCTCGGGCATGATCTGGTACGGCAGCTTTTTCGGTGACCATGCGCAGGTGAACCGCTTCTTCGGCATTCCCACGCATCACGCCGAGGCGGCCGATGACGGCCACGGCGCAGAGGCCGCCGCCGACGATCACGGCGAAGGCGCGGTCGAGGCAGTGGAGGAACTGGCCGAGGGCGATGCCGAAGCGGCGGTGGCCGATGCCACCGAACCGACCGAGGATCACGGGACGGAGACCGCGAGTGCCGCGGCCCCCGGCGAAGGTGCCATTTACATGGGCCCGGACAATCACGTGATGGACGACGCGCACCATGCCCCCACCTGGGTCAAGGTCAGCCCCTTCATCGCGATGATCTTCGGGCTTGGCCTCGCGATCCTGTTCTACATCGTGAACCCCACGCTGCCCAAACGGCTCGCCGAAAGCCAGCGCCCGCTGTACCTCTTCCTGCTGAACAAGTGGTACTTTGACGAAGCTTATGACTTCCTTTTCGTGCAGCCCGCCAAATCGCTTGGACGGCTGCTGTGGAAGCGGGGTGACGGCAATGTCATCGACGGGTCGATCAACGGCGTCGCCATGGGCTTTGTGCCTTTCGTCACGCGGCTCGCGGGCAAGGCGCAGTCCGGCTACATCTTCACCTATGCCTTTGCGATGGTGATCGGGCTTGCGCTGCTCATCACCTGGATGACGCTGAGCGGAGGAGCGCAGTAATGGACAACCTGCTTTCCATCGTGACCTTCCTGCCGGCCCTCGCGGCGGTGATCCTGGCCCTGTTCCTGCGCGGCGGGGACGAGGCCGCGGACCGCAACGCCAAATGGCTGGCGCTGATCGCCACCTCGGCCACCTTCGTGATCTCGCTCTTCATCCTGGCGCAGTTCGACCGCATGAACACCGGCTTCCAGATGGTGGAAGAGGGCGCGTGGCTGCTGGGCCTTCAGTACAAGATGGGCGTCGACGGCATTTCGGTGCTGTTCGTGATGCTGACCACCTTCATGATGCCGCTGGTGATCGCCGCATCCTGGGAGGTGACCACCCGCGTCAAGGAATACATGATCGCGTTCCTTCTGCTGGAAACGCTAATGCTGGGCGTTTTCATGGCACTGGACCTGGTGCTGTTCTATCTCTTCTTCGAGGCCGGCCTGATCCCGATGTTCCTGATCATCGGCATCTGGGGCGGCAAGAACCGGATCTACGCCAGCTTCAAGTTCTTCCTCTATACCTTCCTCGGGTCGGTGCTGATGCTGGTCGCGATGGTGGCGATGTTCGCCGATGCGGGCACCACCGACATCCCCACGCTGATGGTGCACCAGTTCGGGTCCGAGTCGTTCTCGATCCTGGGGCTGCAGATCGTCGGCGGCATGCAGACGCTGATGTTCCTGGCCTTCTTTGCCAGCTTTGCCGTCAAGATGCCGATGTGGCCGGTCCACACCTGGCTGCCCGATGCGCACGTGCAGGCCCCGACCGCGGGGTCTGTGGTTCTGGCGGCGATCCTGCTCAAGATGGGCGGCTATGGCTTCCTGCGCTTCAGCCTCCCGATGTTCCCGGTGGGGGCCGAGGTGCTGACGCCTCTGGTCCTGTGGATGAGCGCCATCGCCATCGTCTACACGTCGCTGGTCGCGCTGGTGCAGGAGGATATGAAAAAGCTCATCGCCTACAGTTCCGTCGCGCACATGGGCTATGTCACCATGGGCATCTTCGCCGCCAACCAGCAGGGGGTGGACGGGGCGATCTTCCAGATGATCAGCCACGGCTTCATCTCGGGCGCGCTCTTTCTGTGTGTCGGCGTGATCTACGACCGGATGCACACCCGCGACATCGACGCCTATGGCGGTCTGGTGAACCGGATGCCGGCCTATGCGCTGATCTTCATGCTCTTTACCATGGCCAATGTCGGCCTGCCGGGCACGTCCGGTTTCATCGGGGAATTCCTGACGCTGATGGGCATTTTCCAGGTCAACACATGGGTCGCGGCGGTGGCGACATCGGGCGTCATCCTGTCGGCGGCCTATGCGCTCTGGCTCTATCGCCGGGTGGTGATGGGCGATCTGATCAAGGAATCGCTTCGCACGATCAAGGACATGAGCCGCCGCGAAAAGGCGATCTTTGCGCCGCTGGTGGTCATGACGATCTGGATGGGGGTCTACCCCGCGCCGATCCTCGACCGCATCGGCCCCAGCGTCGAGGCGCTGGTGTCCAACTACGACACGGCCCTGGCCGAGGCGCGCGCCTCGACACAGGTGGCCGAGCAAGCAGAGAATTGAGGGGCTGAGCCATGATTGAGGCTGATCTGACTGTCATCCTGCCAGAGATCGTTCTGTCGGTCTTTGCCATGCTGGCGCTGGTGGGCGCGGTCTATACCGAAAAGGACAAGCTCGCCCCGGCACTGCTTTGGGCGACGGCGGCGCTGTTCGTGGCGCTGGCGCTCTGGATCGGGACCAGCGGCGACGGCACCAATGTGGCCTTCGGCGGCATGTTCGTCGACGACGCCTTTGCCCGGTTTGCCAAGGTAACAATCCTGATTTCCGCCGCCGCCGTCCTGCTGATGAGCCAGGAGTACATGTCGCGCCGCGACCTGCTGCGCTTCGAATATCCGCTGCTGGTGACGCTGAGTGCGGTCGGCATGATGATGATGGTGTCGGCGGGCGATCTCATGGCGCTTTACATGGGGCTGGAACTGCAATCGCTGGCGCTTTACGTCGTGGCATCGCTGCGCCGCGATAGCGTGAAGTCGACCGAGGCGGGGCTCAAGTACTTTGTTCTGGGTGCGCTCAGCTCTGGCCTGCTGCTGTACGGCGCGTCGCTGACCTACGGCTTTGCAGGCACGACGCTCTTTTCCGGCGTGATCCAGACCGCCACGGCGGGCGAGATGTCCATCGGGCTTCTGTTCGGGCTTGTGCTGCTGGCCTCGGGCCTGGCGTTCAAGGTGTCGGCGGTGCCATTCCACATGTGGACACCGGACGTCTACGAAGGCTCGCCCACGCCCGTCACCGCCTTCTTCGCCACCGCGCCCAAGGTCGCGGCCATGGCGCTTTTCGCGCGGCTGCTGCACGACGCCTTTGGCGCGGCGGTGGGTGACTGGCAGCAGATCATCGCTTTCCTGTCGCTCTTGTCGATGTTCCTGGGCGCTTTTGCCGCCATCGGCCAGACCAACATCAAGCGGCTGATGGCCTATTCGTCCATCGCCCACATGGGCTATGCGCTGATGGGGCTGGCGGCAGGCACCGTTTTCGGCGTGCAGGCGCTGCTGATCTACATGGCGATCTACGTCACCATGAACATCGGCACCTTTGCCTTTATCCTGAGCATGGAGCGCGACGGCCAGCCGGTCACGGATATCGCATCGCTCAACATGTATTCGAAAAAGGAACCGGGCAAGGCGCTGGCGATGCTGGTGCTGCTGTTCAGCCTTGCGGGTGTCCCCCCGCTGGTCGGCTTCTTCGGCAAGCTTTACGTGCTGCGCGCCGCCTACGAAGGCGGGCTTGCCTGGCTTGCCGTGGCGGGCGTGGTGGCATCGGTCATCGGGGCCTTCTACTATCTGCGCATCGTGTTCTTCATGTACTTCGGTGAAGACCGCGACGAGGGGCTG
The DNA here is from genome assembly GCF_049323015.1 of Thalassococcus sp. BH17M4-6. NCBI lineage: Bacteria > Pseudomonadati > Pseudomonadota > Alphaproteobacteria > Rhodobacterales > Roseobacteraceae > Thalassococcus > Thalassococcus sp. BH17M4-6. Next base: position 179,200 of record NZ_JBMPGU010000008.1, read on the forward strand.
GACAAGGGCCGGTCGCCGATGCTGGCAGGGTTCCTGATGGCGTCGGCCGCGATCATGGTGCTGGGGGTCGTGAACCTCTTCGGGATCGAAGGCGCGGCCGCGGCCGCGGCGGCCACGCTTGTCAACTGACCCGACATCGACAGACCGATCCAATGGTGACGCGCCCGGGGCGCGTCGCTTTTGGTTTGTGCGCAGGCCAGCCTGCGCGGCCCTTGGCGGACCTGCCATGCCGGTGCACCCGGGATGACGATGCCCGCTGGATATGCGGCCCGGGTGCTGGACGAGGTCGACAGCACCAACGCCGAAGCCGCGCGGCTGTCCGCCGAACTGACCATGCCGACGTGGATCCTGGCACGGCGGCAGACCGCGGCACGCGGGCGGCGCGGGCGGCCCTGGCGCAATCCGGAGGGCAATTTTTCCGCGACCCTGCTGATGTGGCCGTCAGAGACGCCCGACGTCGTGGCACAACGGTCCTTCGTCGCCGCGCTGGCCCTGCACGAGGCGCTGGTCGAGGCGACGGGCCGCACCGCCGGACTGTCGCTGAAATGGCCCAATGATGTGCTGCTCAATGGCGGCAAGGTGGCGGGCATCCTGCTGGAAAGTCTGGGCCAACGGAATGGCGTGCAGCATCTGGCCATTGGTGTGGGCGTCAACCTGTTGCATCCGCCCCCGGTGTCCGAGGTGGAACCCGATGCCGTGCCGCCCGTGGCGCTGATGTCGGCCACAGGGGTCGCGATCGATCCAGAGGCGTTTCTGGACCTGCTGGCGCAGGCCTATGCCAAGGTCGAGGCGCTGTTCGTCGCCGAAGGCTTTGCGCCGATCCGGCAGGCCTGGCTCTTGCGGGCGGCCAAGCTTGGAGAGGTGATCACAGCGCGCACCGGGCGCAGCACCGCGACCGGCAAATTCGACGGGGTGGACATGGCCGGGAACCTTGTCCTGATCACGGCGGATGGGCGCCTCGCGATCCCCGCCGCCGATGTCTTTTTCTGAGAGGGGGCGCGCCATGCTTCTGGCCATCGACTGCGGCAACACCAACACCGTCTTTTCGATCTGGGACGGGCAGCGGTTCCTGGCCACCTGGCGCACCTCGACCGAACACCAGCGCACGGCGGATCAGTACTATGTCTGGCTGTCGACGCTGATGGAATTCCAGAAGATCGAGGCGGTGATCACAGATGTCATCATCTCGTCCACCGTGCCGCGCGTGGTCTTCAACCTGCGGGTCCTCGCCGACCGCTATTTCAACACCCGGCCCGTCGTGGTGGGCAAACCCGAATGCGCGCTGCCGGTCGATGTGCGGGTGGATGCGGGCACCAACGTGGGGCCCGACCGGCTGGTCAACACCGTGGCGGGGTTCGACCTTTTCGGCGGCGACCTGATCGTGGTGGATTTCGGCACAGCCACCACGTTCGACGTGGTGGATACCGATGGCGCCTATGTGGGCGGGGTGATCGCGCCGGGCGTGAACCTGAGCCTGCAGGCGCTGCACCAGGCCGCTGCGGCGCTGCCGCATGTGGACATCTCCAAACCCCAGGGCGTGGTCGGCACCAACACGGTGGCCTGCATGCAATCGGGCATCTTCTGGGGATATGTGGGCCTGGTGAAAGAGATTTGCGACCGCATCAAGGCCGAAAGGGACCGGCCGATGAAGGTCATTTCAACGGGCGGGCTGGCGCCGCTATTCCAGCAGAGTGAAGAGCTTTTCGATGCCTTCAAGGACGATCTGACGATGCACGGTCTGACCGTGATCCATGCACACAACAAGACGATGGGATAACACATGAGCGGTGAACGCCTGATCTATCTGCCCCTGGGCGGGGCCGGGGAAATTGGCATGAATGCCTATGTCTACGGCTATGGCAAACCCGATGAGGAACGGCTGATCCTGGTGGATCTGGGCGTGACCTTTCCGGATATGGACAGCACGCCGGGGGTGGATCTGATCCTGCCCGACATCACCTGGCTAAAGGAACGGCGTGATCGGCTCGAGGCGATCTTCATCACCCATGCGCACGAGGATCACGTCGGCGCCATCGGGCATTTCTGGGAGGATCTGGGCGCCCCGATCCATGCCCGCGCCTTTACCGCCAACATCGCGCGGCGCAAGATGGATGAACACGGCCATTCCGAACAGACGGTCAAGACCGCGTCACCCTGGCCCGAACAGATCACAGCGGGGCCGTTCAAGGTGGGGTTCCTGCCGATTTCGCATTCGATCCCGGAAAGTTCGTCGCTGGTGATCGACACGCCCGAGGGGCGGCTGATCCACACCGGTGATTTCAAGCTGGATGAGACGCCGCTGGTGGGCGAGGCGTTCGATCGCGCGCTCTGGGAAGAGGTGTCGAAGGACGGGGTGAAGGCGCTGATCTGCGATTCCACCAACGTGTTCAGCAAGCACCCCGGCCGGTCCGAGGCGACGCTGGGCCCGGAAATCGAAAAGCTTGTGAAGGACGCCAGCGGCATGGTCGTCGCCACCACGTTCGCCAGCAACGTCGCCCGGGTCAAGACCCTGGCCGAGGCCGGAGAGCGGGCAGGGCGGTCCATCGTCCTTTTGGGGCGGGCGATGCGCCGGATGATCGAGGCAGCAACGGAAACCGGCGTGCTCAAGGATTTTCCGCCGGTGGTGTCACCGGAGGATGCCACCAGCATCCCGCGGGAAAACGTCATGCTGCTGGTCACCGGGTCGCAGGGCGAACGCCGCGCGGCCTCGGCCCAACTGGCGCGGGGCAAGTATCAGGGCATCACCCTGAAAGAGGGCGACACCTTCCTGTTCTCGTCCAAGATCATTCCCGGCAACGAACGCGGCGTGATCCGCATCATGAACCAGTTCTCCGAAGCGGGCGTTGATGTGGTCGACGACAACGACGGGCTTTACCACGTGTCGGGCCACGCCAACCGCCCGGATCTCGAGATGATGCACAAGGTCGTCAATCCGCAGGTGGTGGTGCCGATGCACGGCGAACACCGGCATCTGCGCGAACATGTCAAACTGGCGCAAACCGGCGGCAAGAAGGGCGTGCTGGCGGTCAACGGCATGATGATCGACCTGTCGGGAAACAGCCCCACGGTGGCGGAATACGTGGACACCGGACGCACTTACGTCGATGGGTCGGTCCAGATCGGCGCGCTGGATGGCGTCGTGCGCGACCGGATCCGCATGGCGCTGAACGGGCATGTGATCGTGACGGTGATCCTGGACGAAAACGACGATCCGCTGGGCGATCCCTGGTGCGAACTCATGGGCCTGCCCGAAGAGGGGCGCAGCCGCGTGCCGCTGGTCGATGTGCTCGAGGAAGACCTGGGCCAGTATCTGGGCCGCGCCGGAAACAAGACGCTGACCGACGATGACAAGCTCGACGAGGGCCTGCGCCGCGTCGCGCGCCAGACCACGCAGAACGAGATCGGCAAGAAGCCCGAGGTCACGGTGGTTGTCAGCCGGTTGAGCTGACGTAGCCAGCGGCGGGGGCTATCCGCCCTTGCGGATATCCCAGACCGTGGCCGTCCCGTCGGCCACGGTCTTTTCGACGCGGTGCCCGGCCTCGTTGCAGAAATGCGGCACATCGACGACCGCCGCCGGATCGTCGGTGCGCAGGCGCAGCACGTCGCCGGGGGCGAGTGTGGTCAGGCGCTTGCGCGCTTTCAGCACAGGCAGGGGGCACAGAAGCCCGGTCGCATCAAGGTCATGCAGTGTCATGGCGTCAGAGTTAGGCCCGATGTTACAGACTGTCCACAGGGTTGTGACGCGTCCTTGCGTGACGCGGGTGCCGCGACAGGCTATGTGCACGTCATGTTCGGAATCGAAATCATCGACGCGGGGCTTCTGCCCGCGATGTTCGTGGCGCTGCTGGCGGGCGTGATCTCATTCCTAAGCCCCTGCGTTCTGCCCATCGTGCCACCTTATCTGGCCTTCATGTCCGGGGTCAGCGTTGCGGAAATGCAGGCGGGCGGGTCGGCGCGGATGCGTGCCGGGCTGGCGGCGCTGTTCTTTGTGCTCGGCTTGTCGACGGTGTTCCTGCTGCTGGGCTTCACCGCCTCGGCATTCGGTGCGTTCTTCCTGCAAAACCAGGTGCTTCTGGCGCAGATCTCGGGCGTTGTCGTGATTGTCTTCGGCCTGCATTTCCTGGGTGTCTTCCGCATTCCCTTCCTTGACCGCGAGGCGCGGATCGAGGCCGGCGATACCGGCGGATCGGCCTTTGGCGCCTATATCCTGGGGCTGGCCTTCGCCTTTGGCTGGACGCCCTGCATCGGCCCGCAACTGGGCGCGATCCTGAGCCTGGCCGCGTCCGAGGCGTCGGTGACGCGCGGCACGCTGCTGCTGGGGGTCTATGCCGCGGGCCTTGGCATTCCGTTTCTGCTGGCGGCGCTGTTCCTGAGCCGCGCCATGACGCTGATGAACCGGATCAAGCGACACATGAAACTGATCGAACGGGTCATGGGCGTTCTGCTGATCGCCGTCGGGCTGGCGCTGGTCACCGGCGCGTTCTCGGCGTTTTCTTTCTGGCTGCTCGAAGCCTTTCCTGCGCTTGGCATGCTGGGTTAGAGCAGGATGCGATAGGCTTTGATCTGCCTTGAGCGGACCTTGGGTAACCGGCTGACGAGCCGCGCCATTGCAGTCGCGCGCGGATGCGATCAGGTCTTTCCGCTCAGGCGCTTTATGCCAGCCAAGTCCGCACGCCATCCACGCTGTGCACCAAGCTCAGCCAAATCGCAGCCGCGTGGGGGCGCGACTGCGATGGCGCGGCGGCCTTCGGCCTTGAGTCCGCGCCGGGTGGTTGGCTCGTACGTCCGCTTCAGACTGCTCGCGCGCGATTTGATCTATCTGCGTCCCGCTCTAGCAACAATCCCGGCCCAGACGCGGCTTTGTCGCCTTTTGCCTTACTCTTGCCCCTTTGCCCCGCTACGCTTTGCGCAAATGTGATGCAACGGCGATCAGAGGTCAGCCATGGACAAGCCGCGCCAAGACGTTCGGACGCGCCGGGTGTTCTACATCCCCGGCTACGATCCCATCCATCCGCGCCGCTACCGCGAGCTATACCGCAAGGAAGGCGCCGCACAGGCCGAGATTTCGGGCTATAGCATCGCGCTTAAACCCAAAAAGACCAAGGGGCCTTACGGCTGGCGCGTCACCGCGGCGATGGACGGAGCCGTGTCGGCGGCGGATGTGCAGGTGCTGGTCTGGTCCGACATCGTCCGTGACAGCATGTCGAATTCGATCCCCGCGACCTACTGGCAGCTCGCGCGCACCGCCTGGACCTACATCGCCAGCGGCGCGCTGCGGCGGCTGATGCTCTTGCGCAAGGGGCCGGTGATCGCCGCCCTGTATCCCGTCGGAATGCTGCTCTTGCAGCTTCTGCTGGCGCTGGTCGTGGGCTGGGCGGGCTATGCCGTCGTCACGGCACTGCTAAGCCCTTGGATCGGCATCGTCGCCACAGGGCTGGGCCTTGCGCTCTGGGCCGCGGCGGTGGTGCTGGTGCTGCGCTGGGTCAAGGGCAAGGACGGCAAGTTTTTTGCCTACTACCTCATGCATGACTACGCCTATTCGGCGCAGCACGGCGGCGCCAACCCGCCCGAGCTCGAGGCGCGGATGGCCGAATTCACCGACACCATCGCCGCGGCCCTGCGCACGCCGGTCGACGAGGTGCTGATCGTCGGGCATTCGTCGGGCGCGCATCTCGCGGTGTCGATCCTGGCCGACCTGATCCGGCAGGGCCGGGTGCCCGCAAACGGCCCGAAACTGGCGTTTTTGAGCTTGGGCCAAGTGGTGCCGATGGTGTCTTTCCTGCCCAAGGCCACGCGTCTGCGCGCCGACCTGCGCTATCTTTCCGCGCGAGACGAATTGACCTGGGTAGATGTCACCGCCCCCGGCGACGGCTGTGCCTTCGCGCTGTGTGATCCCGTGGCGGTGTCGGGCGTGGCGCCCGCGGACAAGCGCTGGCCGCTGGTCTTTTCCGCCGCCTTCACCCAGACGCTGAGCGAGGCGCGCTGGAAGGAACTGCGCTGGAAGTTCTTCCGCCTGCATTTCCAGTACCTCTGCGCCTTCGACCTGGTGCGCGATTACGACTATTTCCGCATCACCGCCGGACCGCTGAGCCTGGCCAGCCGCTATGCCGGGCGCAAACCGTCCAACAGCCGGATCGACATCCCGGTGTCGAAATTCACCTCGATCGCCGCATGATCCCACCCAAGCCCCGCGCGCGCAGCGACCGCGTGTCGCTTTGGCGTTATGTCAGGCTGTTTCGGCAGGACATCCTGTCGGCACAGCCCGCGCGGCTGTACCGCGCCTGGATGGCTGAATTTCGCACACCGTTCTTTCGGTCCTACCTGGTCAACCAGCCCGATCTGGTGCGGTTGGTGCTGAAGGACCGGCCGCAGGACTTTCCGAAATCCGACCGCATCGGCGAAGGACTGCGCCCGCTTCTGGGCAATAGCGTGTTCCTGACCAACGGCGCCACATGGCAGCGGCAGCGCCGGATCATCGACCCCGCGTTCGAGGGCGGGCGGCTGCGCGACACCTACGGCCAGATGTGGGCCGCCGCCTGCGCCGCCCGCGACCGGCTGGCCGCGCGCGCGGGCGAAGAGGTCGAGATCGAGGAGGTCACCAGCCACGCCGCTGCCGACGTGATCTTTCGCACGCTCTTTTCCATCCCGATCGAGGACAGCATCGCGAGCGCGGTGTTTCACGAATTCCGCGCCTATCAGCGCACCCAGCCGATCCTGAACCTTGCCGCCTTCGTGCCGCTGCCGTCCTGGATGCCGCGGTTCTTTCGCCGCGATACCCGCGCGGCGGCGGCACGCATTCGGGGGCTGATCACGCAACTGACCGAAAGGCGCATGGCCGAGATCGCGGCGGGAACCGCCCCGGACGATCTGGCCACCAAGATCATGACCACCGCCGATCCCGAAACCGGGGACCGGTTCTCGACCGAAGAGATGGTTGATCAGGTCGCGATCTTCTTTCTGGCCGGGCATGAAACCAGCGCCAGCGCGCTGGCCTGGGCGCTGTACCTGATGGCGCTTTATCCCGACTGGCAGGACCGTGTCGCGAGCGAGGCGCAGGCGTTGAGCCGTGGCGATTTCGCCGAAGCCGCAAAGCTCAAGATCAGCCGGGACGTGTTCCGCGAAACCCTGCGGCTGTATCCGCCGGTGCCGATGATGGTGCGCGAAACCTCCTGCCCGGAACGGTTCCGCGACCGCGACGTGCCCAGGGGCGCGCAAGTGGTGCTGAGCCCTTGGCATCTGCACCGCCACGAACGGCTCTGGGACAATCCCGACGGCTTCGATCCGGCCCGCTGGGCCAGCGAAAACGGCCGGACCTGCGCGCGCGATGCCTTCATCCCCTTCTCGGCCGGTGCGCGCGTCTGCACCGGTGCGGGCTTTGCCATGGTCGAGGGAACGCTGCTCCTCTCGCTCCTCTTGCGGGATCTGCGGGTCGCGCCGGCGGAGGGGCGCGTGCCCGAGCCCGTGGCCCATCTGACGGTGCGCGCCCGCGATGGGATCGCGCTGCGCATCACCCGCCGCTAGGGGCCGCAACCCTTTATTTTCAAGGGTTAGCGCTAAACTCCAAAGGTCTGTCTACCCAAGCGTTTGCGGCTCGCGTAAAGACGGGGAAAGAGGGTTCAACAGGGATTGATGACAGACCATGGCACAGCACAGCGCAGCATTCGAGGCCCAGGCCCAGCGGATGACCACCGGCAAGGGATTTATCGCCGCTCTTGATCAAAGCGGCGGGTCGACTCCCAAGGCGCTGCGGCTTTATGGTGTGGAAGAAAGCGCCTATTCCGGCGATGAAGAGATGTTCGGCGAAATTCACAAGATGCGCGCCCGGATCATCACCGCCCCGGATTTCACCAGCGACAAGGTGCTGGGGGCGATCCTTTTCGAACGCACCATGCGCGGCGAGATCGACGGCAAACCGGTGGCGCAGCTCCTGTGGGACGACCGCGGTGTGGTGCCGTTTCTGAAGATCGACAAGGGGCTTGAGGATGAAGCGGACGGCGTGCAACTGATGAAGCCGATGCCGGGGCTCGAGGCGCTGCTGGCCGAGGCGCGGGAGTTCGGCATCTTCGGGACAAAGGAACGATCGGTCATCAAGACCGCCAATGCCAAGGGCATCGCCGACATTGTCGCCCAGCAATTCGAGGTGGCGCATGTGGTGATCGGCGCGGGCCTCGTCCCCATTCTGGAGCCAGAGGTCGACATCCATTCCGACACCAAGGCCGAGGCCGAGACGATGCTGAAGGATGAGATACTGGCGCATCTGGACAAGCTGGAGGACGGTCAGGACGTGATGCTCAAGGTCACGATCCCCGATGAAGCCGGGCTTTACGATGCGGTGGCGGATCATCCGCGGGTGCTGCGAGTGGTGGCACTGTCGGGCGGTTACACGACCGACGACGCCTGCGCGCGTTTGTCGAAAAATGCCAAGATGATCGCCAGCTTTTCGCGCGCCCTGACCGAGGGGCTGAGCAAGCAGCAATCCGACGCGGAATTCAACGCGGCCCTGGGCGACAATATCGACAAGATCTACCGCGCGTCGATCTGAATTCTGAGGGCAGACGCCAAGACTTTTCGCAAAAGTCTTGGCAAAGGTTTTCAGAAAACCTTTGCGCCCGTCAGGTGAAACGCCGGACCGGTTCGCGGTTGCAGAAGATCACGACCTGTCCGGCATTGATCACGGCGCTGTAACCGCGCCGCCGCAATTCGCGTTCAAAGGCCGCGCGCCCGATCATCCTGTCCACATCCCGCAAGGACCGGCGCACGACGCTGCCGTCGCGCGCGGCTTTGGAGGAAAAGATTTGCCGCAGCCAGATGTCGGGCGGGATCGTGACACGCAGTTCGCTCATGGTCCCAGACTGCGCGCTGACGGTTAACGATCCCTGAATCGCTGCAGCACATACACGCGGATCGCCGACGCGAGGCCGACGTCCAAGTCACGCTCCGCATCGATTTCGGCGGCCAACTGGTTGATCGCCTTGCCATCTTCCGCCGCAATCTCCCGGAACGCCCGCCAGAACGCATCCTCGAGCGATACCGATGTCCGGTGACCGCGCAATGTCAGCGACCGCTTGACGGGCCGCCCACTCATCCGTCCTGCTTCTTGCCGTCCAGCGCCTTGTCGGCCTTGTCGCGCAGCGCTTCATCCAGACGTTTTTCCGCCTTCGTGCGGCCGTGGGTGACGGCGTTCCGATCGGCGCGGGCCTTCTTTTCGGCCCGCGCCTTTTCTTTGCGAAACCGGTTCAGGTTGACCGGCGTCGACATCTACTTCGGCCCGATCATGTCTTCGGGCCGCACCACGCGGTCAAAGGTCTCTTCGTCCACAAAGCCAAGCGCCACCGCCTCTTCGCGCAGGGTGGTGCCGTTCTTGTGCGCGGTCTTGGCGACCTTGGTGGCGTTGTCATAGCCGATGGTCGGCGCCAGCGCCGTGACCAGCATCAGCGATTCCTTCATCAGCTTGTCAATCCTGTCGGTGTTGGCCTTGGTGCCGACAACCATGTTGTCGGTAAAGCTGCCCGCCGCATCACCCAAGAGCTGCATGCTTTGCAGCACGTTGTAGGACATCATCGGATTGTAGACGTTGAGTTCGAAATGCCCCTGGCTGCCGGCAAAGCCGACGGCGGCGTCGTTGCCCATCACATGCGCGCAGACCATGGTCAGCGCCTCCGCCTGGGTCGGGTTGACCTTGCCCGGCATGATCGAACTGCCAGGCTCGTTCTCGGGCAGGATCAACTCGCCCAGACCCGAGCGCGGGCCGGACCCGAGAAGCCGCATGTCGTTTGCGATCTTGAAGAGCGACGCCGCCACGGTCTTGAGCGCGCCCGAGAACATCACCATCGCGTCATGGGCGGCCAAGGCCTCGAACTTGTTGGGGGCGGTGACGAAGGGCAGGTCGGTGATCGCCGCGATTTCGGCGGCGACGCGGGTGTCCCAGCCCTTTTTGGTGTTGAGCCCGGTACCGACGGCGGTGCCGCCCTGCGCCAGTTCGTAGATGTCGGGCAGGCAGGCCTCGACCCGTTTTATGCCCTGTGCCACCTGATGCGCGTAGCCGCCGAATTCCTGGCCCAGGGTCAGGGGCGTGGCGTCCTGCGTGTGGGTGCGGCCGATCTTGATGATGTCGGCGAATTCCTCGGACTTGGCGGCCAGCGCCGCGTGCAGTTTCTTCAGGCCCGGCAGCAGCGTGTCGCGCGCCATCATGCCGATGGCCACATGCATCGCGGTGGGGAACGTGTCGTTGGAGCTTTGCCCCATGTTGCAATGGTCGTTGGGATGGACGGGCTTCTTGGACCCCATCTCGCCGCCCAGCATCTCGATCGCGCGGTTCGAGATCACTTCGTTCGCGTTCATGTTGCTTTGCGTGCCCGACCCGGTCTGCCAGACCACCAGCGGAAAGTTGTCGTCGAACTTGCCGTCAATCACCTCTTGCGCGGCGGCGGTGATGGCGTTGCCGATCTCGGCCTCCATGTCGCCCTGGGCCATGTTGACCGTGGCGCAGGCCTTCTTGATCACGCCAAGCGCGCGGATGATCGCGACGGGCTGACGTTCCCAGCCGATGGGAAAGTTCATGATCGACCGCTGCGTCTGCGCGCCCCAGTATTTGTCGGCGGGCACGTCGAGGGGGCCAAAGCTGTCGGTTTCAACGCGGATGTCGGTGGCCATGGAATGCTCCTTGAGTATGCAATTGCATGCCGTTTAGCGGGCTGCGCAGCCTCGGGCAAGGTGCGCCCGCACCGCTATTTGCGAAAGGAATCGAGGCTGACCACATCCGCAGGCTTGGCGGTGTCGGCTTTTTTCTTTTCCGCAGGCTCTGACCGGACGGGAACAGGATCGGGGCGGGGGGCGTCGTCCTCCTCGTCCTCGGCATCCTCCTGCGTTTCAAACCGCAGGCCGAATTCCACCGACGGGTCCACGAATGTCTTGATGGCGTCGTAGGGAATATAGAGCCGCTCGGGCGCGTCGCCGAAGTTGAGCGAGACGGAAAATCCGTCGTCGGTCACGTCCAGGTCGGCGAACCAGTGCTGCATCACCACGGTCATTTCACCGGGGTAGCGGTCGTAAAGCCAGTCGGCGATCTCGACATCCGGGTGGTGGGTGTCGAAGGTGATGAAGAAATGATGCTCTCCGGGAAGGCCGTCCGACTGCACGCCGGTCAGCACCTCCTGTATCAGGCCGCGCATCGCGCGGTGCATGAGATTTCCGTAGTCGATGCCGCCGGACATGCCGCAAATCCTTTTTCCTGTAGCCGCAGCATATTCAATTCTGTGCGAAACGAAAGAGCGGCGAGGGGGTTTTTCGCCGGTCGCGCGCGCGCCTGCCTAGCCGATGACCCTGGTGATTTCCCGCAGGATTTTCAGGCGGATGGCGCGGGGATAGTCACGGTGCCCGCGCGCCGTCAGGACAAAGCCGTCGCGGGTGATCAGAGCCCGACGGTAGAAATTGGTGATGGCGATGCCAAGGGATTCGATGGCGATGCCGTTGATGGTGATGCCCATGCGTTCGGCGCGGCGGCGCACCGGCCCGACCTCGCCCCCGGCATTGGGGGTGCCGTCGCCGGACACGTCGATGATGCGCCGCGGGCAGTGCATCACCGGGCCGAACTGATCAAGCGCGAAATCCAGCGCCTCGGCCGGGGCGGTGTCGGACAGGATGAACGCGCGCTCCATTTGCCGGGCCTGGTTGGCGAACCGTTCCGCGTCAAAGGTGGTGCGGATGCGGGTCCAGGGAATGCTCATGACCTGCTTGTCGGTGCCCGACCACTGCATGACCGACAGCATCGCGTCGCCGCGCACGAGGATCTCCACGATTTCGGGGTCCTGCAGCGCATCCGCCAGACCATCGGTCTGAAACCGGTATTCGCCCGGATCGACCGAGTTCGACACATCCATGGTCAGCATCAGCGCCGTCTCGCAGGCCCGCGGCGGCGTGGCCAGACAGGTCAGGCCAAGACAGAAGATCAGTCGCAACATGGCCCCATAGGGCGTGGTGCGGGCAGGCGGGTCAAGGGGGGATGTGCAGCCCCCCCTTGCCGGATCGGCTGTCCCGGCGCCGATGCCTAGGTAAAGAGGAAATCCGCCTCGCTGAAGTCGCTTTCCTGCGTGTTCAGCACGATGATCGTGTGATCGCCATAGGTCATCTCGACCGCCTGCTGGCCCTCGTAGGTGGTGTTGGTGATGTCGAGCCGCGCCACGGGATCGGCTGGATTGCGCAGGCCGGTGACGCGGATCGTGTCGACGCCGTCCTCGAAATCCTCGATCACGGTGGTGCCGCCGCCGAAAAGCGCGTTGAACACAAACTGGTCGGCGCCTTCGCCGCCGTTCACCGTGTCCTCGCCAAGGCCCGAATTGAGCGTGTCGTTGCCCGCATCGCCGTGGATGTCGTCATTGCCGTCGCCGCCGGTCAGCAGATCGTCGCCGTCGCCGCCATACATCGTATCATTGGCAAAACTGGCGCCCGAGCGGTCATTGCCAGCGCCCAGATTGATCAGGTCGCGGCCATAGCCGCCGTTGAACGTGTCGTTGCCGGATCCGCCATCGATCGTGTCGTTGCCGGGGCCTGCGCCGCCGCCGTCGTTGCCGGGACCGCCGACCAGGCGGTCGTTGCCATCGCCACCGCCCAGCCGGTCATTGCCGTCACCGCCGAAAGAGGTGTCGTTGCCCGCACCGGCGGGCATGCGGTCGTCGCCGGGGCCCCCTTCGAGCCGGTCGTCGCCATCCCCTCCCAGAAGCCCGTCATTGCCATCGCCGCCGATAAGATTGTCATTGCCGTCCTGACCTTCGAGCCGGTCATTGCCGCCCAGACCCCGGATCAGATCGTCGCCGGAAAACCCGACGAGCGTGTCGGCCTCGGTCGAGCCGTCCATGGTGTCATTGCCGGAGAAGACGATGCTGGCCGCCAGCTGGGCGTCGTTCTGAACCTGGATGGCCTGGTAGAGCTCGTTCGCATCTCCGTCGATGTCGGTCACTTCTGTCGCCAGAATGCCATTCTCGAAAAGCTGGATGGTGTCCACGGTGCCGCTGACGACGCCGGTGTTGGAATAGCTGAAGCTGCCCAGATAGCGGGCTTCCTGCGCGCCGTCGACCACGACGATCGTGGTCGTCGTCGCGACCGTCACATTGCCGGAAAAGAACGGGATGTTGAAAAAATCGACGGGCTGGGTTGTCTCGAAAATGGCCATTAAGGGCACTCCGGTAAAATGGTTTGTGATGCGCAGTAGAGTAAAAAATTTTCGTTTTGACAATATGCCGGTTTTTCGGGGAAATCAAACGCCGGGCGCGGGCCCGAAGGTCACCGCGGTCGCGTTGGTTCGGGCCGCATCAGGTCGCGGTCCGAGCGCAACCGCAGGCCAGGATGCGGGCATTGTCCGGACGCGCGGCACGGGGCGGGGGCCGCCTGAAAGCGGTGACATGGTCCGGGAATGGAGGGGAAAGTGCAGGCTTCTGTTGCCAGGTGCCTGCGAACCCCGCCTTACGCTGCTAGGCGCAAGGACTTAGATTTCGATCTTTCGGACTGCTTACGCAGCCAGAGCGACCGGAGCACGATTGTCATTTGCAATTGTACTGTTTTCGCCGGTAACGGTGGCAGACCGCCGAGACAAAGCTAACCCCTTTAGACGTTCGTCGATCCTGTTTCCACCCCATGGCCGCCAAATGAACGGGTTATGGTGGAGTGGCCGGGTACCGCCCCCGGGTCCGATCCGCTTATTACGAGCGCGTTTATGTCCATAGTCTGTTGCCAGACAGGGAAAACATAGGCTTGCGCACGGCCGAATACAAGAGCCGTGCGCAGCACTGTCACGGTTTGATATAGGTATAGCCCTGCTGTTGCAGATGAGCGAGCTCCGCAACGCCCGATGGCACGATATCCTCTTCCCAGACGTCGAAAAGATCGTCGCTGTAGTTGATGTCGCGACCGACAAGCGTGTTGTTGCACACGTGGAACGACACGTTCTGCGACTTCAGGCTGCCGATGATCGTTTGCAGGGTGTCGTCCGACTTTGCGTTCATGACAAGGCCGACGCCGTTGCCGTGCATCACCACCTTGAGATCGAGGTTTTCGGCCCCCACGGCGTTGATGTGGTTCTGGATGTTGCGCATCGCACCCTTGTACGTCTTTGAATCCTCTCCGCCATTTCCGTTTATGTGGTAGACCACCTTCTGCTTGCCGTACCCGGCGTCCTGCGCCGCCAGCGGCCCGGCGAAGGCAAGAACGACGGCGAACAGAACTGCGATAAAACGAGTCATGGTATCCTCCCTTATGACCATGCCGGATCGTAGCAGAAGGTCGCGCGGCTGCGTCACGTTGTTTTTGAGAGTCGTGTACTCTGACCCCGCGTCAGAGGTTCCAGAGGATCAGCCAGGCCGACGGGATCGCCTCGAAGGCGAAATAGAGGATCGCCTTGGATTTCGGCGGGTCGTCGAGCGCGATGGACAGAAGTCGTCCGGCGCCGGCCCCGGCATAGGCCACCCCCAGCATGAGATAAGCCCAGGGTTCGCCCAGGATCAGACAGCCCAGCCCCAGCGCCACGAAGAGCCCGCCCGCCGAGGCGCGCAATTCGCTGAGCCCCATGGTGCTTTGCGTCGTGGTAAGGTGCAAGGCGCCCGCGGTGTAGCGCGGTGCGAGAAAACCGAAGAGCCCCAGCGCCACGGTCAGCAGGGCGAGGACGGGATTGATGAGATCGAGCATGGCGGTCCTTGGCGTTATTGAAGGACACAGGTAGGGCGGATCGCCCGCAGGGCGATACGAGAGACGCTGTCTCTCGTGCTCTCTGGAGGTATTTTGCCAAGAAGAAGGGGATCAGCCTGCGCGCGCGGCCAGAACGTCGCGCGCGAGCTGCCGGGTATAGCGTTCCAGGTCGTGCAGGCCGGTGTCGATCGCGGCGGCGTCGCGGTCGCGCAGGGCGGCGGCGATACGGCTGTGTCGCGCGATGATCTCGACCCGGCTGCGGGCGGTGAAAGTGATCATGTTCATCAGCGGCTGCATGCCTTCGACCGCGCCTGCGAGTTGGTAGGAGAGGACCGGGTTGGCCGCGCCGTCGACCAGAGCGCGGTGAAAGGCCACGTCTGAGGCGCAGAAAGCCTCGTCCGAGAGATCGGGGCGCGACTGGCGCGCGATTTCCGCCTGCAGGGCGGCAAGATGCGCGTCGGTTCGGCGTTTGGCGGCCAGCGGCGCGCAGGCGCGTTCGAGCGCGAAGCGCGCCTCGCAGGCGGTGTCGAAGCTGATGGCGTTCATCGACAAGAGCAGGGTCGATGTGGTGATCTGCTGGCCGTAGGCGTCGGGATAACTCAGGTGGTTGATGAAGGCGCCGCCGGTGGCGCCGCGCTGGGTGCGGATCAGGCTTTGCGCCGCCAGCCGCTTGAGTGCCTCGCGCACCGTCGGGCGGGAGACGCCGAACTGGTCGGCCAGCTCGGCCTCGGACGGCAGGCGGTCGCCCACCATGAGGCGCCCGGCCACGATGGAGGCACGGATGTCGCTGGCGATCTGGGCGGACAGGTCGGGTTTTTTCATTTGTCAGACAATTTGGATTTGCGCGCAATTTAGATGTCTGACATTCCTTTGGTCAAGCCACGAGTCGGGAGGACAGATGCAGGGGATCATTCGCAGCGGAGCCTGGCTGGCGTTCTTTGCCGCCATCTTGCTGGCCTGGGTGTTCCTGTACATGATGGCGATGGACATGGGGCTGGACCTTCTGGGTCGCCCCGATGCCATGGGCGAGGCGATGCGGGGCATGGATCCGCGCATGGACATGAAGATGCCGATGGCCGAGTTCGGGCCGCTGTTCACCATGTGGGCGATCATGATGGCGGCGATGATGCTGCCGACGCTGGTGCCGACCTTGCGCGCCTATGACGACCTCATTGTCAGCGCCGGGGCGACGCGGGCGGGCTGGCTGGGCGTGCTGGCGGGGTATTTCGCGGTGTGGGTCGGGTTTGCGGCGCTGATCGCGGCGGCGCAGCAGGCGCTTTTGTTCGCAGGCGTGGTGGACATGCTGGGCATCGGCACCTCGGCGCTGTTTCAGGGCGGGCTCTTGATCGTGGTGGGCGCGTTCCAGTTCACCCGGATCAAGCAGGTCTGCCACGGCGTCTGCCATGCGCCCACGGTCTATTTCCTCGGGCATTGGCGTGAGGGCGCGGTGGGCGGGCTGCGCATGGGGCTGGCCTTGGGCGCGTTCTGCGCGGTCTGCTGCTGGGGCTTCATGGCGCTTGGCTTTGTCGGTGGGGTGATGAACCTTGCGTGGATGGGCCTCGCCACGCTTTTCATGGTGCTGGAAAAGCTGCCTGACATCGGGTGGCGGGTGATGAAACCGATGGGCTTTGTGCTGATCGCGGCGGGTGTCGCGGTGGCAGGCTGGCCCCTGATTGCGGGAGGATGAGATGGCGGTGAAACGGGTGTCGGAATCGGACAAGCTGCCGATCAGTCAGCGGATCGACCAGCGCATGGCCAACCCCAAGCGGCGCAAGATGGTGCCGACGGAATGGGCCATCAAGGGCGAGCTGTTCCTGAACTGTTCGTGCGAGCTTTTCTGTCCCTGCGTGGTCAGCCTGGGGGCGCATCCCCCCACCGAAGGGCATTGCCACGCCTGGATGGCCATCGCCATCGACGAGGGGCATTACGAGGGCGAGGATCTGTCGGGGCTGAACGTCGGGCTGATGGTCGACATCCCGGGCCGCATGGCCGAGGGCGGCTGGAAGGTCGCGGCCTATGTGGACGAACGCGCCAGCGGCAAGGCCTATAACGGCATCCTGCAGATCTTTTCGGGGGCGGCCGGCGGCACGACGGGGCTGTTCACCATGCTGGTCAGCGACATCGTCGGGGCCGAGCGCGAGAAGGTCGAGATCGTGCGCGACGGCAGGAAACGCGGGCTTTACATCGGGCGCAAGATCCAGGGGGAGATCGAGATGATCGAGGGCGCGAGCCCCGATCATCCGGTGATGATCTCGAATTCCAAATACTGGATGGGGCCGGATATCATCGCGGCGCGGGGACTCAAGTCCAAGGTCAGGGATTTCGGCCGGATCTGGGATTTCGGCGGCAAATCCGCCGAGATCTGCCCGATCGACTGGAAGGGCCCCAAGCCGTGATGATCACGCCGGAGTATTGTGTTGCGATGGCGCGGTACAATGCCTGGCAAAACCGTCAGGTGAAGGCGGCGTTCGAGCGGCTTTCGGAGGCGACGCTGACCAAGAACCGGAAGGCCTTTTTCGGGTCGCTTCTGGGGACGGCGAACCATCTGCTTTGGGGCGATCTCATGTGGATGCACCGGCTGGACGGCGGCGCGGCGCCCGAGGGCGGGATCACAAAATCCGCCGCACTTTGCCCGTCGGCCGCCGACTGGGCGGTCAAGCGGTTCCGGGCCGATGCGCGCATCCTGCTCTGGGCCGAAGGTCTGAAGGCGGTGGACCTGACCGGGCCGCTGACCTGGTATTCGGCGGTGAAGAAGGTGGAGATCAGCAAATCGATGGGACTGTGTGTGATGCATCTTTTCAACCACCAGACCCACCATCGCGGCCAGATCCACGCGATGCTGACGCAGGCGGGGGCCGATGCGCCGGTGAGCGATCTGCCCTTCATGCCTGACGACGGGCCCTGGCTGTGATGGCCGGTGACGCGCGCGTGCCGCGACGCCCCACCCGCCATCCCGCAGGGCGATTTTTCATTCCAGGGAGGACGGAATGGCATTGATTGCACCTTCGCGGCGTTTGCGCAGGACGCCGTTTTCCGACGGCGTCGAGGCGGCGGGCGTCAAGGCCTACACGGTCTACAACCACATGCTGCTGCCGACGATGTTCCGTTCGGTCGAGGAGGACTACCGCCATCTCAAGGAGGCGGTGCAAGTTTGGGATGTCGCCTGCGAGCGGCAGGTGGAACTGCGCGGGCCCGATGCGGGCCGCCTGATGCAGATGCTGACGCCGCGCGATCTGCGCGGCATGCTGCCGGGGCAGTGCTATTACGTGCCCATCGTGGACGAGACCGGCGGCATGCTCAACGATCCGGTGGCGGTGAAGCTGACCGAGGACCGCTGGTGGATTTCGATTGCGGATTCGGACCTGCTGCACTGGGTCAAGGGCATCGTCTACGGCTTTCGCCTGGATGTTCTGGTGGACGAGCCGGACGTGTCGCCGCTGGCCGTGCAGGGCCCAAAGGCCGAGGATCTGATGGCGGCGGTCTTTGGCGACGCGGTGCGCAAGATCCGGTTCTTCCGGTTCGGTGTCTTCCAGTTCGAGGGGCGCGATCTGGTCGTGGCGCGGTCGGGCTATTCCAAGCAGGGCGGGTTCGAGATCTACGTCGAGGGCGGCGATATCGGCATGCCGCTTTGGAACGCGCTGATGGAGGCGGGGCAGAGCATGGACGTGCATGCGGGCTGTCCCAACCTGATCGAGCGGATCGAGGGCGGGCTTTTGTCCTATGGCAACGACATGACCCGCGACAACACCCCGCATGAATGCGGGCTGGGCCGGTTCTGCAACACCGCAACCGCAATCGGCTGCGTCGGGCGCGATGCGCTGCTGCGGGTGGCAAAGGAAGGACCCGTGCGGCAGATCTGTGCGTTGGATATCGGTGGCGAGCGCGTGCCGGGCTGCGACAGGCTTTGGCCGGTGATGGCCGGAGCCAGGCAGGTGGGCAATGTGTCGAGCGCCGCGTGGTCGCCGGATCACGACACCAACGTCGCAATCGGCATGGTGCGGATGACGCACTGGGATGCGGGCACCGAACTGCTGGTGCGCTGCCCCGACGGCGATCGGCCCGCGGTGGTGCGCGACGGGTTCTGGGCCTGAGAGAGGTTCGAGTTCAGCGGGCGCGGGGGGCCAGCCCCTCTTGTGCCCGGGTGATTTTGGAATGACGAAGCAGGGGGCTGGCCCTGCGGATTGAAAGGAATGCGCGATGTTCAAGGCATTGGTTGTAGAGAAGAACGATGAGGGCAAGACCTCGGCCTCGGTCAAGGAGATCAACCTCGACGATCTGCCAGAGGGCGAGGTCACGGTGGCGGTGGAGTATTCCACGGTGAATTACAAGGACGGCCTGTGCATCGGGCCGGGCGGTGGCTTGGTGCGGAATTATCCGCATGTGCCGGGCATCGACTTTGCCGGGACGGTCGAGGAAAGCTCGGACGACCGCTACAAGCCTGGCGACAAGGTGGTGCTGACCGGCTGGCGCGTGGGCGAGGCGCACTGGGGCGGCTATGCGCAAAAGGCGCGGGTCAAGGCAGACTGGCTGGTGCCGCTGCCCGACGGGCTGGATACGCGGCAGGCGATGGCGGTCGGGACCGCCGGGTTCACCGCGATGCTGGCGGTCATGGCGCTTGAGGATCACGGGCTGTCGCCGGACAAGGGCGAGGTGCTGGTCACCGGGGCCGCGGGCGGTGTCGGGTCCGTGGCGACCGCGATCCTGTCCAACCTCGGCTATGACGTGGCCGGTGTCACCGGACGGCCCGAAACGGCGGATTACCTCAAGGGCCTGGGCGCGACCAAGATCGTGCCGCGCGAAGACATCAACGAGACCGTGAAGCGCCCGCTGGAAAGCGAAAGCTGGGCGGGTTGCGTCGATGCGGTGGGCGGCGCCATGCTGGCGCGCGTGCTGGGGCAGATGAAATACGGCGCCTCGGTTGCGGCGGTCGGTCTTGCCGGTGGCGCGGGCTTGCCTGCGACTGTGGTGCCGTTCCTGCTGCGCGGTGTGAACCTGCTGGGCATCGATTCGGTCATGCAGCCCTATGACAACCGTCTGCGCGCCTGGACCCGGATCGCCAGCGATCTGCCGATGGACAAGCTCGAAGCGATGGTGCAGCCCGCGACGCTGGACGATCTGCCGAAGCTTGGTGCGGACATCCTGAAAGGTCAGGTGAAGGGCCGCGTGGTCGTCGACGTGAACGGCTGACCCGGGCTTGAGCCCCCAAATGCAAGACGCCCCGCCGATGACCGGCGGGGCGTTCCTTTTTTCTTAAAGGCCGGGCCTCAGCGCTTCTCGCTCATCAGCCCCTTGAGGATGGCCCAGCACATCAGCAGCAGCACCAGCGTGAACGGAAGGCCGGTCGAGATCACCATCGCCTGCAGCGATGACAAACCGCCGCCGATCAGCAGCACGATGGCCACCAGACCTTCGAACACGCACCAGAACACCCGCTGCGGTGCCGGCGCGTCGATCTTGCCGCCTGCGGTGATCGTGTCGATGACCAGCGAGCCCGAGTCGGACGAGGTCACGAAGAACACGATGACCAGCACGATGGCGATGGTCGAGGTGATCGAGGCCAGCGGCAGGTCGGCCAGCATCCCGAAGAGCGAAAGCTCGGGGCTGTAGCTGTCGATCACGTAGGCTTTCACCTGGCTGGCCGAGTTGGTCAGCACCTGTTCGATCGCCGTGCCGCCGAAGACGGCCATCCAGAGCACGCAGACGAGGCTGGGGATCAGGATCACACAGGTGACGAATTCGCGCACCGTGCGGCCACGGCTGACGCGGGCGATGAACATGCCGACGAAGGGTGACCAGCTGATCCACCAGGCCCAGTAGAAGGCGGTCCAGCCCTGACGGTAGCTGTCGTCTTCACGGCCGAACGGGTTCGACAGCGGAATAAGGTCCTTGGCATAGGCCACGAGCCCTTCGCCGAAACCGGTGAGGATCAGCAGCGTTGGGCCTGCCAGAAGCACGAAGAGCAGCAGCAGGGCGGCCACGACCATGTTGACCTCGGACAGGACCTTGACGCCGCCGTCCAGCCCGCGCAGCACCGATACCAGCGCCACGGCGGTGATCGCGCAGATCAGCACGACCTGGCTGGTGACGGTGTTGGGCACGCCGTACACGAACTCCAGACCCGCAACCGCCTGCTGCGCGCCGAAGCCGAGCGAGGTGGCGAGGCCAAAGAGCGTCGCAAAGACCGCCAGGGTGTCGATGATATGGCCGGTCCAGCCCCAGACGCGGTCCCCGAAGATCGGATAGAAGGCCGAGCGGATCGTGAGCGGCAGACCCTTGTTATAGGTAAACAGCGCCAGCGCCAGCGCCACCACCGCGTAGATCGCCCAGGGGTGCAGACCCCAATGGAAGATCGTGCCCGCAAGGCCGATGCTGCGCGACGCATCGACGTTTTCGGGGATCAGTGTGCCATCCTCGGTAAAGGGTGAGGGCACCCCAAGCGGCGAGGAAATCGCCATGTGATAGACCGGTTCGAGCACGCCGAAGAACATCAGGCCGATGCCCATGCCGGCGGCAAAGAGCATCGCGAACCAGCCGGTGTAGGTGTAATCCGGCGTGGCCTCGGTGCCGCCCAGCCGGACCGAACCCCAGGGGCTGACGATCAGGAACAGGCAGAAGATCACGAAGATGTTGGCCGAAATCAGGAAAAACCAGTCGAAAGTGCTGGTCAGCCAGGGCCGAAGCGCGCCGAACATGTTGGTCGCCTGTTCCTGGAACAGCAGCGCATAGGCCACGAAGGCCACCACGCTCAGCCCCGAGATCAGGAAGACCGGGTTGTGGATGTCAAAGCCGAACGGGCCGACCTGACCATCGATGTTGTCCTGACCGATGTCGTAATCGGTGTCGATCAGGTTGACGTCTCCGTCCGGCGTCGGAACGCCTTCGGGCATGGATTGATCTGACAAGTCACTGTCCTCCGTGTTGTTGTTTTCAGAAGCCTGCGGCCCCCCGTTCGGGATCGGCTTCACGCGGATCGGCAGCCCCCCGGGGCCTGCCTTGGATCGCCTAAGCATGCCGCTTTGGGCAGTGAATGGCCACCCCCGGACCGCTGCATGCTCACAGACGTAGCAATTGCTTTTGAAAACGACTTCTGCAAGGGTTTGCGCCTAAACAAAAATCGCCCGCAATGCGGGCTGCTCCGCAAACGCGGGCAGGGAGGGGACAAGATGACAATCAAACCACCGCTGACGGAGTTGCCGATCAAGACGGCAGACTCCGGCTTTTATCGAGGATTCACCAAGGACGTGACGATCACGGCCAAGATCGCCGTGGGCGCGCTCATCCTCTGGGCCATCGCCTTTCCGGACAATGCGGCGTCGATGCTGGGGGCGCTCAACAGCATCATCCTCGCGGGCTTTGGCGCCTGGTATGTCTACGTGATGGCGTTTTTCGTCATTCTGTGTTTCGCGCTGGCGATTTGGCCCACGGCCGGACGGCTGAAGCTCGGCCAGCCCAGCGACGAGCCGGAGTTCGGCAATTTCTCTTGGTTTTCGATGATGTTCGGCGCGGGCATCGGCATCGGCATGCTGACCTTCGCCACCGCCGAGCCGATGTATCATTTCGCCAAGAACCCCGCGACGATCCAGGGGCTGACCGAAGGCAGCACCGCCGGGAACGTGCGTGATGCCTATATCTGATCCTTCACCCACTGGGGGCTGGCGGCCTGGGCCTCCTATGCCATCGTCGGTTTGGCACTGGGCTATTTTTCGTACCGGCGGGGCCTGCCGCTGACCATCCGGTCGGCCCTGGCGCCGCTCTTCGGCAAGACCCTGTCGGGTCCGCTGGGCCATGTGGTCGACGTGGTCGCGGTGGTGGCGACGGTTCTTGGCGTGGCGCAGACGCTGGGCTTCGGCGTCGAACAGTTCATCGCGGGGCTGAGCCGCATCGGCATGGGCGACTGGCTTTATTCCCTGAATGATGCGGGCGAGCAAAGCTCTTCGACCCTGGCGATCATCGTGGCGCTGGTGGTGATCATGGGCGCCTCGACCCTGTCGGCGCTGTCGGGTGTGGGCAAGGGCATCAAATGGCTGTCCAACATCAACATGGGGCTGAGCTTTTTCGTGCTGGCCTTCTTCATCATCTTCGGCTCGACGCTCTTTGGTCTGCAGGCGCTGTTCCTGGGGATCTGGGATTACCTGCTGTCGATTCCCGGCAACATCTTCACCGTCTGGAACGCCGACGGGACCGAGGTCGGTGACGCGCTGGCCGGATGGCAGGGCGGCTGGACGATCTTCTACTGGGCGTGGTGGATTGCCTTTGCCCCCTTCGTCGGCGTGTTCCTTGCGCGGATTTCAAAGGGGCGGACGATCCGCGAATACGTGCTCGGTGCGATGATCGTGCCCGCGGTCATGTGCTTTGTCTGGTTCGCCCTGGTGGGCGGCACCGCCATCGACCTGGAGCTTTCGGGCGTGGCCGATGGGGCCATTCAGGGCGCGGGGCAGGAGGATCAGCTTTTCGCGATGTTCGCGGTGATGCTGAGCGACAGCCTGGCCTGGATCATGTCGGTGATCGTTGTGATCCTGCTGCTGACCTATCTGGTGACGTCCGCGGACTCGGCCGTGCTGATCATCAACACGATCAACGCCGCCGGCGACGAAGGCCCCAAGGCCCGCCCGCATATTCTGTTCTGGGGGGCGGCGCTGGCGCTGGTCGTGGGTGGCCTGATCATCGCGGGCGGTCTGGGCGCGATCCAGACCGCGATGGTGATTGGCGCACTGCCGTTCAGCCTGGTGATGGTGCTGATGGGCATTTCGCTGATCAAGGCGATCTGGAATGACGGACGCCGCCAGGCGCAGGGCATTCCGACGACCGAAGAAGGCATCGCCGCGGCGGAGTGATCCGCAGGACATGAGATTTGGAAAGGCCCCGACAAGTAAATGTCGGGGCCTTTTCTGTCCAGGTCTTGCCAGCGCCGCCCCGTGGGGCCGGTGCGGCGGTCGCAAGCGGCCTTGATTCCGTGCGGGGCGATGAAATTAACCGTCCGCTCTCGGAAACGGACACGCCAACGTGTCCGACCGGCTGAGCGGGGTAGGCTCGTGCCGACAAGGGGGAACGTCGCGCCCAGCTTGACCCTTTGCGCAATCACCGCTTTGTTGGCCCGGGGTTATGAGGGGGCAGATTATGCTGGATATCGATTTTGTCAGGGCGCAATTTCCGGCTTTCGGGGTGGAGGCGCTCCGCGATCAGGCGTTTTTCGAGAATGCCGGCGGGTCCTATGCCTGCGGGCAGGTGGTGGACCGGCTGACCCGCTTTTACCGCGAACGCAAGGTGCAGCCCTACGCGCCTTATCCGGCGTCGGAACTGGCGGGGGCCGAGATGGACGAGGCCCGCACCCGCCTTTCGGCCCTTCTGGGGGTCGAGCCGGAAGAGCTGTCCTTTGGCCCCTCGACCACGCAGAACACCTACGTGCTGGCGCAAGCCTTTCGCAAATTCATGCAGCCCGGAGAGGCGATCATCGTCACCAACCAGGATCACGAGGCCAATTCCGGCCCCTGGCGGCGGCTGGCCGAGGACGGGATCGAGATCCGCGAATGGCGGATGGATCCGGACACCGGGCATCTCAATCCCGATACGCTGGAGGATCTGCTGGACGAATCCGTGCGGCTGGTCTGTTTTCCGCATTGCTCGAACGTGGTGGGCGAGATCAATCCGGTGGTCGAGATCACCGCCCGCGCCCATGCGGCGGGGGCCTTCGTCTGCGTCGACGGGGTCAGCTATGCGCCGCACGGCCTGCCGGACGTAGGCAGCCTGGGGGCCGACATATACCTCTTTTCGGCCTACAAGACCTACGGGCCGCACCAGGGTCTGATGGTCATCCGCCGCGCCCTGGCCGAGGCGTTGCCGAACCAGGCGCATTTCTTCAACGCCGACGCGCTTTACAAGCGGTTCACCCCGGCGGGGCCGGATCACGCGCAGGTCGCGGCCTGCGCGGGCATCGCCGATTACATCGAGGCGCTGGCGGCGCATCACGGCGTGGCCCCGGACGGCGTGCACGACCTGATGCGCGCGCAGGAGGTGCGGCTGTTGCAGCCCCTGTTGGATGCGCTGAGCGATCGCAACACCCTGCGCCTTCTGGGCCCCGCCCGCGCCGAGGACCGCGCGCCAACGGTCGCGGTCGATCTGGGCCGTCCGGCCGAGCCGGTGGCGGCGGAACTGGCCAGCCATGGCATCATGGCGGGGGGCGGGGATTTCTATGCCGTGCGCGCGCTCAAGGCCTTGGGCGTGGACCACGATAAGGGGGTGCTGCGGATGAGCTTTGTGCACTACACGACCGAGGATGAGGTCGCCCGCCTGATCACCGCGTTGGACGCGGTGCTGTGAGGTCAGGTTTGACCTTGCGCGCTGCGCGCTATGTTGCCGGTTTGACGGAATAAAACGGGCGATACCTTGGCAGATACTTCTCCGATCATCCTGTGGATCAGGCGCGACCTGCGGTTGAGCGATCACGCGGCGCTGGATGCCGCGGTCTCGACCGGCCGTCCGGTCGTGCCGGTCTTTGTACGCGACGGTCTGGTCGACGCGCTCGGCGCCGCGCCGAAATGGCGTCTGGGGCTGGGGCTGGACTATTTCGCCCAGGCGCTGAAGGACAAGGGATCGCGGCTGATCCTGCGCTCGGGCGACGCGCTGGAGGTGTTGCAAGCGGTGATCAAGGACACCGGTGCAAGCGCCGTCTACTGGATGCGCGCCTATGATCCCGACAGCGTGGACCGTGATACCAAGATCAAGGAAACTTTGAAGGATCAGGATGTTGCGGCGCAAAGCTTTGCCGGGCACCTGATGTTCGAACCCTGGACGGTCGAAACCAAGGCGGGCGGCTTTTACAAGGTCTACACGCCCTTCTGGAACATGGTGAAGTCGCGCGACGTGGCGGCCCCGAAATCGGCGCCGTCCGAGATCGCCGCCCCCGACAGCTGGCCCGAAAGCGAGGCGCTGGACGACTGGGCGCTGGGGGCTGCGATGCAGCGCGGCGCCGACGTGGTGCGCCCTTTCGTGCAGTTGGGCGAAGGGGCGGCGCAGGCGCGGCTGGGGGCCTTCATGGGATCCAAGGTGGCCGATTACGACACCACCCGCGATCTGCCCGCGGTCGACGGCACATCGAACCTGTCGGAAAACCTGGCCTTGGGCGAAATCAGCCCGCAGCAATGCTGGCACGCAGGTCTGCGCGCCCGCGAGGAAGGCAAAGCCGGGGCTGAAACCTTTCTCAAGGAACTGGTGTGGCGCGAATTCGCGTATCATCTGATGTGGCACACCCCGCGTATCCTGTCTGACAACTGGCGCGAGGATTGGGATGCCTTCCCCTGGAACGAGGATGAGCGCAAGGCCGAGGTCAAGGCCTGGAAACAGGGGCGCACCGGCATCCGCTTTGTCGATGCCGCCATGCGCGAGCTTTACGTCACCGGCCGCATGCACAACCGGGGGCGGATGATCGTGGCAAGCTATCTGACCAAGCACCTGATGTGTCACTGGAAGATCGGCATGCGCTGGTTCGAGGATTGCCTGATCGACTGGGATCCGGCATCGAACGCGATGGGCTGGCAATGGTCCGCAGGTTCCGGCCCGGACGCCACACCCTATTTCCGCGTGTTCAACCCGGTGACCCAGCTTGACAGGTTCGACAAGGACCGCGCCTACGTCCACCGCTGGCTGGGCGAACCGGGCGCGAAACTTTCCGGTGACGCGGCCCGTTACTTCGAAGCCATACCAAAAAGCTGGAACATGGCGCCGGACGACCCCTATCCCGAACCGGTGGTCGCGGCGGACGAGGGGCGCGAACGCGCGCTGGCAGCATATGAAAACAGGGACTTCTAACCTATGACATTCGTGAACACCTGCCCGCCGGGCACCCCCGGCGACCGATTTTCCGGTACGGATGAAAGGCGGGCCGACGGGGCCGTGCTGACCGATGCGAGCGGTCAGACAGGGCTGCCGCGCTATTTTGCCCGCGTTTTCGAGATGGCCAAGGGCATGAACAAGGGTCGGCTGGATTTCACGCTTCCCGACGGCCGCCGCTTTCGCGCCGAGGGGCGCAACCCGGGTCCGGTGGCCGAACTGGACATCCACAACCCCGACATTTTCGCCCGGCTTATCCGAGAAGGCGATCTGGGCTTTTGCGACGCCTACTTGGACGGGTGGTGGAGCACGCCGGACCTCATGGCCTTCATGGACCTCGTGCATGCCGATAACGACGACATGTACGACGGCTTTCCCGGCATGGGGCTGGTGCGGGCGTTCGAGCGGCTGCGCTTCTGGTGGCAGGGCAATTCCAAACGTCAGGCGAAAAAGAACATCAGCTACCACTACGATCTGGGCAACGAATTCTACAAGTTGTGGCTGGATGACACGATGACCTATTCCAGCGCCCTGTTTGAGACCGGCAAGGAAAGCACAGAGGCCGCGCAGATCGCGAAATATGCCAGCATGGTAGACCAGATGGGTGCCAAGCCGGGCGATCACGTGCTGGAAATCGGCTGCGGCTGGGGGGGCTTTGCCGAATATGCCGCCAAGGAGCGTGGGCTGCGCGTGACCGGGCTGACCATCAGCCGCGAACAGTACAACTACGCCGTGGAGCGGATTGAAAAGGCTGGGCTTTCTGACCGCGTGACCTTCAAGCTCCAGGATTACCGCGACGAGCGCGGCACCTACGACGGCATCGCCAGTATCGAGATGTTCGAGGCGGTGGGCGAGAAATACTGGCCGATCTATTTCGACACCGTGCGCGAGCGGCTGAAGCCCGGGGCCAACGCAACGCTGCAGATCATCACCGTCCAGCACCGGCGCTGGAAGGTCTACAAGCGCGGCCCGGATTTCATCCAGAAATACATCTTTCCGGGCGGCATGCTGCCCAGTCCGGTGGTCCTGCGCGAAGAGATCGGCAAGGCCGGGCTCAAGGTCGCGCGATCGGTGGAATTCGGCAAAAGCTACAGCGAGACGCTGCGCCGCTGGCACGAAACTTTCAACGACAGGTGGGACGAAGTCGCGCGTCTGGGCTTTGACGACCGGTTCCGCCGGATGTGGAATTTTTATCTGACCTCTTGTGCGGCGACCTTTCACAGCGGTAACTGTGATGTGACACAGATCACGATCACAAGGCCGAGTTGACCCATGCCCACAGCCGCACGCCTGTTTGCCGCCATCTGTCTGGCAATCCTGGGCTTCGTGGTGTCGGGCATGATCAAGCAGGTGATGCCGCCGTCGACGAACTTTGGCATCTTTTCCTACGTCAACGCTTTTATCGGCCTGGTGTGTGGCTGGGTGATCGTCGGCAGCCGCGCCGGGCGTGGCACGGCGGCCGCCATCTCGAACGGCTTCACCGGCATGGTGGCGATGGTCCTGATCGGTCTGGGCGTGCAGGCGATCAACGAGATGACGCGCCTGGCGATGAAACACCGCTTTGACGGGCCGGTTGAGGCGTTCGCCGCGATCTTTGAGCTGGGCATCGAATACGGCAGCATCATGCTGACGGCGCCCATCGTGTTGACGCTGTTCGTCGGCGCGATCGTTACCGGGCTGGTCACGGAATTCGCCGCGCGCAACTATCGGTGACGCACGTGCCCGATCTGTTCTTTTACGGCACGCTGTGCCATCTGCCGCTTCTGCATCAAGTGCTGGGGCACGACCGGGTGAAATGCCTGCCCGCAACGCTGCCCGATCATGAAAGCCGCTGGGTGGCAGATAACGCCTTTCCGATGATCCAGAACGCTCCGGGGCAGGCGGCCCGTGGGCTGTTGGTGCGTGGGCTGGGGGACGACGATCTGGCCCGGCTCGATTTCTACGAAGGCGGGTTCGGCTACGATCTGCGCGCTGTGACGGTGCAGACCGACGAGGGCGCGGCCCCGGCGCAGGTCTATTTCCCGCAGCCGGGGCTCTGGCAGCCCGGCGCGCCCTGGTCGCTGACGGACTGGCAGGAAAAATGGGCCGCCGTGACGCTGTCAGCCGCGGAAGAGGCGATGGCCCGCTACGGCATCGCCCCGCCCGAAGAGGTGCGGCCGCTGATGCCGTTCTTCCGCGCCCGGGGCTGGGCGCGCCAGCTTGCCGCGACACCGGCGCCGCAGACCCTGCGCAGCCGGATGACGCTGGACGATGTCGAGATCCTGCGCCACCGCAAAGGGTATGACGGGTTTTTCCGCATCCGCGCCGTCGACCTCCAGCACCGCCGCTTTGACGGCGGCCGCAGCCATCCAGTGTCGCGCGAGATGTTCATCGCCTTCGACGCCGCGCTGGTGCTGCCCTACGACCCGCAGCGCGACGAGGTGCTGTTGATCGAACAGCTGCGATACGGCCCGATCGGGCGCGGGGATCCTGCGCCTTGGGTGCTGGAACCGATTGCCGGGCTGGTCGACGCGGGCGAAGACCCCGCCGATTGCGCCCGCCGCGAAGCCGGGGAGGAGGCGGGGCTGACCTTGGGCGATCTGCGCCCGATGGCGCGGGTCTATGCCTCCCCGGGCTATACCAGCGAGTTCTTTCATTGCTTTCTGGGGCTTTGCAGTCTTGCGGACTACCGCACCGGTCTGGGCGGGCTCGACAGCGAGAACGAGGATATCCGCAGCCACGTGATCCCCTTCGACAGGGCGATGGAGCTGATCACGACAGGCGAGATCAATGCCGGACCGCTGGTGATGATGATGCTGTGGCTGGCGCAGCACCGTGCAGGGCTGCGCGCGGCGGCTTGAGTTCCGCCCGCCGCCCGCCTAAACCGACACAAACACTTGGGAAGGGGAACGCGCCATGCGTATCGCGTCTGATCTGGCCAGCGCCGTCGGGAACACACCGCTGATCCGCCTCAACAAGGCGTCCGACGCCACCGGTTGCGAGATCCTCGGCAAGGCCGAGTTCATGAACCCCGGCCAGTCGGTCAAGGACCGCGCGGCGCTTTTCATCATCAAGGACGCGGTGGAAAAAGGCCTGCTGAAGCCCGGCGGCACGATTGTCGAAGGCACCGCCGGCAACACCGGTATTGGCCTTGCGCTTGTGGGTGCCTCGATGGGCTTTCGCACCGTGATCGTGATCCCGGAAACGCAAAGCCAGGAAAAGAAGGACATGATCCGCCTGGCGGGGGCCGAACTGGTCGAAGTGCCGGCAGCCCCCTACAAGAACCCCAACAATTATGTCCGGTATTCCGGCCGCCTGGCCGAGGAGATGGGCCGCAATTCGAACAAGGGCGTGATCTGGGCCAACCAGTTCGACAACGTCGCCAACCGTCAGGCCCATATCGAAACGACGGGCCCCGAGATCTGGGAGCAGACCGACGGCAAGGTCGACGGCTTTATCTGCGCCGTGGGGTCGGGCGGCACAGCGGCAGGTGTGGGCGCGGCGTTGCAGCCCAAGGGGGTCAAATGCGGTATTGCCGATCCGATGGGGTCGGGGATCTACACGCTCTATACCGAAGGTGCCGCCAACGCGACCGGCGGGTCGATCACCGAAGGCATCGGGCAGGGGCGGATCACCGCCAACCTCGAAGGGTTCAAGCCCGACTACCTTTGCCAGGTCACGGATGAAGAGGCGCTGCCCATCGTCTTTGACCTGCTCAGCGAAGAGGGGCTGTGCCTTGGCGGGTCGAGCGGCATCAACGTCGCGGGCGCGATGAGGATGGCGCGCGAACTGGGGCCCGGCCATACCATCGTCACCATCCTGTGCGATTACGGCACGCGCTATCAGTCCAAGCTCTTCAATCCCGAGTTCCTTGAGGCCAAGGGCCTGCCGGTGCCGAACTGGCTGCATGGCGCCCCCGCCAGCATCCCCGGCGTGTTCGAGGACGTGTAATCGTGTTGCGCTGGCTGCTGTCCATCGCCGCCCTGATCCTGTGCCTTGCCACCGGCGCGGCAGAGGCGCAGCGCGGGCCGGATACGGAGCGCACGCCGGATTACAACGTCTGGGAGAACGTTGCGGAACGTGCCGAACAGTCGATCAGCGAAGGGCAGGCGTCTGATACCGCGCTCGAGGATTTGCGCAGCGAAATCGTCGCCTTCCGCGAACAATTCCTTGAGGCGCAGGGCGCCAACAGTCAGCGCATCCAGACGCTGCAATCGCAGCTCGACGCGCTTGGCGACCCGCCCGAAAACGGCGAGGAAGTGCCAGAAATCGCCGACCGCCGGGCACAGCTGCAAGAGCAGCTTGCCACCCTGCGCGCGCCGGTGCTGGCCGCGGAAGAGGCCTATACCCGCGCCGACGGGCTGATCGGCGAGATCGATAACACCATCCGCACCCGGCAGGCCAACCAGCTTTTCGAACTGGGGCCCGCGCCGATCAATCCGACGCTCTATCCCGGCGCGCTGCGGGACCTGTCGTCGTCGGTCACGACGCTCTGGTCGGAACTGCACGAGGCCTGGATGTCGCCGGTGCGCCAGACCGACCTGCGCCAGGCGCTGCCGGTGGTCATCGGCCTGCTGGTGCTGTCGGTCGTCCTGCTGATGCGCGGGCGCGAATGGGTGACGCGGCTTGTGCAAAGCCTGCGCCGCCGCACCCGGCCCGGCACCGGCGTCTGGAGCTTTCTGGCTTCATTCGGGCAGATCCTCGTGCCGCTTGCTGGCATCTTCACCCTGTCGGCGGCGTTGTCCGCGACCGGGATGATCGGGGCGCGAGGCGAACTGCTGCTCGACCGTCTGCCGGTCTGGGCGGCGGTGCTGCTGGTCATCCGCTGGCTGGCCGAACAGGTGTTTCAGAAGGGCGATGCCCCGTCCGGCACCCTGCAGCTCAGCGCCAAGCACCGCGTCGAGGGGCGGTTCTATGCCAACGTGCTGGCGGGCCTTCTGGTGTTGCGCGGCATCCGCATGTCGCTGACCGAGTTCGACGATTATTCGCCGTCGACGGTGGCGGTGCTGCAATTCCCGATCGTCGTGATCTGCGCGCTGATGCTGTTCCGGCTGGGGCAGATCCTGCGGCAGGCGGAAACCTCCGAATCCGATGGCACCGGCTTCGACGGTCCGGGCTTCCGGCTGGGTCTGGCGCGGTACCTGGGCCTTTTGGCGATGGCCGCAGGCTGCATCGGGCCGGTGCTGTCGGCGGTGGGCTATGCGCGGGCCGGCGAATACCTGGTCTTCCCGATGATCGCCACGCTGGCGCTGGCGGCGCTGCTGATCGTGCTGCAGCGCTTT
This sequence comes from Thalassococcus sp. BH17M4-6, assembly GCF_049323015.1. Classification (NCBI taxonomy): domain Bacteria; kingdom Pseudomonadati; phylum Pseudomonadota; class Alphaproteobacteria; order Rhodobacterales; family Roseobacteraceae; genus Thalassococcus; species Thalassococcus sp. BH17M4-6. Next base: position 210,963 of record NZ_JBMPGU010000008.1, read on the forward strand.
GCCAACGACCTGTTCGAGCTGTTCACCGGGCGCCCCGCCTCGGACGGCGATTCTCTGGTTCCGGTGCTCGCGGGTTTTGCGCTGGCGGTGGCCTCGCTGCCGCTGCTGGCGCTGATCTGGGGCGCGCGCGTGGCCGACATGACCGAGATCTGGGCCCGCTTCCGCGAAGGCTTCCTGATCGGCGAGACACGTATTTCCCCGACCGATTTCCTGACCTTCCTGCTGGTCTTTGCCGTGGGATACGGGCTGACCAAGCTCTTGCAGGGCGGTTTGCGGTCCTCGGTCCTGCCGCGCACGCGCATCGACATCGGCGGGCAGAACGCGCTGCTGTCGGGCATCGGTTATGTGGGTATCTTTATCGCCGCGCTGGTGGCGATCACCGCGGCGGGCATCGATCTGACCGCGCTGGGGTACATCGCGGGCGCCCTGTCGCTGGGTATCGGCTTTGGCCTGCAGAACGTGGTGTCGAACTTCGTCTCGGGCATCATCCTGCTCATTGAACGACCGATCGGCGAAGGTGACTGGATCGAGGTCAACGGCAACATGGGCACGGTCAAGGATATCTCGGTCCGCTCGACACGGATCGAAACCTTCGACCGCACCGACGTCATCGTGCCCAATGCCGATCTGGTGTCGGGCACCGTCACCAACTACACCCGCGGCAACACGCTGGGCCGCGTGATCGTGTCGGTGGGGGTGGCCTACGGCACGGACACCCGCAAGGTGGAAAGCATCCTGACCAGTATCGCCCGCGAACATCCGCTGGTGATGATGAACCCCGAACCCTTCATCTATTTCAAGGGCTTCGGCGCGGATTCTCTGGATTTCGAAATCCGCGCCATCCTGTCCGATGTGCTCAATATTCTGGTCGTGCAGAACGAGATGCATCACGAGATCGCCAAGCGCTTCGCCGAAGAGGGGATCGAGATTCCGTTTGCGCAGCGCGACATCTGGTTGCGCAATCCCGAGGCGCTGCGCAGCGGCACGGCACCCGAGGATCGGCCGTTGGCCCGGTCGGCGGCCTCGTCGGGATCGGGCAGCGGCAACACGGATGAACGTACCGCCGGCATGCAGTCCGACCCCCCGGACGCGCCCGACGGGCCGGATGGCGACCGGTGACCGCCCCGCTTTTCCGCGACGACCCCTACCTGCGCGACTGCGAGGCGCAGGTTACGGGCATCACCCCCGAAGGCGGCATCGTTTGCGACCAGACGGTGTTTTACGCGACCGGCGGCGGCCAGCCCGGCGACAGCGGCTGGATCGACTGGGGGCAGGGACCGGTGGCCATCGCCACCTGCGTCAAGGCCGGGGATGAGGCGTTGGCGCTGGTCCCGGCGGAACCCGCGGCCCTGCCTGCGGTGGGCACCCGGATCACCCAGCGGCTCGACTGGGACCGGCGGCACCGGCAAATGCGCGTTCACACGGCGCTGCACCTGCTGTCTGTTGTGATCCCGCTGCCGGTCACCGGCGGTCAGATCTCGGCCGGCAAGGGGCGGCTCGATTTCCAGATGCCCGATCCGCCCGAGGACCGCGACGGAATCGAGGCGGCGCTCAATGCCCTGGTCGACCGCGACCTTGCCGTGACCGAGGACTGGATCACCGAGGCCGAGCTTGTGGCCAACCCCGGCCTGGTCAAGACCCTGTCGGTGCAGCCCCCGCGCGGCGCGGGCACCATCCGTCTGGTGCGGATCGGGCAGGGCCGCGGCCAGGTCGACCTGCAGCCCTGCGGCGGCACGCATGTCGCGCGCACCGCAGAAATCGGCCAGTTGCGCCTCGGCAAGATCGAAAACAAGGGCAGGCAGAACCGCCGCGTGAACCTGCTTCTGGATCGCTGATCCTGGCCGCTGGAAAGGCCCGGCGAGCGTCGTTCCGGCGTGCGCAGTCGTCAAACGCGCAAGGCCGCGGGCTTTTTGTGAAAACCGTGCTTGCAAGTAGTGCGCTAGATTGGATAGACACCGCCCGACGGAGCGGTGGCCGAGTGGTCGAAGGCGCACGCCTGGAAAGTGTGTAGGCGGGAGACCGTCTCCAGGGTTCGAATCCCTGTCGCTCCGCCACTTACCCTTGCGAAAGCGTTCTCCCGATCCGGCTACGGCCGGATTTTTCCGTTGTTTTCGAGGGTTGTGCGGGAGGGGCTGAGCACTGGCACCTGCGCCAGGAGCCCCGGAAACGGTCTCTCCGGGCCGATATTCTCCGGACCTGATGACTGCGCGGATTTGGTGAATAGTCTGTAAGGCGTTGGTTCTTATGCGGTTTTCTGGAGAGTGAAAAATGTCTTCAATGCCAGTCTCGTTTGGTCACATGGAACTGAAATCGGAATTCTTGACCCGCTGTCGGCCAGTAGGCTGGTGAGATCGCGGCAGCGCAGCATTCGACACCAAGGGCGGATTCCGGTCATTAGCTGCGGGTGCGAAATGCAGAATTACTCTGGCCGGAAGCGGTCGTTCACAGCATCGGTGCCCTGCAAACAAGAACTGGACGACGGCAGATACAATGTGGTCTATCGAGTAGCGGGTAGAGCATCTTTGAAACGCATAAAACGGGGCCAACGAAATGCAGTTTGATGGCGCTGTCTTCGCCGTCAGCAAAGAGGACCTTGGTTTAGGATTCGGCTATGTGGGAGAAGCCCGCGCATCGGAAGATTGAAGGTACGGCAAGGCCTCTGCGCGTAGCATACCTCGTAGATTTGGCTACGTGCGAAGACCTATTGATCGACAAGATCATTGCCGAGAGTTTCAGTCGTTGGTCTGGTCGACGCACTCCGATTATCTCTGCATCCCCGGATGGGGTTGATCCTGCTTATGCGTCGTGGCTGAATGCATTCGATGCTGACTTAATTTATAGTTTTGCCAATCTGACTGACGACGCTATCGGCTTGCTAGACGAAGAGTTGGCTCCCGGAATCCTTCACCATCATGAGGACAGGTATCGCGACCCTGAAGGCGAGCGCCGATATGACATTGAGCTTCCACTCCAAGGATTGTCTTGTCTTTCTGTGTTGCCAATGTTCGCTAGTCGGCGCTGGGGTTTCGGCGATAAACCGCAAGACATTTTGAGCTTTGACAAGTTCTGGGATGGATCCGATGACATGTTTGTCCGTGAAAATTTTGGATTTCTTTCAACCAGCTTTGGCAACGGTCAACTCGCTGACTCAGCCCCGGAGTTATTTAAGTGTTTGACGTTGATCTCAGCGAAATCACTTGCAAACCGCCAGTACGGCAAGAGCGAGCACGCCAAATATGAAAGTGACCCTCGCGCCTTTTTGCAGGCTCTTGCAGAACCTGGAGCGGTTCTACCACCCTGCCAATTGTCAGAGATGTTTTGTCACTATCTTGAACCGAAGAATTCTTTAAAGCGAACTGGTGTCAACGTCATCGTCGGGGATGAAGTTGCGGATCGTTTAGTGTTTTGGAATGGCCACAACCGATTTCCTCGGAATGCGCTAACCGGTACATCATCCATTCGCATGTCAGTCGCGCAAGCAAAAGACACCGAATTCTTGAAACTAGTTGGGCGTTTCTTGGACCGCCGTGGAATCCAAGGTGAACAGGACGCGCCTGTTGCTACTGTCAGATCAACTTCGCTGACAGAGGATGAACTCGCTGACATTGCTGAGCGCATCAAGCCAGAAGGCAAGACGTGGCAACGCTTTGCAACCGAAGCAATCTCAGATGCTGACTGGGCAATTCCCGAGTTTTGGGAAGAGCGGACTTACTTCACAACTGGCTCGGCGGCCATCTCGCGGGAACCAAAGGGTCAGCAGAGAAGTGAACTAGAAAATGGTCGCTCGGACCTCCCGCTCGCGACGCCTTGGCACTTGTCTGAAAACTATTTGCCGCCCAGCGTCCGTGAAGGTCAGTGGATGGTAGATTTGTTGATTGAGCGGGAGATCGATCACTGCAAGTTCTCGAATGTTGTCCACGAGTGGATCATGCCTCGCAGGCTTCGTATTGACCCATTTTTTTCCATCAACCGGGAGAGTTCATCTTCTCGTATTCATCAGAGATACTGTCAGAGGCCAACGAGGTCTGGGCGTTTGAGTGCTTCGATAGAACTAGCAGTCCGACAAGCGTCATTAACAGTCCCGAACGATGATAATGCCTTCTTCGGCGCACTGCTGGACTTTCAAAGGAACCGTTTCCTTCGGACACGAGGGAACAAAGTTGCCCTTCAGAAGCCACCTCCTCCAAAGGTTATGGATGCAAAGTATTCCGACAAGGGCCGATATCTGCTTGGCACCCTACAGCATTTTGGCAATTTGCCTGATGCGTTTCAAACACTGATGCATGGTTTTTGGCGAGAAGGGCTCCGAAGGTTAGGTGCTGACCCCTCGCACTTGGATGATGAGCTGGAAGCCAGATTTCAAAAAATCATGGCCAAGCGATTGCGTGCAGCCAATGAAGAATGGGAAGTGAATAGCCAAGATGACCGGCAAAAAGTTGCAAAGGAAGCGTTGAGGATTGCCTCTCAGATACGACGTCCGGAACGCTTTGTGCGGTATGACAAGCTAGCTTCGCGCTATAGCGACCTGGTCAAGAAATTCATTGAAGAGAACCCGCATGTGAAAGAAGGCCTAATAGAGGAGTATCTTTCAGCAGGTGAGTTGGATGCGTCAATCCAGTACCTCTGCGAGCGAAAAATCCTGTTTCAGGGTCACGAATGGCAATGTCATAATTGCTTCAACAAGAATTGGGTCTCAATTGATGACTTGTCCAGCTTGATGACGTGCAATGTTTGCCAAAATAAAGAACTTCCGCCTGTTTCGGGAGGGTGGCAGTTCAAGGCAAGCGGCTTCTTTGTCGAGGCTTATAGCGACCATGGAACCGAACCAGCAATATGGGCACTGTGGCAGCTTGCAGAGCGCGCGAAAGCTTCATTCTATTTCTTACCATCTACATTGATCTGGTTCGACGGACATCGAGAAGATGGTCCCAATGACTGTGAGATCGACCTTCTCGCGGTGGTGGATGGCGAAACAGTCGCGGTTGAAGCGACAACTTCCAAAAATCTAAAAGAGTCAGAAATCGTGAAACTCGCGGCGTTTGCAGCAAGGGTCCGCCCAGACAAATTATACATTGTCTGCGGTGCAGATGGCCAGAATGCACGTGTGCGACTTTCAACAAGGATTAGGAGCCGCTTGCCGGAGGCGGTGGCAGTTGAAGTCGCGACTTACGAAGTTTCAAGCGAGCGCAGCGACCCTTATGATCAGCCCCAGTTGAGTGGTCCGATCTGATTGTTAGTGCATGACTGGCCTTTGGTCCATCTGAACGATGGCTTCTGGCGCTGGCGGGCGGTAGCCCAGAGCACTATGTGGGCGTTTCGTGTTGTAGTGCTTCCTCCATTCTTCGATCAATATTTGCGCCTCGCGTAGGCTGTAGAAGATTTCGCCGTTCAAGAACTCATCCCGGAACCGGGCATTGAAGCCTTCACAATATCCGTTCTCCCAAGGCGACCCGGGTTCGATGTAAGCGGTCTTTGCTCCGACAGCCTCGATCCAGTCCCGCACGGCCTGAGCAACGAACTCCGGGCCATTGTCAGACCGAATGAACGACGGGATGCCGCGCAGGATGAACAGGTCGCTCAAGGTGTCGATGACCTTGCCCGAGTTCAGCTTGCGATCCACACGGATGGCCAAACATTCTCGGCTGTATTCATCGATGATGTTGAGCGTGCGGAACGCCTTTCCATCTTCGGTGCGGCAATGCACGAAGTCATAGCTCCAGACATGATCGCGCCGTTCCGGCCGAAGCCGGACACACGATCCGTCATTGAGCCAGAGCCTCCCTTTCTTCGGTTGTTTCATTGGCACTTTCAGCCCCTCTCGTCGCCACAGCCTTTCGACCCGCTTATCGTTCACATGCCAGCCAGCGTCTCTCAGCAGCGCAGCGATCCGACGATAGCCGTATCGGCCATACTGCCGGGTCAGTTCGATCATGTCGGCCACCAATCGTTCTTCATCCCGGCGGCCAACTGGCACCCTGCGCTGTGTGGATCGGTGCTGTCGCAGTACCCGGCAGGCGCGGCGTTCCGAGACATTCAGCTCGGCACGAACGCGATCAATGCAAGCACGGCGACGAGCGGGGCTTAGAAGTTTCCCTTTGCGGCCTCTGCAAGGATCAGCTTGTCCAACGTCAGATCGGAAACAGCTTTGCGCAGCCGCTCGTTCTCTTTCTGAAGCCGCTTCAATTCCTTCAACTGGTCTGTGCCCATTCCACCGTACTTCTTCTTCCACCGGTAGTAGGTCTGTTCAGTCACGCCAATCTGCCGGATCGCATCCAGTCGCGGCAGACCTTGCCCCGTCAGAACCTCAACTTGCCGTAATTTCGTGACAATCTCCTCGGGCTTTGGTCGCTTGTTGGCCATGTGTTTCCTCCGTTTTCCTAAACATAGCGGAGGACCACTTCAGTGGGGGAGGACCA